>CAYQAJ010000229.1:0-8557 GCA_964415245.1 uncultured Pirellulaceae bacterium | reverse complement strand
CTCTGAGACGGTGTTTGGATAAGCTCAAAATGCGGATCGGCAAGGAGCGGATCATCGCACCTGCGATTCTCTGAGTCGAAGTCCACGGCCGCACGACCCAGTATAGCGGGTGCGCCGCGGCGTTTCCCCCTTTGGCCCTTGACGAACCGGTTCGATCCGCATACCACCAACGCAAGCTGAAAAAGGGAAGATCGGCCATCGCGAACCTCGGCACCTCGCCGCATGAAATGGTGGAAACGCACGCGGCGCCCTGGTACGATGACGCAACTCACGAAACCCCTGCTGCACTGCCTTGCTCGGGCCGATCGCATCGACTACTTTCGCGCCCGCCGCCGGAAGGAAAGGAACCACCATGCTCCGCATCGACACGCGCCAGACCGATAACGTGACCGTCCTGGATTTGAATGGAGCCCTGATGTTCGGGCCGGAGAGTCAATTGCTGGCCCAGCATGTCAAAAAGCTGGCCGCCGCCCAAACGCCAACGGACGGGGATGCGCCGCAAGTCCTCATCCGGCTGAATGAACTGACCTGCATCGACAGTTGCGGAGTGGGTGAGCTGATCGCCAGCTTCACCACCGTCAAGAAGTGCGGCGGGGTATTGAAAGTCTGCGAGGCTGGCGCTCGCGTCGCCGAAGTGCTGCGAATCGTGCGGCTGCAAGCGCTGGTCGACCTGTACGAAACGGAAGCCGAAGCGCTGGCCAGTTTCGCCTGAATGTCGGAAGCCGACGGGAATCTGCTACCCGAACGAAGTCTTGCTCGTATCATCATTCCACCGGAGACGACGCATGGCGGACTGGGAACTCGCGCAGTCGCACCCTGGCGAGCAGTTGTCGCACCTCCAATTCTTCTCCATGAAGAAGCAACAAGGCGGGCGGGAGATCGAGTTTCGGATCGTGGTGCGCGAGTGCATTCCCCAGGGGATCGATCAATCGATGCGGTTTGTCGCGCAAGCCGACAAACAGACCAACCAGAGCACGGCCCCGTATACGCCGACCGGCTGGGGCAGCACGCTGGCCAAGGCCCTTTCCGAGTGCATGCACGCCATTCATCGGTTTCCCTATGAAGGGCCGTGGCCCGACGACGCGCCCGTTTGACAATCGCTCTCGGAGGGCAGTTCGTTCACGCCACGTGTGAGGGCAGCGCACAAAACGCGAGGTTTCTACCTTCGCACAGTGTGTGGCTGATCGTGCCGCCGCTCCGATTGCGATAATGGTTGTCGCGACCAACTGGCGCGGCATATCACGCGGAGGTATCCGATGAGCAACGACTTCAGGCAGTGGCGGCGCGACCGCGAGCTCATCCATTTCGAGAAAGAAGAACACGACCGATATCGAGGCCGCCGACCGTTCCGAGCACTGTGGTGGGTGCTGCTGGCGGTAATCGTGCTGCCCATCCTCCTCCACAGTTGCGCCCAGGCGTTTCGCCCGCAAGGTCGGCGGGCCGACAAACGAGGCGCGGCGGCCCTTGAAAGAGACCAGTATGCGCGATCTGAATCCAAGCTCTACCGCGGTTGCAGCACAATGTCGTACGTCGGCCGGGTCGTGCCGTCGCGGAAGACGACTCCTTCGGGCGAATACGGGATGCCTTCGGGCTGAGAACTGTCGCGCTCCCAGCGGCACGAGATGGACGTAATGCCCCAGTCGGCGAGCGGCTTTACTTCGCCCGGTTCGCTGATTCCGTTGCTGTTGCGGTCGTGCCAGATGGCGAGCCCGATGAGCTCGTCGCCCGACAGTTCCGAATCGCCGTCGTTATCGAGCGCGGCAAGCGCTTGGTAGCCGTTGTCCCAGAACATCCAGAATGTCACGCCGCCGAAGAGTTGCAGCGCCGACGTGACTTTGCCGCTGCCCGGCAGGTCGCTCACCAGCCAGCCGGCATCGGGAGTGATCCACGTCCATTGCTTCTGTAAGCCCGTGCCGTCGGCGTCGAAGGCGACACTGGCCGAGCGGTCTTCGAGCTCATAGACCGAGAGCCCGTCGCGGAGCGGAATGACCACGGGCGTGATCGGCCGGGGCACGCGCTTCATTTGCTCGATGCGGCTGTTGAGCGTGGCGATTTCCTTGGCGTCGTCTTTGGGGTCGAGCTTGGCAATCAGGTAACCGGCCGCTTCGGCGGTCACCGAGTGCCAACCCAGATCGGCCATCTTCAGGTCCTTCTCGGTTTTCCACGCCAGCTCGATCACGCGGCGGTATTCCTCAACCGCTTTCATATCCTTCGCCTGATCCAGGCACCACGCATAGCCCAATGCGGCCGATAAGTTCTCGGGGTCGAGCATCAACACTTCGCGATACACCGCAATCGCCTGGTCGAGTTGCTTCTTGGCTGCCGCCAGTTTGGCTTCGTCCTCGGTGGGCTCGGCTTGGAATGGCACGTGCGTGGGCTCAAAGCCGAACCAGGCACCCGAGGCTTCCTCGCCGCGGCGCACCTCGGCGGTGTCGGTCTTGAGGGCGTAGGCCATCGCATGTGCGCGGGCCAGATTGAACCGGATGGTCGCGTCCTTGGGCTCCTTCTTGGCCAGGTCTTCCAAGTTCTTGGTGAGCCGGTCGACGGGAATCTTCACCAGATCGGGCCGGGCATAGCGAGCGTGCGCAGGCATCGCGCACGCGGCCACCAACAGCAGAACCAGCCACAGCCAACGACGCAGCACCTTGTCGAGAGACATGTTGGGATACTCCGAATTGAATTGTTGCCTTACCGCGAGTGCGAACGGGGCGACGCATTGCCGCACCCAACGTCCGCCATTGCCAGCGGCGCACCTAGCGTAACGTGCGGCATCGCGCCGGTCCACTATCGCGCTATTGCCGAACCACAGGGCGCGTTCCATCGAGGCACGGCGCGATCGGCTTTTGACGCTGGCACTGCGCATTTAGTTCCGTGTTGCCGCCCGATTCGCCGGAGAATCCCCAAGAAGCGCCTTTAGCCGCCGTAGCACGGCTTCGTCCGTCGGCCACTCGCACGCCAAGTAGCCGCCGGCCCGGAGCGGCACTTCGTCCATGCGGTAGATCGTGCCGGCGGCAAACAGCCCATAGGGCGCCGTGGTAATGTGGACCGTCGGCGTGTAGCCGGACCGCGTCGCCGGGTAGTCGAGCACGATGGTGGGAATGGCCAGCAGGTGCTCGTGGGCCGCCGGCGAAAACGCGGGGAGCGTTTCGGACCCGATGATCAGGCAGGCGTCGGCCTCGCGCCGCTCAAGCAGAATGCCCGCCGAGTACTCGCCGGGATTGTAGCGTGGGTAGCCGCGGGCCAGATCGACGCTGAACGGATAACCGGTCCGCCAGCACAGCACGCTGTCGGCCCCCGAAACGTCGCCCTGCAATCGCATGCGACGCGCGTAGAAGCGGGTGACGGCGTTCAGCTCTTCGACCATCCGCAGCAGGCACTCGACGTTGGCGTGCCCTGACGCTTCGGCCAATGGCTGATCGCACGACGTGCCGGTCAGCCCGAGGCCGAAAAAGACGATGCCGCTGCGACACGCCATCATGCGCGCGGCGAGCGATTCGAGGTCGGGAAGCGCGGCGCCGGTATGCTGGCGCGAGGTCGAACTCACCGGCAATCCCTTGAGCAGCATCCGCAGCGTGGCGATCGCCTCGAAATCGCGCCCCGGTGCAACGGGGATCACGATGTCCGGCTTCGATCCGTTGCCGTCGAGCCGCCAGTCGCGCACTTCGCGCTCGTCGCCGATCATGACGACGGTGCGGCCGGCCCGTCCTTCGGGAACAAACTCGCCGCGCGGTGTAACCGAGTATCGCTCGGCATGCCGGGGATGCGACTCGGCCGGATGGCAACCCCAAAAGAGCACCAGGTCGCAGCGATTGCGCACTTCGCCCAACGTGCAGGTCGATTCGCCGACGGCCTGCAGTGCCATGATCGAAGGGCCGTGGCACATCGACGCGGTGGTGTCGATCACGCCGCCGACGCGCTCGGCCAGATCGCACGCCGCGCGCTGGCCGGAGGTGCTGCTACGCGACAGCCCGTAAATGAGCGGGTAGCGGGCTTCAGCGAGAATCGCTGCCGCGCGTTCGAGTGCCGCATCGAGCGTCGCTTCGTTCCCCTCGATGGCGACTGCCGCGGCGTGCGAGCGAGAGTGCTCCAGAAACCAGCGCTCGGCCAACCGGCAGGGAGGCCCGACGTCGGTAACGCGATTCTCCTCGATCGTGAGCGTCAGATCGTCGCACACGCAACCGCAAGCGGGACACGCGACATCGGTTACCTGTAACATGCGGAACAGCGCCCGGACACAGTGTGCACCAGAAACACGGCGAAACTCGAATTGTACCCGACAGCGGCTGCCAGAAAGCGGCGCTTCCCTACCGCAGGTTCGCAGGCTTCGTTAAGAAGAGTCAGAACGAGGCCCCCGTGGCACTTGCGCCCCACGATGATAAAATCGGCGTAAGTCACAATTCGCAAGTATCGCTTACGATCGATACGAGACTGTTTCAAAACCGTCGGGGACTGGCTCATTTTGCGCAGTCCGCGGAGCAAAGTGTGCCTGTCCCCTTCTCCGAGACGGTTTTGAAACAGGCTCTCACCAACATCGCCAACCACCTGTTGCAAGGGACGATTCACTATGGCAACCGCCACCTCCGAAATCCGGGCCTTCACCGCGGCAGCATTCAAGACGCCGCAAAAGTTCACGCAGTTCTGCACTGGCGGCGGCAAGCCATTGGGCGGAATCGTCGGCGGCAAGAGTGTACCCGGCTCGATGAACGCCACCTTTCAGACCACCGACCCGGGATCGCAGGAAGTGCTCGCCACCGTGTGTGAGATGGGTGAGGCCGAAGTCGCCGCGGCGGTCGACGCGGCCTATCGGGCCTATCATGGCGACGGCGGCCGCGGCTGGAAAAACACCGACCTGGAGAAGCGCATCGCGCTCGTCACGAAGCTGGTCGACCTGTGCGATCGCGATCGCGACGTGCTGATCGCCTGTGAAATTCGCGACGGCGGCAAGGTGTCGGAGCTGGCCGAGGGCGACTTCACGCATATCCGCTCGTGCGCCGAATACTTTTGCGAAGTGGCCCGCCGCGTGCACATGGGCGACGGCCCGGCGCAGGAAGTGGCGGAAGGCGTGCAAGGCTACACCTACCGCGAGCCGTGGGGTGTGGTGGCGGGAATCATTCCCTGGAACTACCCGCTCGTGCTCACGTCGTGGTTCATGTTCCCGGCGCTGTTGGCGGGCAACTGCGTGCTCGTTAAGCCGGCCGAGGATACGCCGCTGTCGGCCCTGTACATCGGCAAGCTGGCCGAGGAAGCGGGCTTCCCGCCGGGCGTCGTCAACGTGCTGCCCGGTCGCGGCGAGATCACCGGCCAGTGCATCGCCGAGAACGCGGGCGTGCGGTACATCTCGTTCACTGGTTCGCCCGGCGTGGGGCAAGAGATTCTGCGCACGTGCGATCGGCACGGCACGCGGATGAAGCGCGAAATGGGGGGTAACGGCGCCGCGATCGTGCTGGGCGATGCCGATCCCGAGCGCGTGGCGCGGCTCATCGGCAAGTACACCAACCAGCACTACGGCCAGACGTGCTGCACGATCCACCGCGTGTTCGTCGACAGCAAGATCGCCGACGACTTCATCGACGCCCAGAAGGCGTTCTTCTCGGAATTGAGAATCGGCTACCAGGCCGACGAGGGAACGCAGCTCGGCGCCGTGGTCAATCCCACGCAGCGGCGCCGCATCCTGCAAGCGCAGCGCGAAACGATCGCCCGCGGCGGACAGCCTATTCTCGCGGGCGGCTTGGCCGAGGTGGCCGGTCGTAATGGCTACTATCTGAAGCCGGCGCTGTACCGCACGCGGCCGGGCGTCGAGTGCAACCCACTCGAAGTGTTCCACACGTTCGCGACCGTGTGCCCGGTCAGCTCGGCCGAGGAAGCGCTGCAGCTTGCCAACAGCTCACCCTACGGCCTGGGCGCAAGCGTGTGGACCCGCGACGTGGAGCGCGGCGTCGCCCTGGCCAAGCAATTCCGCGACGGCACCTGCCAGGTGAACTGCCACAACACGGTGGCTTACGGCATTCCCTACGGCGGCCAAGGCATCTCCGGCGGCCCCGGCGGCGGCGTGAACTGCGAAGATACGCTGCGCGATTACACCCAAGTCAAAGCGATCTATGTGTCGGAGTATCCCGAATAACGCAACACGTCGAGTGGGTGGCAGGGCTGGACCGTACTGAAGATCTCGCTACCGCGAAAGCATCTTGAGTAGGTAAGCCCCGGTCGGCTAGCAGCAGATCGACGAACCGGGGCTTCCCTGCATATACACGGTGGGCACGCGTGTGGAACAGGCGGGGCTCGCGTGGAATTGCGGGAAGGTCGCAGGTCGCAAACGGAAGAGCTAACCTGCCTGCTGCTGCTGGGCCACTTGACACGGACTCTACCGCAAAACCCGCCCGCCAGCAGCGAATCAGGATGAGCCCGCGATTACGCGTCAGCCCTTGCCGACGCCGAGTTCGTCGAGTGCCTTGTCGATTTCGGGATGAATTCGCCTGAGATCTGTGCCGTCCATATCACAGTCCATGAAAAAACCGAGTAAGTCCCTTAAGAACTCCGCGCGGAATTCGTCCTCTGGTATATATGCTTGGATAAGCGGCCAAATCTCCCGAAACAGCTTTGCTCCCTTTCGCCAGCTCATATTGGCCCTCGCCGAACTAGATTCTCCTCTGCCGCCTAACGTATCAGGCTCAGTTGCCGCACGCTCGGGGGAGCAAGCGACCAAAGAGGCAAGTCCATTGTCCCACGCGGGCGCCGGCGGTCAACGGTCGCCGGTCGTTAGTCGTCGCCCAAGCCGAAAGTCGCCGCGTCGTCGCGCAGGTCTTTCAGAGCGCGGTCGACGATCTTGCGAATTTGGGACTCGACTTCGTCGACGTTCTTCTTCTCGGGTGGCAGGGCCAGCCAGCAGAACTGGATCGCCTGGCGAATCTGCTGGTCGACTTGCTGCGGGCTGAAAAATGCCCGCATCCGCGATGCCGCCTCGGGGTCGTTCGGGTCAAACTTTTCGTATGCCATGATGTCCCCACCGAGGCCAAAGCCCAAGCTCACCGACGGCGGTCGTGCTCTTCGCTGTTCAATGCTCTTCGCAGTTGCCGCCGATCATCCCACGCTCGCCAATCGTGAAAGAGGCAGAAGGCGAACCAAATTAGAGTGAACACTACTCCGGCAAAACTGAAGATCATTACGATGTTTCGGGATGACTCCGGTCTCAAATGCCAGCCGCCTACCACCACATAGACTTCCCGTTCAGCGAGATACGCATAGGAAAGCGCCACGAGCATGCACAGCGCGAGCGGTACTATTCCCAGCATGTACTTGACAATCCAGCGCATGCTTCAACCCCGACGTCAGGCACAGCCTGACCTTCACGATACCCGCTAGCGCCGCTCCTGCTACCGACTCTTGACTCTCGACTCTCGACTCCCCCCTCACCGCAGTCCGATCGAGATGTACTTTGTCTCCAGGTACGAGTTCAGCCCTTCCCGCCCCAGCTCGCGGCCCTGGCCGCTTTCTTTCATGCCGCCGAAGGGGCATTGGGCCGTGGCGGGAACGGGGTCGTTTACGCCGATGATGCCCGCTTCGAGTCCCTCGGCCATGCGCCACATGGTCGACAGGTCGTTGGTGAAAACGTAGGCGGCCAGGCCGTAGGGCGTGTTGTTGGCCGCCGCGACGACTTCGTCGAGCTTGTTGAAGTTCATCAGCGGCATGACCGGCGCGAACGGCTCGTCGGTGAGAATGCGCGCGGTCGCCGGCACGTCGCCCAGCACCGACGGCTCAAAATAATAACCCCGCTCGAACCGCGTGCTGCGCCCGCCGCCGGTGAGCACTTTGGCGCCACACTTTTTGGCGTCGTCGATCAGCGCCTGGGCGTGCTGCATGGCCCGCTCCTCGAACATGGGGCCGATTTCGACTCCCTCGTCGAGCCCGTTGCCCAGCTTGAGCTTTCGCGTGAACTCGACCGCCGCCTCGGTAAAACTCTTCGCCACGTCGCCGTGAACGTAGAAGCGGCTGGGGGCGATGCACACCTGCCCGTTGTTGCGGAACTTGCCCGTTACGGCCAGCTTGGCGATCACCTCGGGGTCGGCGTCGGGAAACACAATGAACGGCGCGTGCCCGCCCAGTTCGAGCCCGATCCGCTTCACCTGGTCGGCACACCGCCGCATCAGCTCCTTGCCCACTTCGGTCGAGCCGGTGAAGCTGATCTTGCGGCACAGGCGGTTGGTCAAAAACTCCTCGGCGATTTCGGCCGCCGGCCCGATGACCAGATTGGCCACGCCCTGCGGAACGCCAGCGTCGACCATCGCCTGAAAGATGGCGACCGTGGCGAGCGGCGTCTGGCTGGCCGGCTTCGACACGATCGTGCATCCGGCCGCCAGCGCCGGCGCCACCTTGCGGGCCATCAGCGCCACGGGAAAGTTCCACGGGCAAATCGCGCCCACCACGCCGACCGGGTGCTTGAGCGTGATGTGCCGCTTGCCGGCTTTGGCGTGGGGAATCACGTCGCCGTAGGCCCGTTTGCCCTCTTCGGCGAACCACTCGAACTCGTCGGCGGCGTGCATCACCTCGGCCTTGGCTTCGG
>CAYQAJ010000228.1:0-8582 GCA_964415245.1 uncultured Pirellulaceae bacterium | reverse complement strand
GGTAACTTCTGGGTTAACGGCCTGCGGGCTAACGCCGGCGGCGTTGAGAATCGCGATGGCGAACTCCGGTTGGAGGTTCCCGAGGATCGATTTGGCGACGCTCTGTTCTCGTTTTTGCAGGCGCTAAGCAAGACATCAAACGTAGTCAATATAACGAGGGAAGTCGCTAAGACGACATTTTTCGAGGACTTCGCTGCTCTCATGAGCGACCGGGTTCCACAAGAACGCCTCACCATGAAATGGACGGATCCCAGATTTGACCCCAAGGGTTTATATGAGGTCGATTGCCATATCGCGGGAACTCGTCCGTGGCTCGTTTTTGCAATCAACAGCAATTACAAATGCCAAAACGTCGTGATTACGTGCTTGACACTTGAGAAGCATATTTCGAGTATTGCGAGCGTGGCGATCTTCGAAGACCAAACCCAAATAGACCGGCGCCCTTTGGCTCAACTCTCAGACGTGATTGGGAAACAGTTTTCCTCCCTGGACGACAGAGAACGGATTTCCAAGTACATCCATGAGGAGGTCCTTGCTGGAGTTTGATTGATGAGACGCTTCACAGCCTTGCGTGGCAACGTGAATTCCATGCCGGCAAGGACTAGCTGGTCGTCACGCCCGAAGGATTCTTCGACGGTTCGGAGGGAAGCTGGAAACTCGTCGCCTATCGCGTGCCGGGCACCCTGGACCTGATCGACGACGACGCGACCAGGAAGAAGTTCCACCGCCCCGGCCTTCTAGCCGATATTTGGAAGGGTGAGGAATAGCGCTGCGCGCGGGTTTCGTCGTTTTCCCGTTCGCTTCGCGCTAACTGATTTTCCGGATTGTAGTTCGGGCTGGGAACGGGTGAAGCGCCCGACCGGTTCCTCGCTTACGCTTCAGGTTTCGATGTTGATCGTCGCAACCCGCTTCCCAGCTTTCCCATCCGCCGCCGTTTCATCTTGACGCAAAACCGCCGGGCGGCGAACATCCGCACCCTTCCAATTCAATTCGCCGGCGCATCGCTGGCTGCCTGGCGCCACGGTGCCGGGTCGAAATAGGTGCGAGGATTTTGCGATGAATTCTATTCGTCTGCTGGCAGTGTGCGCGCTCGGTCTGGCGGCGGCGTCCATGCTTGTCGGGTGCAAGTCGCCCTACTACGCCGACCAGGGAGCGTTTCTGGGCGGCCTGACGGGGGCGGGCGTCGGCGCGGCGGTCGGCGAACACAACGGCAACCCCCTGGCAGGCGCGGCGATCGGCACGGCCGTCGGGGCGCTCACCGGCGCGGCAATCGGCGAATCGATCGACGCGGATGTCGCCCGCAACAATCTGCTCATCGAACAGCGTATGGGGCGGCGGCTGGCCGGCGCGGTGACGATGACCGACGTGGTATCGATGACGCAGGCCGGCCTGAGCGACGACGTCATTGTCACGCACATCCAGGCCAACGGCGTGGCACAGCGGCCACAGGTTCCCGATCTGATCTCACTTAAGAATGCGGGCGTGAGCGAGCGGGTAATCAACGCCATGCAGCAGACACCGCCGCCGGTGGCGGCCGCTCCGCCGCCGCAGCGCGTGCCGGTGATTGTGGAAGAGCACTACTACTCGCGTCCCGACCCGTACTGGGGTTGGGGCTTCGACTACCACGATCACCATCACCATCGCCCGCAGCCTCGTTCGCACGTCGGTTGGGGAATCTCCTGGCACAACTGACGTAGCAGGCACGCTCCGCGTGCCGTCCGCCCATGGATTCCCACCTGCGTCGGAATGACGGACTGTGCGTCGTACGCTCCGCCGTGCCGTAACCGGGGTGCGAAACGGCGCGTCTTCGTCCACAGGCGGACGGCACGACGGAGCGTGCCGGCTACGGGTTTGTCGCCGCCAGTTCGCACGGTTACCATGGAAGCCGGTGCCAGCGCCCTCGCGATCGCAATGCGGCGCACTCGTATAGCGGCGCCTTCGCTAACCGTCTTCCAGGGAACCCCCGCGTCATGGCGCACCGCCTAACTCCGCCACCACCATATCGCGCCAACCGCACGCTTGCGGTTTCGCGCTCCGCGGCGCTATCGCTAACCGCCGCACTCGCGCTCTACATCGCTGTTTCTCCCGCCATCACCCGCGGCGACGACCTGGGCATCGCGGCGCCCCCCGGTTTCGAAGTGACGTTGTACGCCGGCGACGACCTGGCCCACGACATCTTCTCGATGACGCTTGACGAACAGGGGCGCGTCGTGGTCGCCGGTCCCAACTACGTGAATATCCTGCACGACGACGACGGCGACGGTCGCGCCGATCGCGCCACGCTCTTTTCCATGATCCCCGCCAGCGGCGCCCACGGCATGGTGTTCGACGGACACGACCTCATCTGCACGGGCGACGATTCGCTCATGCGGCTGGTCGACTCCGATGGCGACGGCCGGGCCGACGGCGAGCCCCAGATTTGGGCTCACCTGCGTCATCCCGAGCATGGGGCCAACGGCATCACGCGCGGGCCCGACGGCTGGTTCTACGTGGCCTGCGGCAACGACGCAGGCGTCACGGCCGACTTCGCCACCACGCCCGGTTCGCCGGTGCACAAGCCCGGCTCCGGCGCGATGCTGCGATTCTCGCCCGACGGAAAGCAGTCGGAGATTGTGGCGCACGGCTTCCGCAATCCGTACGACCTTACGTTCTCCGCCGACGGCAATCTCATGACGGTCGACGCCGACGGCGAGCGCGACCAGTACCTTCCCTGGTACAGCCCCACGCGATTGTTCGACGTGGCCCAGGGCATGCACCATGGCTGGCTGATTTCCGGCTGGCAGCGAAGCTGGAACCGCCCACCGTACTTTTTCGACAGCGTCGAGCGACTGGTCGAAATCGGCCGCGGCTCGCCCACGGGCATGGAGACGTATCGCCACCGCAACTTCCCAGCCCATTACCGCGGCGGCGTTTTCAGTTGCTGCTGGACGCTGGGGCGTGTTTACCACTTTCCACTCCAGCGCAGCGGCTCCACGTACACGAGCCAGCGCGAGATTTTCCTAGAAACCAAGGGCGACGTGGGTTTTGCCCCGGTCGATCTGGCCGTCGGGCCGGAAGGCGAAATGTACGTCGCCATTGGCGGGCGCGGCACGCGCGGCAGCGTGTTTCGCGTGCGATACGTGGGAGACCGCGCGGAAGAAGACGGCGAAGCGCCGACCGCGCGCGACGATGATTCCGACGCGCCGGGTTCGCCGGAAGAAATGCTCCTCGCCGTCCTCGACGCCGACCAGCCGCTGGCCGCCTGGTCGCGGGCCGAGTGGGTGCCGCTCGCGCAAAAGCTGGGAGCCGATCCGTTCCAGCATGCCGCCGCCAGACCTCGCCTTTCGATCCGCCACCGCATACGAGCGATTGAGATCCTTACCGAGCTGTTCGACGGCCTCGATGTCGATACGTATGATGCCGTGCTGGCTCAGACCGGTCCGGGCGACGAGGAGTCGGAGATTCTGGCGCGCGCGGCGTGGTCGCTCGGCCGCCGTCCGCAGGGAAAGGCTGGCGAGCGGCGACTCGCACGAATGACATATAGCAGACATCCGCGTGAGGCCCGCACTGCCTGGGAAGCGCTGGCCGCATTGGGCCCGCTCAGTGCCGAGGCCGAATCGGCCCATTGGAGTGCCATGCTCGATCGCCGCGACCGGCGAGTTCGAGCGGCTGCGCTGCTGGCCGACCTGCATCGCAAAAACGTCGACCTCGACGAACCGATCCATGTCGCCGATGCGGCCGACGCCGACACCGTGGATGCTACCGACGACGCGGACGACGACGCAGCCGACAGTGCCCCAATCGCACAGCTTTCGGCCCGGCTCTGGCGACGGTACTTCCGCGGTAAGCTGCGACCCGAACATGCGGTCGATGCTGTGGCCTTGTTCGTCGAGGCGGAGGACGATGCCCGCCGACTCGAGGCCGTGCGACTGATCCAGGCGGCGCTGGGCGATCTGCGGGTCGAGCCGACCCAGCCCGACGTGTACGCCGGCTACACGCTTCGCGCCGAAGCGGCCGACCTCGACCGCGTTCGGCAGGCGTGGCACTTTCACGAAACCGACGACCCGGCGCTGTTTGCCGAGCAGGGCAGGCTTGCCGCGGCGCTCGGCGTCGACGTGAACGACACTCCGTACTCCGACGGCGCCGTGTGGCATAGCGACGATCGTACGATCGAGCAGCAGGTTCACGATCTCATCGTTCTCTCGCGCCTTTCGGGCCACCGCAACGAAATTGTCACCGCCGGCGCGGCCGACGTGCTGGTCCGTCTGCAAGGGAAAATGGCCGCCGCCCAGCTTTATCCCAGCCGCAACTGGCCGCTGCGCGTGGGCGAAGCGCTGGTCGAGCTATACCGGCGCGATCCGGCGCTTCCCGAGGTGATCGTCGAGCATCCCGAGTTCGGCTTGCCCGAGCACAGCCTATTGGCAGCGCCCATGCCAGCAGAGCAGCGCCGCACGGCGACGAGGCGGATCATCGAGCGCTCGGCCGACGACGAAGACGCTCGCTGGTCGGGCGATCTGGTCGACCTGGTGGCCGAACTGCCCGACGACGAGGCGCTCCCCGTGCTGCGGCGGCAGTGGCACGACTTTTCAATTCGCGACGCAATCGCGCCAGTGTTGGCTCGCCGTCCGCAGGCTGAAGACAGGGCCCGATTCGTCGCCACGCTCGAATCGGCACAGCCTTCGGTGGTCGAAACGGCGGCCGTCGCGTTGCGCTCGATCGGCGGCGAAGCCTCGACGCCGGAAATGGCGACCGCGCTCAGGCGGCTGCGCGAGTTCTGTGCCGACGCGAAGTACGTCAACTCGCGTCGGGCCCTGTCGTCGCTGATGAGCGCGTGGTCGCGCCAGAAGATCCAAATCAAAGAGACAAACGGCGGCGACCTTGTCCAAGGCTATCAGCCCTGGTTCGACTGGTTCGCCGAAGCGCATGCGGACGCGGTGGATCTGCTGTCCGGTTTCGGCGGCGCATCGGCAGCCGAGTGGCAAAAGCGACTCGCGGCGATCGACTGGTCGGCCGGCGACACCGAGCGCGGCCGCGAAGCCTACGATCGCCGCTCGTGCGCGAAGTGCCACGGCGGCAGCGCGCGGCTCGGGCCCGACCTGGCCGGCATCACCGGGCGGCTGTCGCGCGACGACCTGTTCGCGGCCATCGTCGATCCCAGCCGCGACGTTTCGCCGCTGTACCAGACCTCGCAGGTCGTTACCCGATCGGGCAAGGTGTACCATGGACTGCTGGTGTACGAATCGCCCGAGGGAACGCTCGTGCAGACCGGCGCCGACCAGACGCTGCGCGTGGCCGGCGAGGAGATTCTGTCGATGACGCCCAGCCGGCAATCGCTGATGCCGACCGGCCTGCTGCAAGAGTCGGGCGACGAGGAGCTGGCCGACCTGTACGCGTATCTGAAGACGTTGCGCCCCCGGTAGCGCCGATAGCCGCCGCATTCATGTGGCGCTTTGCCCATGCCAAATCAACTCTGGGAGTTGTTCATCGTGAGTGAATCCACCCCTCCGTCCCCCCCCAAGCCCGCTTCCCCCGACGCTGCGCGCCCCCGCCCCCGCCGCGGCCGCCTGTTCCCGTCGCTCGGCGTGAGCGTGCCCATCGCCATTCTCATCGGATTGGGCATCGTGTTCCTGTTGCTTCCATCGAGCGTGGGTCCGACCGACCGCTCGATTCTCAACATCACGAGCGTGGTGCTCGCCTTCGCGGCGTTTTGCGTGCTGGCCGTGTGGTTCACCTTCGGCAGCGGCTACACCTGGGCCGAGCGGCTCATGGGCTGGATCGGCGTAATCGTCGTCGTCGTAACGCTTCGCATGGCCGTGCGCATCGACGGCGTGAGCGGGTGGATGATGCCGAAACTGTCGTGGCGGTGGACGGTTCCCCCCGATCAGCGCCTGGCCGTACCCGAGCCCGTCAGCGACAAGGTCGCCGCCACGGCGTCGCGCATTACCGAGACGACCGACAACGACTTTCCCCAATTCCTGGGCAAAAACCGCAATGCGACAGTCGAAGGCGTGCAGCTCGCCCGAAGCTGGCAAGAGCGCAAGCCGAAAGCGCTCTGGCGGCAGCCGATCGGCGCCGGCTGGTCGGGCTTCGCAGTCGTCAATGGTGTGGCCGTCACCATGGAGCAGCGTGGCGACGAGGAGTTGGTCACCTGCTACGACGCGCTCACCGGCGAGCTGCTGTGGTTCAACGCCACCGACGCTCGGCACACGTCGGCGCTGGGGGGCGTCGGGCCGCGAAGCACGCCCACGATTCATGAAGGAAAGGTGTACGCCCTCGGTGCGACCGGTATTCTGCACTGCCTCGACGGCGCAAGCGGCAAAGAAGTGTGGCCCAGCATCGACGTGTGCAAGGTCGTCGGCACCACGGCCAAGGACGAATCGTGGAGCGTCACCTGGGGTCGGGCGGCTTCCCCTTTAATCGTCGACGATTCTGTAGTTGTCCCCGGAGGCGGACCGGCCGACGGCAGGCGGCATTCGCTCCTCGCCTACGACAAAAACACCGGCGAAAAGAAATGGGCCGAAGGAAATAAGCAAATCAGCTACAGCTCGCCCGCGCTGGCCACGCTGGCCGGTGCACGGCAGATTCTGATCGTGAACGAGGACACGGTGAGCGGGCACGACGCCGCCATGGGCCACCAGCTTTGGGAACACCCCTGGCCCGGCAGCAGCAACACCCAAGCCAACACCTCGCAAGCGGTGCCCGTGGGCGACGACCGCGTCTTCCTCTCCAAGGGCTATGGTCAGGGCTCGACTCTGCTGCGGCTCTCGGTCGATGCCGACGGCCGGTGGACCGTGGAAGAGCTGTGGCACAACAACCGCGCCCTGCGCACCAAGCTCACCAACGTGGCGATTCGCGACGGCTACGCCTACGGCCTCTCCGACGGAATCCTGGAGTGCGTCAAGCTCGATTCGGCGGAAGGCGAAAGCGCCTGGAAAAAGGGCCGCTATCAGAACGGGCAATTGCTGCTGGTGGGCGACACGCTGCTCGTATTGAGCGAGGCCGGCACGCTGGCCATGGTCGACGCCACGCCCGACGGCTACCGCGAGCTCGACCAATTCAAAGCGCTCGACGGAAAGTGCTGGAACACGCTCTGTCTGTACGGCCGGTATCTATTGATTCGCAACAACGAAGAAGCCGCGTGCTACGAACTCCCACTGCGGTAGCATCGCGCCAAAACCGCGGTAGAGGTAGAATAGTGGGGCAACACCGTGGTGCAGGCATTTCTGTCTGCCAAAGCACCGCCCAAGCCCTCAGCCGCGTTCCATCCATACATCACCGCCAAGCCCACCGATTGCCATCGGTGGGTTGCGTTATGCGCGGTTTTCCATCGCAGTCGCATTCCGAAAAGTAAGAACATGAAACGAACCGCCGTAAACTGCCATGTGCTCGCGATGTTGGTGCTGGCGGCTTTCGTGCAAGGCATACGCGCCGACGAGCCATCGCCCGGCTACTCGATGACCGACTATCTCATCTACAAAGAGGGCGACAAGGTCGCCGGCCACATTGGCGCCTGCGTGATCAGCCGCGGCGGCAAACCGATGGCCTGCTTCGGCATGACCAAGGAGCCGGAGGGCAAGCCCGAGTACACATTTTTCGTCGTCTTCAGGTCGGGCGACAAGGCGCTTGAGGTCGAAGGGAGCGGCGGACGAGTGGACTCCGACGGCATCGTGACCAAGATCGAGGAGGAATTCCATCTCGGACCGGTTGCGTTGCCCATCACGCTCGAAACCACGCGCGACGAAGCGACGATGAAAGTCACCAAGTCGAAAGTCGTGGTGGGCGACCAGGAATTGCCTGAGAAAGGCCCGCGGGTCGTGGTGGCCGACTTCAGCGGCGAAAAGCCGGTTTACCATCTCATTAAGGTCGACCCGCCGGCCAGCGTGATCGACCTGGCCGACGACGAGCACAAAACCTGGACCAAGGCGATCGACACCGCAATCGCCGAGCTCAAGGAGAAGTCGCCGGAATTGAAGAAGCTGGCGGACTGAGCGTGCGGTATTAGCGCGCCACCGCACTACTTGGGCGTGGTGCGCGTTTCCTGCCGGGCCAGCGTGATCAGCATTGTCTCCGGCAGTTTTTCGACTCCCAAGTGCCGCAGCATATTGACGACCTGCGCCGTGGTGTACTGCGCGTGCGTGCACACGTGCAGCAGCACGTCCGATCGCCGCGTGGCGAACCGCTGTCCGGCGCCGAAGCTGGTGCTCACCTTGTAAACGGGCTCGTCGAGCGACTCTGGTGCGAGCTTCGCCAGATACCCGTCCCACCGCCGCGCCAGCTCGGCCCATTTCTCGCGCAGCTCGGCCAGCGAGCGAATCGCCCTTTCGCCCAATTGATTGCCGGGCAGCTTGCCGCGCACGTCGCCCGGCGTGAGCGGGTCCTCGTTACCCAGCAACGCTTCGAGCCACACAAACTCGGCGGCGTACAGGTGCGTCAGCGATTTCCAAATCGACCCCTGACCGATGGAAAAAGCGCGCCGCAGTTGCTCGTCGCTCAAATCGCCCGCGGCCGCCAGCAGGTTCTCGTTCACCCACGCCCGGTGCTGGTGAAGTCGCCGAATCAGGTCGACTGCAGTGGTCATGGTTTTCTCGGGCCGCGGTTTCTCA
>CAYQAJ010000227.1:0-8651 GCA_964415245.1 uncultured Pirellulaceae bacterium | reverse complement strand
CGGCCCATGATCTGCCGCTTGTGGTGGGCGTCGGCGTTGTCTTCGCCGGTGCGGTTGTGGTGGTACCGCTCGGGCGACGGATCGAACGGGGCCAGCTCTTCGAGCCACTTCTTGTAGTCCTCGTGCAGGCCGGGCTCGTCGTCGTTGATGAACACGCTGGCGGTGATGTGCATGGCATTGACCAGACACAGCCCCTCGCGCACCCCGCTCGTCTTCACCGCCGCCTCGACCTCGCGGGTGATGTTCACGAAATCCATGCGGACTGGGACGTTGAACGTGAGGTACTGGGTGTGGGATTTCATGGTTCACTCCGCGGCAATCGGCGAGCGCGGAACCCACGGATGCAATCCGTGGGCTTGGGCGGGGTGGTGCGTGAGTTGATTGTACGCGCTCGCCTGCACAATCGCACGACGCGACAATCAATTCAAGCCCACGGATTGCATCCGTGGGTTCCGCCTACGCTCAGGTTCGGCCCTCATGCGCATTCTTCCCGCCACTCCCTCACCGCCGCCACTTCCACACCCACGCGCCCTCCTTCTCGTGCGCGAGGATGTAATGGTACACGTTGCGTTGATGCGTCCGATTGCGTATCGCTCGCACTTTACCGCGCAGCGCCCACAATTTTCCCTTCCAACCGCGCTGTTTGCATTCGTACGTCGCATGCCTCTTCGCCAGGGTCAAGTAAGTCTTGGGCTTGCGTCCGAACGGCAGCTTCGCCAGAACGTGAACGTGCTGCCCGCTGACCGAGAGGCACAGCACGAAGCCACCCAACTCTTCGATCCGTTCGCGCACCGCGTCGCCGACGATCGGTCGCCACTTGTGGCCAATGACCGTTGGCTGCTGCTTGAGGAGCGCTTTGCTCCGCTGACGCACGTCGGCAAACTGATCGCGTGGCGGCGGATTCTTGTAGTCCCCCTCGACGTGCTGGCGATGATGACGGGTTCGAAACCCGCGCTCGTCGCCAGGGAGCCACGCGCCGTAGGCCGTTGCGATGAAGTGAACCCAGATGCCGGGGAATTCGTGCGAGTCGGCCATGGGTGGAGCGTCGCTAGGAGATCGGCGAACGCGGAACCCACGGATGCAATCCTTGGGCTTGGGTGAGGCGGAGCGCGAATAGATTATGCGCGACCGTCCTCGATCATACCGCGTCACGGGTCGCCTTTCAGCCACACGGTGGAGAGTAGTTTGGGCCAGCGGAACCTTTCGCGGTAAAGGTTGGCGGGGGCGAAGTCGATGGTGCCGGGTTTGCGGAAGCTGATGAGCCGCGCCGCGGCATCGGTGCCGTCGAAGTAGCCGTCGGGCGTCACAACGAGCCAGTCCGACCCGTCGCCGAGCACCATTAGCGCCGCCAGCTCGTTGCCGGTCTTGGCGTCCCAAATCCGCGTGGCGCCGTCGTCCGAGCCCGTCGCAACACGCCGGCCGTCGCCGCTGAACGCGGCGCTGGTGACACGATACGTTTGCCCGCCGAACGTGTGGAGTTTCTCGCCCGACTTGGCGTCCCACAGGATTGCGATGCCGTCCCAAGAGCCAGTCAACAGTCGCTGTCCGTCACCGCTGAAGGCGATGGCGAGGGCCTGATCGGTGTGACCTGCTAGACTTCGGTGTTCCTTGCCAGTTTGGGCGTCCCAAAGAATTACTGGACCGTCGTGCGAGCCAGTCGCGATGTTTTTGCCATCACGGCTAATCGCCGCCGCGAGAATCTGGTTATCGTCGGCGATCAGGGTTTGGAGCTTTTCGCCTGTATCGGCGTCCCACAGGATAGCCGTCCCATCGTACGAACCCGTCAGGACTCGGCTTCCCTCTCCGCCGAGGCCAACACTGGTCACCGGGCCGGTGTGCCCGATGAAGTCGCGAAGCTGTTCACCAGTTTCGGCATTCCACAGGATGGCCGTTCCCTCGTACGACCCAGTGAGAGCCCGTTTCGCGTCGGCACTCATGGCGACGCTGAGGACCAAATACGAGTGCCCTCGAAGGGTGCAATGCTGCTTTCCGCTTTCCGCGTCCCACACGATCGCCGTCGCATCGCGCGAGCCCGTCAGGACGTGTTTTCCGTCGGCACTGATGGCCACGGCGAGAACCTCGTCCCGGTGGCCGGCAAGTGCGCGGGGTTCGCCGCCGTCGCGCGCATCCCAGAGCGTTGCCGTATCGGAGCCCGAGGTGGTCACGATCCGCTTTCCATCCTCGCTTACGGCGACACTGTTAATCGGGCTCACTTGCGTGCCGAATGTGTGAATCGTCTCGCAGGTGCGGGCATCCCACAGGATCATCGCGTCGTCCCACGGTCCCGTGAGGACTTGCTTGCCATCGCTGCTGAGGGCCGCAGTGCAGCCGCGCTGCGTATCCCACACGAAGTTGCGGAGCAATTGACCAGTGTGTGCGTCCCACATGCTTGTTGTTTCGTAATCCGAGCGGGTGAGAATGCGCCCGCCGTCATCGTTGATGGCAATAGGGTGGGCGCCACATTCCGGATCGCCGAAGGTGTGCAGCTTTTCGCCAGTGTGGGCGTCCCAGAGAATCGCCGTATTGTCTTCCGAGCCGGTCAGCACGCGCCGGCCGTCGCCGCTGAGCGTTGCGCCCGACGCGTCTTCCCGGTACGCGACAAAGGTGCGGAGTTTTTCGCCCGTGATTGCGTTCCACAGGATGGCCGTCTGGTCGCAAGCGTTCGTGAGAGCAAGCTGACCGTCGTTGCTGAGGGCAACGTCGACCACGATTTCGGTGTGCCCGGCAAACGTGCGGAGCTTTTCGCCACTATCGGCATCCCACAGGATGGCCGTCTTATCGTACGAGCCGGTGAGCAGGCGCTTCCCATTGTCCGTTAGTGCCACGCTCGTGACTTTGTCGGCGTGCCCGGCGAAGGTGCGGAGCTTGTCGCTCGATCGGGCAATCCACAGGATGGCGGTCTTGTCGCCTGGGGCGGTAACGACGAGTTGGCCATCGCGGCTCATGGCAACGCTTTCAATCGCGCGAGCGGGCCCTGCGAAGGATTGGAATTCTTCTCCCGTATGAGCGTCCCACAGGACGGCGGTGCCATCACCGGAACCCGTCACAACGCGGCTGCCATCGCGGCTGATGGCGGCGCTCTGTACGATCCAGTCTTTGGGGCCATTCAGACTGCAAAGTTTCCCCCCAGCACCGGCATCCCAAAGAATCGCCAGGTTGTCTTCGCCGCCTGTCAGGACGCGTCGGCCGTCATCGCTGAGAACAATGCAGGTGGGCGCGTAGGTGTGGCCCGCGAAAACTCGGAGCTTTTCCCCCGTGTCGGCATTCCATAGCACGGCTGCCTCGTCGAGATTGTCGAAGTCGGCGGTTGCAAGCGATTTGCCATCGCCACTGAGTGCCACTACCACCCCACCGAACGCGTCTTTGAATGTGCGGAGCTTCTCGCCCGTGCGGGTGTCCCACAGTATCGGGGCTTCGTTGTCGCCGCCAACCAACAGCCTACGGCCGTTCGCACCAAGGGCAACCGTGCAGGCGTGAGCGTATTCGTGTCGCGCAAAGGCGCGGATCTTCTCGCCGCTGCGCGCGTCCCACAGAATCGCCGCGCCGTCGCCCGATCCGGTCGCGATGAGCCGGCCGTCGCGGCTAAGTGCCACGCTCGATACCTCTAACACGTGCGGGCCCAACTCGTGTAGCTTTTCGCCCGTGGTGGCATCCCACAGGATGGCCCAATGATCCCAAGAGCCTGTCAGCACGCGCTGGCCATCGGGGCTGACGGCCACGCTGGAAAGAGACCCTGTGTGCCCGGCGAACGTGTGGAGCTTCTTTCCCGAGCAGGCATCCCACAGGATCGCCGTTCCATCGTACGAGCCGGTCAGCAGGCGATCGCCGTTCTGGCTTAACGCGACTCCCGAAACCTTGGCCTTGTGCCCAACAAACGTGCGTAGCTTTTGGCCGGTGTGTGCGTCCCACAGGATGGCGGTTTTGTCGCGCGAGCCGGTGGCGACGCGGTTGCCGTCGATGCTGAGGGCGACGCTGGTGACTTCATCGCTGTGGCCGGTTTGAAGGACGAGCTCAAGCTTTTGCTCTTGTGCCGCTGCGGGAGCGGCGAAGTAGAGACCAGCGACGACGCTCAGGAACGCGCCTACACCGGTTGCGATTGTTCGCGTCACGGGCCTTTCCTCGGCGCGATTCAAGCCCACGCATTGCCATGCGTGGGTATGCCCCTATCGCCACGGTACCATTTTTGGTCGTTTAGTACCAAATTATTCGTGCCCTGGCATGCGCCGGCGCCATGAATTCGCACGGGGTATCTGACAGTTTCTTCTTCAACGAGTTGACAACGCAGATGGCAGAATCATCGGAAACGTCGCCGGAGCCCAAGTTCGAAGAGGCGCAGGCTGCGCATCGGCCGTTGCCGCGGAATGTGAAAGTATTGGGGTGGGCGAGCTGTTTGAACGACGTGGCCAGCGAGATGATCTTTCCGCTGCTGCCGCAGTTTCTCATCTCGGTGCTGAGGGGCAATCTCTGGCAGCTCGGCATCATCGAGGGGATTGCCGACTCGGCCTCCAGCCTCTTGAAACCGTGGTTCGGGGCGCTCTCCGATCGGGCGCCGCGGCGCAAGGGGTTCGTGATGTTCGGCTACGCGCTGGCGGCAGTGGCGCGGCCGATCATCGCCGTGGTGTCGTTTCCGTGGCAGGTGTTGGTGATTCGCTCGGCCGACCGCATGGGCAAGGGGGTGCGAACGGCGCCGCGCGATGCGCTGTTGGCCGATTCGACGTCGGCCGACATGCACGGGCGGGCGTTCGGGTTTCACCGAGGGATGGATCACCTGGGAGCGGCGATCGGCCCGTTGTTGGCGACTGCGTTTCTGCTGTTGTGGCCGGGGCAGTTGCGGTGGCTGTTCGCTTTGACGCTCGTGCCGGGTTTGGCCGTGGTGCTGCTGGTGGCGGTGGGACTGCGCGAGCGGGCGAAGGTGCGAGACGAGGCGGGCGACCAGGCATCGAGTTTCGACGAAGACCGTCCTGAGCAAAGGGGACAGGCACATTTTGCTCCGCGGACTCCGCAAAATGAGCCAGTCCCCCAGCAAGGTTCGCCAGTCCCCGATGGTCTTCGGCCGGCGCCGTCGCCGATGAGCAACAGTTTTCGTTTGTACCTGGCGGCGCTTTTAGTATTCACGCTGGGCAATTCGAGCGACGCGTTTCTATTGTGGCGGGCGGGCGAGCTGGGCGTGCCGGTCGCGCTGCTTCCGCTGTTATGGTTTGTGTTCCACGTCGTCAAGAGCGGCGGCAACGTGCTGGCAGGGCGATGGGTCGATCGCGTCGGCCCGCGCGTGCCGATCCTGCTCGGCTGGTTAGTTTACGCGGGCGTATACCTCGCGTTCGCGCTGGCGACGCATGCGTGGCAGGCGTGGGCGCTGTTCCTCGTGTACGGAGTTTTTTACGCGCTCTCGGAGCCGGCCGAGCGGACGCTGGTCGCGCGGCTTGCACCCGAGGGGCGGAAAGGATCGGCCTTTGGCTGGTTCAACCTGGCGATCGGCGTGTCGGCCCTGCCGGCCAGTCTGCTGTTCGGCCTGTTGTACGAGAAGTGGGGGGCGCCCGCAGCGTTTGGCTGGGGCGCGGCGATGGCGCTCGCGGCAGCGGCGCTGTTGATCGGCGTGCGCGTGCCTGCGGCGAGGAATGAGGCGGCAGCGGCGTGAGTGGCGTGCGCACGCGGACGGAACCCACGGATGCAATCCGTGGGCTTGGGGGTGACATTAGCGTTTTGGCGGCTTCTCGGACGAGCGCGACGCGAGCGCTTGGCGGCCGGCGGTGAGGGTCTCGATGATGCGGTCCGTGTCGTACACGCAGCCGCCCCAGGTGCCGCCACCGACTGCTTGCAGCGCGGCCCACAGGCGGGTGTCGTCGGGTAGGCGATCGTCGGGGCGAAGGTCGTCGCGCGGCGGGCGCTCGGCCAAGATGCGCGCTCCCTCTTCGGGAGAGAAGCGGCGCTTTTCGTCGCCGACAAAATCGACGGAGCCGGTGAGGTTCTTGCGATCGACTACGATCTGAACCAAATCGCCGTCGCGCAACTTGCCGATCGGTCCGCCGGCCAGCGCTTCGGGTCCAACGTGCCCGATACACGCGCCGGTGCTGACGCCCGAGAATCGGGCATCAGTGACTGCGGCCACGTCGCGCCCCCATTTGAGAAATTTTAGCGCCGAGGTGATCTGGTAGGTTTCCTCCATGCCGGAACCGTGTGGCCCGCGGCCGGCCAGAACCACCACGTCGCCGGGTTTGACGGGGCGGTCGGTCTGCCCCTTGATCGCGGCGACGGCGGCACGCTCGGTGGTGAACACGCGGGCCGGGCCAGTCTTGCGGTACACGCCGTCCGTATCGACCAGCGAAGCGTCGATCGACGTGGCCTTGATGACCGAGCCCTCGGGGCAGACGTTGCCCACGGGAAAGCAGACGGTGCTGGTCATACCGCGGCGGCGGGCTTCCTCGGGCGGGATGATCACGTCGTCGGGGTCGATGTTTTCGCGGCGCTGGAGCAGCTCGCGCAGCTTGTGGCGGCGGGCTGACTTTTCCCAGCGGTCGAGCACTTCGCCCAGCGGCGCGGCGGCGGCGGTCATCACGTCGAGCTTGAGCAAACCGAGGCGGCGAAGGTGCAACATCACTTCGGGAACGCCGCCCGCTAAAAACATCCGCACGGTGAAATGGTTCTTCGGCCCGTTGGGCAGCACGTCGACGAAGCGCGGCACGCTGCGGTTGACTTTGTTCCAGTCGTCGATCGTGGGGCGCGACAGTCCTGCGGCAAACGCGATGGCCGGAATGTGCAACAGCAAATTGGTCGAACCGCCGACCGCCGCGTGCGCGACCATGGCGTTGTGCACGGCGCCCTCGGTAACGATGTCGCGCATCGTGATGCCGCGCTCGGCCAGGTTCCACAGTGCCTGGGCACTGCGGGTGGCGTTGTCGAGCCAGATGGGCTGCCCGCTGGGGGCCAGCGCCGAATGGGGCAGCGCCATGCCGAGCGCTTCGGCCACCACCTGCGACGTGGCGGCCGTGCCCATGAACTGGCATCCGCCGCCGGCCGTGGCGCAGGCGGTACACGCGGCGGCCGACGCCTCTTCGAGCGTGATATCTCCGTGGGCGTATCGGGCGCCGATCGTTTGCACCGCGCCGGCGTCTTCGCCATGCTCGGGGGGCAGCGTGACTCCGCCGGGCACCAGCACGCCGGGCAGATCGTGCATGGCCGCCATCGCGATCATCGTGGCGGGAAGGCCCTTGTCGCAAGTGGCGCAACCCAGCACGCCGCGCCGCGTGGGGAGCGAGCGAATGAGCCGACGCATTACCAGGGCCGCGTCGTTGCGGTAGGGGAGCGAGTCGAACATGCCGGTGGTACCCTGCGTGCGGCCATCGCACGGATCGCTGCACATGGCGGCAAAGGGCAAACCGCCCAGTCGCTTGATCTCGCGCGCCGCCGCTTCGACCAAGAGCCCCACTTCCCAATGGCCCGTGTGATAGCCGAGGGCGATGGGAGTGCCGTCGGGCGCGCGGACGCCACCCTGTGTGCTAAGCAGCAGGAACTGCGGGCCGAGCATGTCCTCGGGCTTCCAGCCCATGCCGGCGTTTTGGGTGAGGCCGAACAGGTCGCCGCTGGGCCAGAGGCGGAGCATTTCGTCGGACAGCGGCATGGTTCCCTGCGGTCCGGGCGCGGCCGTTTGGATTTCGTAGAGCGCGTCGTTCGGCGCTTCGAGGCGGTCGAGGGGAGAGGCGATTGCGGCGGAGTGCTTTGGAGTGGACATGGGATTGGGGATTGGGGATTAGGGAATGGTCGCGTCCGTGCGGGTCTGTGTTGGTCCGTGCTCGTCCGTGTTTGTGGCGTCTGGTGGCTTCTTTCACTCTGCGCAGTGCACGTTCTCTCGCGGAGCGAGAGACGACGATTATTGTCGCCGCGCGGCGCGGGAGGCGAAAGGCGGCGAGACAAACTCGGCATTCCGAAGCTGTCAGCTCGCGCAATTAAAGACCCGGCGATCGGTTGTCCAATCGCCGGGTCGTTGCATAGACGGCTACCCGAATTGTGCGGGAGTGCCGATTAGTGACTTACTCGAAAACCGTCTCGGAGAAGGGACAGGCACACTTTGCTCTGCGGACTGCGCAAAGCGAGCCAGTCCCCGGCGGTTTTCGATCCACTCTCAATACATATCGTAGTCGCCGCCGTGGCCGGCCTTCTTGCCCTTGTCGTCCTTGGGCTTTTCGGCGATCAGGGCGTCGCTGGTCAGTAGCAGCGTTGAGACGCTGGCGGCATTGGCAAGTGCGTGCCGCGCGACCTTGGTGGGGTCGATGACGCCTGCCTTAACCAGGTCCTCGTACACGTCGGTCAGCGCGTTGTAGCCGTAGTTACCTTTGCCTTCCAACACCTTCTCGCACACGATGCCGCCGTCCTGGCCAGCGTTCGCGGCAATGAGAGTCAGCGGAGCGCGGCACGCACGCAGCACGATCTTGTACCCGACTTGTTCGTCGTGCGGCAGGTCGTCGCCCGGCTTGAGCGAGGCCGCGGCCCGCAGCAGCGCGACACCGCCGCCGGGCAGGATGCCCTCTTCCACCGCGGCGCGGGTGGCGTGCAGTGCATCTTCGACTCGGGCCTTGCGTTCCTTCATTTCGCTTTCGGTTGCCGCGCCGACGTTCACCTTGGCCACGCCGCCGGAGAGCTTGGCCAGCCGCTCTTCG
>CAYQAJ010000226.1:6554-8687 GCA_964415245.1 uncultured Pirellulaceae bacterium | reverse complement strand
ATCGCCCCCTCGGCCGCCAGAAAGCTCGGCGGACGATAGCCGTCGAACGCCACGTCGGCATAGGCGAAGTCGCTGATGACCAGAAAACCGTATTGCCGCGCCAGCTTCACCACTTCGGTGTAGAACTCGGGCTCGACCGTCACGGTCGAAGGATTGTGCGGGTAGTTGAGTACGACGATTTTCGGCGGCGGAACCAGGTGCTGGCAGGTGTAGGCGATGTTGGAAAGAAATTTTTCACTGTCGGCTACTTCGAGCGCGATCACGTTGCCCGCCGCCAGCGCCACGGCGTACATGTGCGCGGGAAAATAAGGGGCGGGGACGATCGCGGTGTCGCCCGGCCCCATCATGGCCAGGCACATGTGCGAAAACCCCTCCTTGGATCCCAGGCACACCATCACGTTGCTTTCGGGGTCGAGCCGCACGCCATAACGCTTCAAATACTTGCTGGCCACCTCGCGGCGCAGGTTCAGAATGCCGTTCGACTTACTATAGCCGTGGTTGCCGGGGTCGCGGGCCGCCTCGGCAAGCTTTTCGATGACAGAAGCGGCCGGCGGATCGGTGGGGTTGCCCATGCCTAAGTCCAAAACGTCGGCCCCCTGTCGCCGCTTCTCGTAGAGCAGGTGGTTGATCCGCCCGAACAGATAGGGGGGCAGGCGAACGACGCGCGTAGCAGGCTGGACGACGAACCGGCCGGGCTGGGCGGCTTCGGTGGGCTCATCGTCGAACTGGGGTATTTCGTACTCTGACATGCTTATAGATTCACCAGCGGCGCCGGTCGGCCGCGATGGCGCGGCGATCAATCAACAATAGCCGCAAACGTGTCGCGTGGAAAGCGGCGCAGGTGGTGCGTCGGGAGGCATCGCGCGTGATTCCGCTGCTTCAATTCGTTGCCGGCATGGCCCTGCTGATCGCCGGCGGCGAGCTGCTCGTGCGCGGCGCGGCGCGGTTGGCCGAGGCGATGGGCATCTCGTCGCTTGTCGTCGGCCTTACCGTGGTGGCCTATGGCACGAGCATTCCCGAGTTGGCCGTGTCGGTGCAGGCGACGTACGCCAATCCGCAGACCGACCTGGCCATCGGCAACGTGGTAGGCAGCAACATTTCGAACGTATTGCTCGTGCTGGGAGTGGCGGCAATGGTTTCGCCGCTGGCGGTGTCGCGGCAGATGGTCCGCTCGGCGGTACCGCTGATGATTCTTGTGACGTTCGCCCTATTGGCGGTTTGCTGGGATGGGACGGTATATCCGTGGGAAGGTGCTCTCTTGGCGGTCTCGGCCGTCGTGTACAGCGCGGTGACCGTGTGGCGCAGCCGGCAGGAGCTTCGTGCCTTGCGGCTTTTACAGGCCGCGCAAGCTGAGTCGACTGCCAGGCCCGAACTGCCCGATGACGTATCGCCTGATGTCGTACCGTCCGTTGCGCCACCGCGCACTTCGGCAGCACTGCGCACTTTGTGGCAAATCGCCTTGCTGGTGGTGGGGCTGGCTCTGTTGGGCGTCGGCGCCAACATGCTGGTGCGGGCCGCCGTCCACACCGCCCACGCGTTGGGAGTCAGCGAGTTGGTCGTCGGTTTGACGATCGTCGCCGTGGGCACGTCGTTGCCCGAGATTGTGACCAGCATTGTCGCCGGCATCCGCCGCCAGAGTGAGGTGGCCGTCGGCAACATCGTGGGGAGCAACATTTTCAATGTGCTGTTCGTGTTGGGGGTCTGCGCGCTGGTGGCGCCGGCGGGCGTGGCGGTGTCGCCGGCTGCGCTGCGGTTCGACATTCCGGTGATGATTGTGGCGGCCGCCGTTTGCCTGCCCGTGTTTTACACCGGTTACGTAATCAGCCGCTGGGAGGCGTTGACGCTGCTTCTGTACTACGCAGCCTACGCGACGTTTCTGTTTCTCCGAGCGACCGAGCATCGGGCCCTGCGCCCCTTTAGCGCGGTGATGCTGCTGTTCGTCGCGCCGCTGACACTGCTGGTGCTGGCGATGTTCGTGGTGCGGGCGCTGAGGAAGGATTGGATGTCGGCGAGGGAAGCGGAGATCAACGAAAATCTGCCCGCCGACCAGCCCTGAATTCGCCCCGCGCGACCCCGCTAAAGCCAACTCCGTACGCTACGGTGCCGCGTCCGATGTATCCGTACGGTCCATCT
>CAYQAJ010000226.1:0-6454 GCA_964415245.1 uncultured Pirellulaceae bacterium | reverse complement strand
CTGCGGGGTCAGAAATTGTCGCTGGCTGAGGAGATCGAAATCGCCGCCAAGGCGGGCTACGACGCCATCGAGCCCTGGATCCGCGAAATCCGCCAGTACGTCGACCAGGGGGGCACGACGGCCGACCTGAAGAAGCGCATTGACGACGCCGGTCTCGTAGTTCCCAGCGCGATCGGCTTCGCCGAGTGGATCGTCGACGACGACGCGGCCCGCGCCAAGGGACTCGAAACGGCCAAGAGCGACATGGACCTCGTGCGCCAAATTGGCGGCATTCGCATCGCCGCGCCTCCCGCCGGCGCTACGCAGCAGACTGACTTGAACCTGTATCGCGCCGCCGAACGGTACAGGGCACTGCTCGACCTGGGCGACCGAATGGGTGTCGTGCCCGAGGTCGAAGTGTGGGGGTTCTCCAAGTCGCTCAGCCGTTTGAGCGAGGTGATGTTCGTGGCCATCGAAAGCGGGCATCCCGGGGCGTGCGTGCTTCCCGACGTGTATCACCTGTACAAGGGAGGGACCGACTTCGCCAGCTTGCGACTGGTGGACGGCGACGCGTTTCACGTGATCCACATGAACGACTATCCCGCCGACCCGCCGCGCGAGACCATCCGCGACGCCGATCGCGTTTACCCCGGCGACGGCGTGGCTCCGCTGGGCGATATCATCGTCGGGCTGCTCGGCACAGGCTTTCGCGGCTACTTTTCGCTTGAACTTTTCAATGAAAAATACTGGCAGCAGCCGCCGATGGACGTGGCCCGAACGGGAATCGAGAAGATGCGAACCGCCGTGGCCGCCGCGCTCACAGGGCGATAAGGTGGCCATTCGTTGTGGCCGGTCTCCGGACCGTGCCACAGTTTCGACCGAAGGTCTCCGACTTTTC
The DNA here is from genome assembly GCA_964415245.1 of uncultured Pirellulaceae bacterium. Classification (GTDB taxonomy): domain Bacteria; phylum Planctomycetota; class Planctomycetia; order Pirellulales; family Pirellulaceae; genus CAYQAJ01. The sequence continues at coordinate 5,577 of CAYQAJ010000226.1, read as the reverse complement.
CGATTCCCCGACTGCTGGAGACCTTCGGTCGGCCCCGTGTCCCGGTCGGGAGACCGCGACACAACCAAGGGGGATGCGTGCCGCGAAAAGTCTGGCATAATATGCGAACGCCCGCTGGCCATCCCGTCTCGGGGCCTCGTCAGTTACCATGGCCGACGGGCCGGTGACGCAATGACCAAGCCCCAATGACCAATGTTTGGCGATCGAATTGGTCAATTGAAATAGGTCATTTGGATTTGGTCATTGGTCATTGACTCGTTCCACCTTTTGTCCCACATAACGCCGTAGGGTAACCGTCAGGGAGCGTCTCATGAACCAGAAGCAAGTCAACGTGGCCATCATCGGTCTGGGGTTCGGCTCGGAGTTCATTCCCATTTACCAGCGGCACCCGCAGGCCAACATGTATGCGATCTGCCAGCGCAACAAAGACAAGCTGAACAAGATCGGCGATTCGTTCGGCGTCGAGAAGCGATACGCGCGATACGAAGACGTGCTGGCCGACCCCCACGTCGATTTTGTGCACATCAACTCGCCCATTCCCGACCACGCGCCGCAGGCCATCGCGGCTCTCAAGGCGGGCAAGCACGTCATGAGCACCGTGCCCATGGCCACCACGATCGGCCAATGCGAGGAAATCGTGAAGCTGGTGAAGGAAACCGGCCTCAAGTACATGATGGCCGAAACGGTGGTGTATGCCCGCGAGTTCCTGTTCGTCCGCGAGCTGTACGAGAAAGGCGAGCTGGGCAAGGTGCAGTCGGTTCAGGCGAGCCACCAGCAGGACATGGACGGCTGGCCCGATTACTGGCCCGGTTTGCCCCCCATGCACTACGCCACGCACTGCGTGGGGCCTTGTCTGGCGCTGACGCGGTCGGAAGCGGAGTACGTTTCGTGCTTTGGCTCGGGCACCATCCGCAAGGAGCTGATCGGCAAGTACAATTCGCCGTTCGCCATCGAATCGACGCACATCAAGTTCCGCAACTCCGACGTGTCGGCCCGCATTTACCGGTCGCTGTTCGACGTGGCGCGGCAGTACCGCGAGAGTTTCGACGCCTACGGCACGAAGAAGACTTTCGAGTGGCCGCTGATCGAAGGGGAGGAGCCGGTGCTCCACACGGCCAAGAAGCCAGAGCCGGAGATACCCGAGCGGGTGAAGGTGCCCGACTACGCCCACTTGCTCCCCGAGCCGATTCGCATGTTCACCACCAAGGGTGTGTACGATATGAAGGAGCACCAGCACCTGTCGTTCACGCAAGGGGGCGGACACGGCGGGTCGCACCCGCACCTGGCGCACGAATTTGTTACGGCGCTGATCGAGAACCGCGACCCGTACCCCAACGCGGTGCAATCGGCCAACTGGACGTGCGTGGGTCTGTGTGCTCACGAGTCGGCGCTCAAAGGGGGCGAGATCGTGAAGCTGCCGGCGTTTACGCTGTCGTGAAAGCGGAAAGCGGAGAGTGGAAAGCGGAGAGCGGATATCGTAACCCGAAGCGTAAGCGAGGGACGCAGCTTCATTGGGACCGCGAATAGCACTGTCACTCGCGAACGGTTCGGGTTGCGTGGGAAGCGTCCTCGCTGACGCTTCGGGTTGCGATAAGCAGAAGCCTGAACGGGAGATCGCACGATGACGCGAATGACTGGAAGCAACCTGTTGTGGCGCTGCGTGGCGCCGCTGTCGTTCCTCGCGCTCTTGGCGCTGGCTGCGATCGCGCCTCGTGCGGCCGATGAGCCTGCCTCGGACACGTCGGCAAGCGGCGAAACTCCCCCCGCGCTGAACGTGCTCTTTTTGGGCGACGACGGCCACCATCGCCCGGCCGACCGCTTCAAACAGATCGAGCCGGTGCTGCGGGGGCGCAACATCAAGGTGACCTACAGCGGCGATCCGGCCGAGGCGCTTCGCCCCGACACGCTGCGAAAGTACGACGCGCTGCTTTTGTACGCCAACATCGACCGCATCGAGCCAGACCAGGAAAAGGCGCTGCTCGCTTACGTCGAAGGCGGCGGCGGCTTCGTGCCGCTGCACTGCGCCTCGTTCTGCTTCCGCAATTCCGACAAGGTCGTCGAATTGGTCGGCGCCCAGTTCCTGAAGCATGAAACGGGCGTGTTTCGCACCACGATCGTCGAATCCGACCACCCCATCATGAAGGGCTTCGGCGGTTTCGAGAGCTGGGACGAAACGTACGTTCATACAAAACACAACGAGCGCGACCGCACCGTGCTTTCGGTGCGCGAGGACAGTGCCGGCCGCGAGCCGTGGACGTGGGTTCGCACCAGCGGCAAGGGGCGCGTGTTCTACACCGCCTGGGGCCACGACGAGCGCACGTGGGGCCATCCTGGCTTCCAGAACCTGTTGGAGCGGGGCATCCGCTGGGCCGCCGGCGGCGATCCCTCGGTCGTGCCGCCGTACGGCGAGCGGGCAGCCTTCCAAGTGCCGGAAATGAATCCCCCGCGCACCGACGTCGCGCCGTTCGAATTCGTCGACGCCGAGCTCCCCTTCTATCCGGCCGGTGAGCGGTGGGGCACCATTGGCAAGCCGATCAGCAAGATGCAAAAGCCCCTTGCTGCCGAGGAGTCGCTCAAGCATTACGTGGTGCCCAAGGGCTATCATCTCGAGCTGTTCGCCGCCGACCCCGACATCGCCAAGCCGATCTGCATGGCATGGGACGAGCGCGGCCGGCTGTGGCTGGGCGAAACGGTCGACTACCCCAACGAGCTGCAGTCGCCCGGCAGCGGGCACGACCGCATTCGCATCTGTGAAGATACGGACGGCGACGGCCGGGCCGACAAGTTCACCGTGTTCGCCGACGGGTTGAGCATCCCCAGCAGCCTGGTGTTCTCACAGGGGGGAGTCATCGCTCACCAGGTTCCCCGCACGGTGCTACTCAAGGACACCGACGGCGACGATAAGGCCGACTCCCGAACGGTGCTGTTGGAAGGCTGGGGCACGTACGACACGCACGCCGGGCCGAGCAACATGCACTACGGCCTCGATAACTGGATTTGGGGAACCGTCGGCTACTCGGGCTTCGACGGCCGTGTGGGCGGTGATCGCCAGCGCTTCGGCCAGGGCTTTCTGCGGTTCCGGCCCGACGGCTCGACGATCGAGTTCGCGCGATCGACCAACAACAACACGTGGGGATTGGGCATCAGCGAAGAGGGACTGATCTTCGGGTCGACCGCCAACGGCAATCCCAGCGAGTACATGCCGATTGCCAACCGATACTACGAGGCCGTGCGGGGATGGTCGGTCGCGCGGCTGGAAGGAATTGCCGGCGCGCCGCGCTTTCGCCCCATTACGGACGACGTGCGGCAGGTCGATAACCACGGCGGTTACACGGCCGCGGCGGGGCACGATCTCTACACCGCCCGCACCTGGCCCGAGCAGTACTGGAACCGGACCGCGTTCGTCGCCGAGCCGACCGGCCACCTGATCAGCACGTTTGTGTTGAGCCAGGACGGCAGCGGGTTCCAGTCGGTGAGCCCGTGCAACCTGCTGGCCTCTGACGACGAATGGGCGGCACCGATTGCGGCCGCGGTCGGTCCCGACGGGCAGGTGTGGGTGATCGACTGGTACAACATCATCGTGCAGCACAACCCCACGCCGGTCGGCTACCGGACCGGCAAGGGGAACGCCTACGAAATCCCTTTACGCGACAAGACGCACGGGCGGATTTATCGACTGGTGTACGACGGACCGGGCGCGATAGAAGCGAAGCCGGCGATGTCGCTCGCCGGCGCTTCGCCCGAGAAGCTGGTTGCCACGCTGAAGAACGACAACATGCTTTGGCGGCTCCACGCGCAGCGGCTGCTGGTCGAGCGCGGGAAGCTCGACGTGGTGCCGGCGCTCATTGAGATGGTGGGCGACAAGAGCGTCGACTCGATCGGGCTCAACACGGCGGCCGTTCACGCATTGTGGACCTTGCAAGGGCTCGGTGCACTCGATGGTTCTCACGCCGATGCAACGGCCGCGGTCGTGGCGGATTTGAAGCATCCCAGCGCCGCCGTGCGGGAGAACGCCGCCGCCGTCTTGCCGCGCACGGATGCGGGGCGAGTCGCACTGCTGGACAGCAGCGTGCTGGATGACGACGAAGCGCTGGTGCGGATGCGGGCCCTGTTGGCCCTGTCGGAAATGCCACCCGACGAAAAGGCCGGCGCCGCGATTGCCCAGACTCTGGCCGATGCGAAAAACGCCGAAGACCGCTGGATTCCCGACGCGGCCACGAGCGCGGCGGCCACCAATGACGTGTATTTCCTGCGAGCCGTTCTCGCCTCGGGAGCGATCGAGACCGGAGCGGAGGCGGCGCAGACGCCGCCCCGCAGCGGTCGTCGCGGCGCGCAAGGGGGAGGCGCCTTGGCGATGGCCACCGCCATCGTGGCCGAGCATTTCGCGCGAGGCGGCTCCGACCAGAATCTCGGCGCGCTTCTCGCGGCGCTGAGCGAGGCCGATCCCGCGGCGGCCGAAGCCGTGCTGGCGGGCATGGCCCGAGGCTGGCCGCGAACGCGCAAGGCCACGCTCGACGAAGCGGCGCAAGAGGCCACGCTCGCGCTGTTCGCGCGGGTCGGTCCCGGTGGACAGGGCAACTTGATCGGACTGGCCAGTCGCTGGGGGTCGCCCGATTTCTCGAAGCATGCCGAGAAAGTGGCCGGTTCGCTATTGGCGCTCGCAGCCGATGAGAAACAGCCCGAGGCGCGGCGCATCGAAGCGGCGCAGCAGCTTGTCTCCTTCCGCGCGAGCGACGCCGAGGTGGCCGACAACCTGCTCGACCTGGTTTCGCCGCGCGTGTCGCCCGAGCTGGCTGGCGGCTTGATCGCTGCCCTATCCGCGAGCCAGGCCGACGAGATCGGCGCGGCGGTGGTCAAGCGATACGGAAGTTTGACTCCGTCGGCCCGCGGCACTGCGATCGGCGTGCTGATGAGCCGCCCCGCGTGGACTGCGGCGCTGTTGGAAGGTCTGGAAAACGGCAGCGTCGCTTTGGCCGACTTGTCGCTCGACCAGAAGCAGTCGCTCTCCGGCCACCCCGATCGCGATATTGCCGCCCGCGCCCGCAAGCTGATGGAAAGCGGCGGCGGTCTGCCCGACCCCGACCGCGAGAAAGTCTTCCAGGAGCTGCTCGCGCTCACGGAGAAGAAGGGCGATCCCGCGTTGGGCAAGGAAGTGTTCACCAAACAATGCGCCAAGTGCCACACGCACGGCGATGAGGGAAAGAACATCGGCCCCGATCTGACCGGCATGGCGGTACACCCCAAGGCCGAGCTGCTGGTCAACATCATCGACCCCAGCCGCAGCGTGGAGGGCAACTTCCGCGAGTACACGGTGATTTTGGCCGACGGCCGCGTGCTCCGGGGGCTGCTGGCGGCTGAAACGGCCACGGCCATCGAGCTGTTCGACCCCGAGGGGGAGAAGCACGTGGTGCTGCGCGAGGATATCGACGAGCTGATCGGCTCGAACAAGTCGCTCATGCCCGATGGCTTCGAAAAGCAAGTGCAGCCGGAGGAGATCGTCAACCTGCTCGAGTTCCTCACGCAAAAGGGCAAGTACCTGCCGCTGGATCTGCGCAAAGTGGCCACGATCGTCAGCAC
>CAYQAJ010000225.1:0-8715 GCA_964415245.1 uncultured Pirellulaceae bacterium | reverse complement strand
CCGAGCAGCTTGCGACAGAACTGCCGCACAAACGCCTCGCGGCGCGTGGTGAGCAGAAAAGCGCGCAATCCGTCGATCCCCTCCCACTTGGCGCCGTCGGCCGCGGTAACGTGTGTGTCGATCGAGCGGCCACCCAGGTCGATCTCGCGACCGCGGCCGATGGCGTCGAAGCCCTCCAGCGAGAATCCAAATGCGTCGAACCGCGAATGACACACGGCACACTTGGGATCGCTGCTGTGCCGCTCGACCAGCTCGCGCACAGTCAGGCCATCGGTGGCTGCTTCGTCCTCGGGCAGTTTCGGAACATCCTTGGGCGGGCGGGGGAGACGCTCGCCCAACAGCGTTTCGCTGATCCAAATGCCGCGCAGAATGGGGCTGGTGCGCGAGGCGCCGGAGTTCGAGGCCAGCGTCGTCGCCTGTCCGAGAATGCCGCCGCGCCCGTGCTGCTTCACGCCATCGAACCGCCGCCACTCCACCGTAGCAGGCACGCTCCGCGTGCCGTCCGCCGTCTGCTCGGTATTTGCGTTTTGTATGCCGTCCGCCGGAACCGCGCTGCCACTCGCCCAATCGATGCCGTAAAACCCAGCCAGTTCCTCGTTGAGGAACGTATAGTCGGCGTCGAGAATGTCGAGCACCGAGCGGTCGTTCTGGAACAAGTCGGTGAAGAACCGAATCGACTCCTCGTACATCGAGTCGCGCAGCTCGACGAACTCGGGGAAGTGCCGCTCGCTCTTCTCCTCCAGACCGTCGAAGTCGCGGACGTGCAGCCACTGGCAAGCGAAGTGAATCGCCAGCCGCCGCGCTCGATCGTCGCGGAGCATCCGCCGCGTCTGCTCGACCAATACTTCCTCGTCGCCGAGCCGGCCCGAAGCGGCCAATTGTCGCAGCTCTTCATTCGGTTGCGACGACCACAAGAAGTAGCTCAGGCGGTTGGCCAATTCCCAGTCGGTGACCGGGCCGGGTTTCTCGCCCGCACCGGGCCTCTCCGCCTTGTAGAGAAACGCCGGCGCCACCAGCACGCGGGCCATCGTGAGCCGAAACGCCTCGTCGTGCGAGAACTCCTCTGAGCGCAGTGTGGCGTAGAGCGAGCGGAGGCCGTTCGTCTCCGCCTCCGACAGCGGTCGCCGCCATGCTTGCCCGGCGAAGCGGAGCAGGGACTCGAGCTGCTGCGGCTCGGTATCGACCAGCCGCTGCCGGAACGCGGCGGCGCGGTCGGCAAACGGCTCGCGCAGCGGCGTGAACAGCGAGGGGTCAGCATCCTGCGTGGCGTACTCGATCAGTTGTGCGAGGGCGTCGACGAGCAAGAGCGCGTCGCGGCTCACGTAATGCAGCTCGTCCCACAAGCGGTCGAGCTGCGCCTTTTCCTCGTCGTCGAGCATGAGCCGCGCGAGATGATCGTCCTCGCGGTAGAACAGCGTGAGTGTGATGACCTCGTCGACCGGCACGATCTTGGTGTAACACAGGGCGGCCGGGAAAAGATTGCGGAACTCGTCGAAGGCCGCCTCGAACCGCTTTCGCGCCGCGCTTCCCTCGGCCGTCACTACGGGCGTGGCGAACGAAACGCCGCGCTGGACCGACGTCCACGCCCCGCCGTTGTTGGTCTGCGTCACGGCGGTCGGCTGCAAGCCGCGTGCATCGCCGGGATCGGTGGTCTCGACCTGAAACTGCACGCTCCCTTCGCGGCCGCTCTCGGCATGCAGCGTGCCAGCCGTTACAAGCTGGGCACCCGCGACCAGGTCCGCAGGCAACCGCACTTTCAGAACCGACGGCGCTTGCACCGAAAGGTTTGCCGCATCGATGGGCGACCCGTCGGGCAGCTTGCCGAAAAGTCGCGGATCGAGGCCGAAAGACGAGTCGCTCGCGCCATCCTTATTCTCTTTGTCGGTATCCTCCAACGGCGCGGCGGCGATTTTTTCCAGCACGGCCGAGAGCAGTGCGCCCTGGAACGATGCCGCGATCTGCCCGCAGAGCACCGCGTCGGGCGAGTCCTTTGGCAGTTCCGTTCGGCGCGGGTCTCCCGACCCCGCCGTTGAAGCGCCACTGACGAGCAATCGCTGCAACTCTTCGGCCAGCTTCTGCCGTTCGTCGTCGCTTTGGGCGGCCTGCCACTTCGCCAGCAGCGAACCGGCCGGAATCAAATACCCCGACGACTGATCCACCGGCTCCGAGAAGAAATGCCACACGTCGGCGTTGCCGCGGCTGTCGGGGTGCGGGCTGCCCGCCAGGATATCGGGTGAAAGGTCGCCCGCGAGGCTCCACTTTCGCGTGCCGTCGTCGAACGCCAGGTCGATCTGTGTCAGGTCGCACGAATGATTGCCGTCGCGGGGGCCAATCACCAACGCAATTACGTCGCCCTTGCGCACGACGATTCCTTCCAGCGGGCCAAACGGAACGGGTTTTCCGCCTTGACTGATTCCCGCCGCGAGCCGCTGTCGCATTTGTCCTCGGCGCAGCTCCAGCGACCACGTCACGCCGTTGCCGCACTCCGGGTGCGCGTGCGTAACCGCCCCTTCGAGTCGCAGCGTCGCCGCCTCTGGGCACTTCCAACCGACGGCCACGTTCAGCGTGGGCATCGGATGAACCGCCACGCAGTGCGGATTCATGTTGCCCGGGATGCGGACGTGCTGATCCGACGAGTTCGCCGCGACGCTCAGCGCGCCGTCGCCCGCCCAGCCCTTTACGAAGTCGTAGCCCGACGCGCTCTCGAACTTCCGCGTGATCGGTGTGCCAAGCTGAGTCGACCCGCCGCTGCCGATGCCGAGAAAATCGAGCCACGCAGAGAGCGCTTCGGCATCGACTTCGTACTTGCGGGCCAACTCGGCGACGTCGGCCCCTTCGGCGCGTTCATTTTGGGCGGCGTCGGCGGCGGCCTGCAAACACTTCGCGGTCTGCGCGAAGATCCGTTCCTGTCGGCCAGCCAGCTCGTGCGTTACCTGGCGTACGTCGCGCAGCAAGAGATCGGGTCGCCCCGGCGCAACCAGCCGCGGGTGTTCCCATACGACGACGTCGTTCTCGTTCCCGTCGCCGGCGTCGCCTGCCACGAGATAGACAACGATGCTTCCATCCTTGCTCGGCGCGGGCAGCGGAGTTTGGAGGCCGCGGCGGGTCGCTAGCGGCGATACCGGCTCCATCCACGCTTTGGGACCGCCGACTTTGCCGATCTGTCCGACGCTGTTGAACTTCCACAGTGCCCGCTGCCACTGCGAAACTTCGGCGGCGAGCGGCGTTGCGTCGTCCGGCTTCGCGGTTCGCCAGCGCTCGCGCAACGGATCGAGCAGCAGCGACGGTTCCGAAGAAGTGAGATGCTCCCACAGGATGCCGAGGTACTTGGCGTTCAGGTCGTGCTTTCGCGCCACTTCGTCGATAGTCGTGGCGCCGGACGAAATCGATTCCCGTTCGGTCAATGTCGCGGCAAGGTACTGGTCGAGCGCCAGCCGCCCGCCTTCGTTGGTCTGAAACACGATTCCCTGCAGGTTCACCGTGTCGCCGCCGCGCGGGTCGGAGTATTTGTTGTAAATCGCGCGGATGCTGGCCAGGATGTCGTCGGTCCAGTCGCGTCGCGTTGTGTGGGGGGAGAAGCGGAACCCGTCGGGCAGCAGCAAGGCGTGGTCGGCAATTCCCTTGGCGGCGTCGAGGTATTTGGTCAAAAGCTCGGGCGACATCACCAGGGCGTTGCCCGTGTTGGTGAACCCTTCGCCCGCCGCGCCGTCGACGGGAAACTCGCGCGTGGGGTCGGGCATCTCGACGCCCACGAGATCGCGAATCGTGTACGCGTATTCGGCATTGCTGAGGCGGCGCAGCACCACGCGGCCGGGATCGCCGGCATGGGCCCGCCCCTCGGCCCGCAGGTAATCGCGCACCCAGCCTTCGAGTCGTGCCCGCTCGCCATCGGTCGGATGGTTGGTCGCCTCTTCGGGCGGCATCTGGCCGGATTCGAGCATCTCGCTCGCCTTCTGCCAGATGCGTGTGTGTTTGCGCGCGTCGGCAAAATCGGCCAGTGCGGCGAAGTCGATGTCCCCCTCGGGATCGTCGCCCGAGTGGCACTCGTGGCAGAAGCGCTCGAAGAGCGGCTGGACTTCGCGGGCATAGCTCTGGCCGAGCGCGGCGTAATCCTGGTCGGTCGACTGGGCCGCCTTTTCGCCGGTAGCGGCCGACTGTGCCGGTTGGGGCCCGGGCTCGATGGCGTCGGTCGGCCGGCGGACCGCTAAGAGAAAAAGTGCGGTGCCAACGAGAAGCACCGGCACAAATCGCATCGCGCGTTTTCCCGCTCGCCACTTCATCGAATCGCCCGCTCCCACCGCAAGGATCTTGCCGACCGACGATACACTTTGCCGCGGAGTGCAGCCGAGTCCCATCATATCGACAAGTGCCGATGCGTGCTAGTGTTAGGCGGCTCTGTGCTTTAATGTGTGCACCGCCCGCAACGCTTGAGGCGCCATAGAGGTAAGGTGAAAAGCGTGGAAGGATTGGAAGTACTTCGCGATCTGCTCGTCGTCTTTGCCGTGGCCGCGGCGACGGTGTTTCTGTTTCATCGTTTGCGGCTGCCGTCGGTGGTCGGGCTGCTCGTCGCCGGTGTTCTCACGGGACCGTTTGGCCTGAGCCTTATCGACGACGTCGAGCGCGTCGAAATGCTCGCCGAAATCGGCGTCGTCGTGCTCCTCTTTGCCGTGGGTCTGGAGTTCTCGATACCGCGGCTGGCGGGCATGGGGCGGCTCATGCTGCGCGTCGGTCTGCCGCAGGTGCTGGTGTGCCTCGTGGTCGGCGTCGGGGCGACGTGGTGGTATTTCGGCGACGTGCGGCCGGCGATTCTCGTGGGCATGCTGCTGGCCATGTCGAGCACGGCGGTCGTGTTCAAGCTGCTGGCCGATCGCGGCGAGCTCACTACGCCGCAAGGGAACATGGCCGCTGCCGTGCTGCTGTTTCAGGATTTGCTGGTGGTGGTGTTCATGGTGGCGCTGCCCGTGCTGGCCGCGCGGCCGAGCGAGGGGGTATCGCCTTGGCTTTCGCTTGTCTTGGGGACGCTAGTGGTCGCGGCGCTGCTTTTGGCGGGGCGGTACGTGGTGCCGCTGGTGCTCTACCAGGTCGTTCGCACGCAACACCGCGAGCTGTTTCTGTTCGTGCTGGTGCTGTTGTGCATCGGCAGCTCGGCCCTCACGGCGTCGATGGGGTGGTCGCTGGCGCTCGGCGCGTTCCTGGCCGGGCTCGCGCTGTCAGAATCGGAATACGCCACGCAGACGATGGCCGAAGTGTTGCCGTTCCGCGATACGCTGGCCAGCCTGTTGTGCATCTCGGTGGGCATGCGGTTGGACCTGCGGTTTGTCGCGGCGCACCTGCCGCTCGTGGCGGCCACCGTGGCGGCCGTGGTCGGGCTCAAGTTTGTCGCTTCAGGGCTCCCCACGCTTGTGGCCGGTTACCCCTTGCGCATCGCCATCTTGGTCGGCGCGTCGCTGGCGCAGGTGGGTGAGTTCTCGTTCATTTTGGCCGACCGCGGCCGGGCCCTCGACCTGTTGAATGCCGAGCAGTACCAAGTCTTTCTCGCCGCCGCAGTGATCAGCGTGGCGCTGACGCCCCTGTTGATGACCGCCGGCCCGCGGCTCGCCGATCTGTTGGTTCGGCTTCCTGTCCCGCAACGCTGGCGCACGGGCCGCCGCGGGGCGCTGCCGCAGGAAGAAAAGGTCGCCGCCCGCAATCATGTGATCGTCATCGGCTACGGTCTGAACGGGCGGAACTTGGCCCGCGTGCTCAAGGTGTTCGACATTGAATACGTGGTGCTGGAGTTGAATCCCGAAACGGTTCGCAGCGCCCGGCGCGAGGGCGAATCGATTCACTACGGCGATTGCACCCGGCCGGCCGTGCTCCAGCACGTGGGCGTGCAATCGGCGAAGCTATTGGTGGTGGCCATTTCCGACCCGGCCAGCACCCGCCGCGCAGTCGAGCTGGCCCGCCAGCTCAATCCCGCGCTGCACATTATCGTCCGCACGCGGTACCTGTCGGAGGTCGAAACGCTGCGCTCGATGGGGGCCAACGCCATCATTCCCGAGGAGTTCGAGACGTCGGTCGAGATTTTCGCCCGCGTGCTGGCGGAGTACGAGGTGCCCCGCAACGTGATCCTCGACCTGATCGATCGCGTGCGGGGCGAGCACTACGAAGTGCTGCGGGACGTGAAGCTGCCGGCGTCGAAGGTGGAACTGCCGTTGGACATTCTGGAAAAGATGGAAGTGCAGTCGTGCCTGGTGCGGGAGAATTCGGCCGTGGTGGGCAAAAGTTTGAGCGAGTTGCAGTTGCGCTCCGTGACCGGCGCCACGCTGGTGGCAGTGCGCCGCGGCGGAAAGCTGCTGCTCAACCCGAGCGCCGACCTCGCGTTCGAGCCGGACGACATCGCCATCCTGATCGGCGACCCGGCGCAAGTCGACATGGCGCTGTGCATGCTCGATCCATCGCTGGAGGCACCACCGGCTGTGCCGCCCGATCCGAAACAAGGAGCATAGGGCGAACGGTGGTTTGCACAACTGTGTTTGGGGACGCTCGGCGCGCTCCGCTGCGCGTCGCGGCTAACCATTGTTGGGTTGTTGACGGTCGATTGCCGGGTCGGGCGACTTAGAGGCTGTTTCAAAATCGTCTTCGGAGAAGGGGACAGGCACAATTTGCTCCGCGCAAGTGCGCAAATTGAGCCAGTCCCCGATGGTTTTGAAACAGCTTGTTATCGAAAAATCTTCTGCGCGAAGTGGTACAGATCGTTCTTCCACACCGAGAATTCGTGCCTGCCCGAGTCGACGTGCCAGATGTGGGGCACCTCTTTTTCTTTCAAATAGCGGTGTACGCCCTGGCTGATTCGGATCAGGTTGTCCTGGTCGCCGCACGAGATCCAGAGCAGTTTCAGCTTCATCGGCGCTTCGGCCGGGTCCGCGATGAGTCGTTCCGGCGCCTTGGTGTTGGGAGCGGCCGAGAATGCGCCGACCCAGGCGAACGTATCGAGGTGGCCGAGGCCGAAGTTGAGCGATTGCCCGCCCCCCATCGACAGCCCCGCAATGGCGCGGTTCTCGGCGCCCGACTTGACCGGGTACTTCGATTCGATGAAGGGTATGAGGTCTTTGAGCAAGTCCTGCTCGAAGCGGGCGAAAGCGGGGGCGGAGCGAAACACGTCGCCCTCGGCCCGGTCGTTCTTCTGAGCGCGGCCGTTGGGCAGAACCACGATCATGGGCACGGCCAATTCGTCGGCGTACAGATTGTCGAGCACGACTTCGGCCCTTCCGCCTCGCCGCCACTCGTTCTCATCGCCGCCAATGCCGTGCAAGAGATACAGCACGGGATACGTGGCGTCGGCATCGGTCGAGAACCGCGGCGGCGTATAGACCAGCGCCTTGCGCCGCGTGCCGACGGTGGTCGATTCGTACTCGACCGTTTCGATCTTGCCACGCTCAATGCCGTCGCGCTTCTGATCGAACCCCTTGGGAGCAGCTTCGACGGCGGCTTTGTCGTCAGGCCCGAGCTCGATGCGTCCTTGACGCGGCGGGCGAGGTTGCTGGGCGAGGGCGACGGATGCGGCGAGGAGCAACAGCGCGATGGATGTTGTTGGCGTTTTCATTGCAGACCTTTCTTGTTTTGTCAGTTGTCCGTGGTCAGTTGTCAGTTGCCGGACAGCCGATGGACCGCCAGGAGGCCATTCTGGATTCCCGCCTTCGCGGGAATGACGGATTGCCGACCTGCGTCAAACAACTGACAACTGACCACTCCCCTCAACGTTCAACCCCGTCCTCAGCCAAAAGCGCCGGTCGTTTCTCCACAAAGAACTCCAGCCACTTCCCCGCGATGGCTGCTTGCAGAGTTTTTGCCTCACGATATTCTTCGATCGTCGTGCCCCAGTAGAAGCTAATCCATCCATGTGCATTTTGGCGCGATTCGGTGAGGAATCGGTCGTACTCTTCGAGCGAGCACTTCAGCGGGGCCGTCTCTTCGATGACCACCGGCTTTCCCACGGCGGCGAACCCCTTGAGCGTTTCGAGCGCCTCGTCGACCTTGTCAGTCTGCGGGTAGATGTGTACCGAGAGAAAGTCGAGATCGCCCGACACTTTCTCGGGCACGAATCCGCTGGTGAGGCCGCGGCGATCGAGGCTCCAGTCGACCATGCCCACGGTGACCAGGTGCCGGCGGTCGTGGCGGCGGATGGCGCGAGCGAGCGTTTCGATCCACTCGCGGGCCACATCGGGGCGCTCGCGCTCGCCCAGTTCGAGCGTGATGAACTGTACGAAGTGCTTGCCGGCGAACGCGGGGCCGAGCCAGTCGTCGCGCTTGTCGCCGCCGCCGGGCACCACAGGCTCGTTCATCAGGTCGTAGCAAAAGATTGCCGGGCTGTCGGCGCACGTGCCCGCGACCGCTTCCCAGAATCGCGCCTGTGCTTGCCACCGTTCCTTTTCGTTCAGTGCGTCGTACCACGCGGGCACGTCCTGCTTGTGGTAGCAGCCCAGGCCGGTGAGATCGAGGTAGAGGCCGTTCTTCTCGGCCAGCGCGACCAGCATCTTGAGCCGGTCGAGGGCCGCCTGGTTCGGCGTGTCGGTATCGGTGAGGAAGCGGCCCGTTTGCAGATGGATGCGAACGACCGTGGTGCCCAGGTCCTTCAGCTCGCCGAAGTCCTGCTCGACGCGGTCCCACTCGTCGCCCCAATAGTCTTCGAGCAGCCGTCCGTCGCCGTCGTGATCGTAGTTGAAACCCCACGGG
>CAYQAJ010000224.1:0-8744 GCA_964415245.1 uncultured Pirellulaceae bacterium | reverse complement strand
TCGTCTTTCAGCTCCTGATCTTCTTCCTCCTCACCTTTCGCATCGTATCGATGGAGGGGGACTTCAACATCAAAATGCCGAGGGCCGCGAATCCCACGGTGCAGCCGATCATGCTCCCGATGGTCGTCCGCCTGGAGGCGAACGCGCGAGGAGACGTCGCCGCTATCTCGCTCAACGACACGCGGTTTACGAGCTATGAGGCGCTGCGCAACCACATCGTCGGCATGCTTGGCACCGACGCCGAAATGCGAGAGTCAGCCGAGGTCGAGTTCGACTGCGACTACCATCTCCGCTATGAAGAGACCGTTCGGGCCGTGACCGCCGTATCGGGCTACATCGGCGACGACGGCAAGCCGGTGACGCTCGTCGAGAAGATCCGGTTCAAGCAGACGGCCGAACCGAACGGCTGATTTGCTTCGCACTCTGCACTCTGCACTCTGCATTTGCCGCCTCTCACGCCCGCGGATGGAACTGCTGGTGCACTTTCCGTAGCCGGCTCTGGTCGACGTGGGTGTAGATTTGCGTCGTGGCAATGCTGGCGTGGCCCAGCATCTCCTGCACCTGTCGGAGGTCGGCGCCCCCGGTGAGCATGTGCGTGGCAAAGCTGTGGCGCAGCGTGTGTGGGCTGATCGTGCCGCTGATACCGGCCCGCGCGGCGTACTTCTTGACCAACTCCCAGATCGCCTCGCGCCGCAGTCGCCGCCCACGGCGGGAAAGCAGCAGCCACGGCGGGCTTGAGTGCGCCTGTTCGGCGAGAAGCGGGCGCTCCGTTTCGAGATACGCCCGAACGGCCGCCGCCGCCGGACGCCCCAAGGGCACGAGCCGCTGCTTGTTCCCCTTGCCCTGACACATGCAGAAACTTTCGTCGAGATGCACGTCGCACAGCTTCAGGTTCGACAGCTCCGAAGCGCGGCAGCCCGTGGCATAAAGCAGCTCGACCAAGGCACGGTCGCGTCGGGGCAGGGGGTCGTCGGCGCCGGGAGCAGCCAGGAACCGGTCGACCATCTGTTGCGACAGCACGTGCGGTACGCGGTGCCACAACTTCTGACTCCCCAACAGCTCGGCCGGGTTGTCTTCCAGCACGCCCTCGAGCTGCAAGTAGCGGAGGAACATCCGCACCGCGGCAATGTGCCGCGCGATGCTCGCCGGCGCGAGATTCAGCGAGTGCAGGTATGCCGCGAAGTCGGCAAGCTGGCGGATGTCGAGCGAGCACAGGCGGTGGGCGGGAACCTTCGATGCGGCCAATCGCGCTGCGGATGATCGTGTCGCGGCGCGACTCCTCGCTGCCGACGCACTCCGACGACTGCCGCGGCGGCCATTACCGGCACGTTTCCCGCCATTTCCACCGGTCTCGCCGAGCCACTCCACCAGACGTGCCAGATCGCGCCCGTACGCCGCGACCGTGTTGTCCGCCAATCGGCACTCGGTGCGCAGGTAATCGGCGAACGCCGCGAGCCAGTCGCGGGCGGTGCCGCATTGGCCGGTTTGTTTGGTCCTTTGGCGTGGCATCGCCCGCTTTCCGCTTTCCGACTGCCGACTTCCGACCTCTCACGTTGGCTCCCTCGCTCACGCTTCGGGTTTTCTTGCCGACACGATGGCCATGGCAGCAGGGCAGGGGAGCCGTTGTTCACTTTCGGACGCTCGCCGGGCTGGTCTATAGCCGATTCGGCCTTGGCGGCGCCGCCAGGCCCGCCAAGTGCCGCAATGCACGCCATTTACCGGCGAGGACCGCCGAGCGCGAGCCCGTTGATGCCCAGACCGCCGGTCGGTAAGCTTCCGACGGTACACGCAGCAGCACCGAACGCCTGGGACGCTTTTTCCCACGCAGTTGCCGATTCCCATGCAGCACATCATCATCGAGAAGCCGTACAAGTTCATTCCGCCACATCGCGGCACGCTGTGGCCGTGGTTCATCCGCACGTTCAATTTGCACGCCTCGTACTTGCGCAAACACGGCATCTTCGAATACGAGTGCCGGCACGTCGATCGCCTGCGGCAATCGGTGAGCGCGGGACACGGCATCCTGCTCACGCCCAATCACTCCCGCCCCGAAGATCCCATCGTAATGGGCTGGCTGACAAGGGAAGCCAAGATCTTGGTCTATGCCATGGCAAGCTGGCACCTGTTCAACCAGGACAAGTTCACGGCGTGGGCCATTCGCAAGATGGGCGGATTCAGCGTGAATCGCGAAGGCGTCGATCGCACGGCGATTAACACCGCCATCGAGGCACTGGCCACGGCCGAGCGCCCGCTGATCCTTTTCCCCGAGGGAGCCACCACCCGCACCAACGATCGGTTGCACGCGCTGTTAGACGGCGTGGCCTTCATCGCCCGCACGGCGGCCAAGCGTCGGGCGAAGAACCACGCCGGCGCCAAGGTGGTCATGCATCCCATCGCGCTGAAGTACCTGTTTCGCAATGACCTACAGACCGCCGTTTCGCCCGTGCTGGCCGAGTTCGAGAAGCGCTTGACATGGCAGCCGCAGGAAGACCTGCCGCTGTTGGATCGCATCGCCAAGCTGGGCAGCGCCCTGTTGTGCCTGAAGGAGGTCGAATACTTCGGCCAGCCGCAGTCGGCCGACATGACCGAGCGACTCGATCGGCTCATCGACCACCTCCTCTCGCCCCTGGAAGAAGAGTGGCTCGGTGGCAGGCAGGACGAGCCCGTCGTTCCGCGCGTCAAGGCTCTGCGGATGAAGATCACGCCCGACATGGTCGGAGGGCGGCTCGCTTCCGACGAGTACCAACGCCGCTGGCGGCAACTGGCCGACATCTACCTGGCGCAGCAGCTTTCGTGTTATCTGCCCGACTACATTGCCGGCTATCCCTCGGTCGATCGGTTGTTGGAGACGGTCGAGCGGTTCGACGAGGATTTAACCGACGAGACGCGCGTGTTCGGCAAGCATCGCGTCATCATCGAGGTGGGCGAGGCCGTCGATGTCGACCCGCGGCGGGATCGCAAGGCGGCGGTCGACCCGCTGATGACGCTGCTGGCCCAGCGGCTGCAAGGCATGCTCGACCGCCTGGCGAGGGAGTCGCCTTTGTATGAACCGGCGCGAAGCCCCGCGCCCGCGCCGGCAGCGGCAGGATCGTAGGCGAACCACTCAGGGCATATCGGGGCAGCGCTCGCTTTTTCGCGCCGGTCGGCCCCGCTACAATGGCCGGCGAGCGCTCGATCCGTTCGTCCCCTCTTGCGGCCCCCCATCATGAGCACTAAGGCCCCTTCGCCGGTCACCTTGCGCGATCTGACCGACGGGCAAGAAGCCGATCTCTTCCTGCTACTGACGCAAAAGGAAGATCTCGTCACCAAGAATGGCAAGCCCTACTACCGCGTCGCGTTTCGCGACGCCACGCGCGAGGTGAGCTTCCCCGTTTGGTCCGACTCCCCCTGGGCCGAGGATTGCCGCCGCCAGTGGACTCCCGGCACCGCATACAAGTTGCGGGCCATCTACCGCGAATCGCAGTACGGCCCACAACTCGAAATCCGTAAGATTCGCCCCGCGGCGGCGGAAGACGAGCGCGACGGATTTGACCCGGCGGCGCTTTCACCCCGTTCGCGTCGCGATCCGGAGTCGATGTTGCGTGAACTCTCGGACCTGGTGCAGACGGAGATCGGAAACAAGGCGCTGGTCGAGCTCGTCGTCGACATTTTGGAGTCGAACCGCGAAGAGCTGTTGCGGCTGCCGGCGGCCGTCTACCATCACCACGCTTTCGAGGGGGGCTTTCTCGAACACGTGCTGAGCGTGGTGCACAATGCGCGGCTTCTGGCCGACAAGTACTGCCGCCAATATGCCGACATGCAGCCGCCCCTGTCGCGCGACGTCGTGCTGGCCGGGGCCGTGCTGCACGACATCGGCAAGCTCGTCGAACTGGAGGTGGGGGACACCGGAGCGGCCTATACGCCGGCCGGCGAAATGATCGGCCACGTGGTGTTGGGGCGCGACCTGCTGCGCGAGGCGGCGTCGCGCCACGCGGTCGATCGCGAAACCCTGCTCCGGATCGAGCACGTCATCATTTCGCACCAGCGGTTGCCCGAGTGGGGCTCCCCCAAACCCCCGATGACGCCCGAGGCCATGATCGTGCACTTTGCCGACGACCTCGACGCCCGCATGCAAATGATCTACGCGGCTCTAGCCGACGAATCGGGCGACGAGCCGCTGACAACCAAGAAGAACCCGCTCAAGCACAAGCTCTTTCGAGGGCTCCCGCCGTAGCACCCCCATGCGGAATTCCGTTGTCCATAGTTGGTTGTCCATGTTTCGTTGTTCTTGGACGGTGGTCGGAAAAACTCTGACGGTTTGCGATATTAGGAGGTTTGTCATGCGTATGCTCATGCACGTTCAATTCCCGTTGGAACCGTTCAATAGCGCCGTTCGCGATGGCACGGTAGCGGAAAAGATGAAACGGATTCTTGAGGCCATCAAGCCGGAAGCCGCCTATTTCACTGAGCAGAACGGTTGCCGCGGCGGCACCCTGGTAGTCGACGTGAAGGAACCCTCGGACGTGCCGAAGCTGGCCGAACCGTGGTTCCTGACGTTTGATGCGCAGGTGGAGTTTCGCATCGCCATGACTCCCGACGACCTCGCCAGCGCCAACCTCGAAGCCGAAGGGAAAAAGTGGGGATAGCGCACCGCCTCGGCCACCGGTAGATCACTTTCACGCCTACCGCTTGCCACCAAGCCCACGGACTGCCGTCCGTGGGCAGAGTCGCATCCAGGGACCGCTTCGCCGCCCGTTGGTAGGACAGTCCCTTTCGACCAAACCGTATGGGCTTGGCCGAGGGAGTGATCGAAGAGGGACAGTCCCCGCTTTCAACGGGCTCTTAGGACGCCGTTTCCCCGAGAAAACCCGCCCGAATTCGCCCGGTGTTGCCGTAAGGTAGGATTGGGGGGGGTGGACTCTTGGCTAGCGGTGCGCTTGGGCACGTGGAACGTACCCAAGCGCTGTCGGCCGACACCCTAACCAGCTTCCAGCTAGAGAGCGCGAACGCATAGTCCCCCAGCGGGAGTGATCGTCGTGGTATCGGTCGTGTTTGTCATCGGTGTGGTCAACGTGCTCTTAGGCTTCGGCCTGGCGGTGCTTCTGGAGCATCTCCAGGCGCGGCAGCTTGCCGCTCGGCTTGCGCCCACGAGTAAAACGCCCGCGCAGTCGCCGCGACCGGCCGCTTTCGCAACGCCAGCTCCGGCAGCCGCGCCCGTCGCCAAGGACGTGACCGGCCAGTTGCCGGGCGAATGGGTCGAGACGCTCGGCGCCGAAGAGGTCGACGTAAACTCGTTCGTCGAGGCGTCGATGCAGGTGCTGCGGCTGGAAGTGTGCCGCTACCGAGAGCAGCTCGTCGACATCGAACAGCGCGTGCGCCGCTGTGCGCAAACCGAGGACACCGAGCTCTTGGATCGCCTGCTCACCGAGCTCGACTCGGTGAACCAGGGCTGGATGGTCAAGCAGTCGAAGGCGGCAGATCACCTTTCCGGCCGCCGGGGCGAGTTGGGCGAGTTCGAAGAGGCGGGGGGCAGCCTCGAAGACGTGCTGCTGGACCAGGCCGCCCAAGTCGAAACGACGTGCAGCAACATTAAGCTGTTGGACTTCCAAAGCGACGTCGCTGTCGGCTGTCGACGGCTGCTGACCGAAATCTGCCGGCTCACCGACCTTGCCCACATGCTGCGCGACCGCATGCACGACTCGCTGTTGACCATCATGCGCGCCGAAGACCGTATCGAGAAGGTCGACCCGTCGCTGCACGTCGACCCGCTGACGCAACTGCTCAGCCGCGCCGGCCTGGAGATCGTCTTCCACCGCTGGTGGCACGATGCGTCGGCCCGCGATCGCACGGCGTCGGTAGTGCTGGTCGACGTCGACCGGCTCGACAAGCTCAACGAGCGACTGGGCACGGCGCTGGGCGATCGGGTGCTGGCCGCGGTCGGCACGCTGCTCGATGATCTGGTGCGCAAGGACCGCGGTTACGACCGCGTGGGTCGGCTAGGAGGGGGCTCCTTCCTGCTGTTCCTGGGCGACACGGGACCCCGCGCGGGGACCAGCGCCTCGGAACGCATTCGCCAGAACTTCGAGGCCACGCGGTTCGATCTGGGGAGCGAGAACCTGGAGATTTCGATTACGTGCGCCGTGACCGAGGTGGGCAGAAAGGACACGACGCAATCGCTGCTGAAGCGCCTGAGGAAGGTGCTTCGCGAGGCGAAGAAGTCGGGCCGCAACCGCACCATGATCGACGAGGGCGACGGCCCCCGCGACGTCGAGGCCCCGCAATACCACGTGATGGAACGCATCGTGCAAATCGACCCGGGCGACTGCGTGCTGCCCCAGGCCAAAACGGACGCCGATGCGGCGCTGCCGGAGCCGACCGAGGACGAGCAGGCGGCCGAGGACTGGGGCACGGTGACGATGACGCCGTAAAGCCGCGGCAACGCAAGCCGAAGGATGGCGCCGCGACTAGCTTGCCGGCTCGCTCGGTTGGCGCTGGGCAACGAATACGCGAGGCAGGCCAGCGGAGTCCTTGTGCAAGGTCCCCGCGCCGAACTGCCCGCTCGCGGCCACCAGATCGGCGACCTCCTGGGCGATCATCGGGCTGATTTCCAGAAGCAGCCATCCGCCTGGTCGCAGGTGCTGCGCCGCCTGCGGAATTAGACGCGCGATGACGTCGGTGCCGCCCGGTCCCGCCGCCAGCGCGATGCGCGGTTCGTGCTCGCGCACATCGGGCGAAAGCTGCTCCAATTCGCCCTGGGCAACGTAGGGCGGGTTGCTCACCACGAAGTCGAATTGCCGCGCGTCGGGGAGCATGCTCAACAGATCGCCTGGGAGCAGCTCGACCCGATCGGCCACGTCGTGCCGCTCGACGTTTTCACGCGCTACAGCCAGTGCCGCGGCGCTGATGTCGATGGCCGTGACGCGGCATTCGGCGTGCCGCGCGGCACACACGGCAATGATCCCGCTGCCGGTGCCGACGTCGACCACTTCGCATGGTCCCGTCGACTCGCGCCGCTGGATCAGGTCCAACAGCGCCACCACCAGGTGCTCGGTCTCGGGACGCGGAATCAGCACGTCGGGCGTTACTCGAAACGTGAGCGAATAGAACTCCCGCTGCCCCACCAGGTACGCGACCGGAGCTCCCTCGGCGCGGCGGCGCACCAAATCGCGAAACGCGCTCAAATCCCGCTCGTCGGGCAATTCGCCGTACCGCGCGTACAAGTCGATCCGCTGGCAGCGCCGCGCGTAGGCAAGCAACACCTCCGCATCCAGCCGCGGGCTATCGGCTCCGCGCCGCTTGAGATAGTCGGCGGTCCAGGTCAGCAGGCGCCCGATCGTCCAATCGTTGGTTTGCGGCATGGGTGGCTGTGAGAAGTGCGACGGAAAATGGCGAT
Organism: uncultured Pirellulaceae bacterium; assembly: GCA_964415245.1. Classification (GTDB taxonomy): domain Bacteria; phylum Planctomycetota; class Planctomycetia; order Pirellulales; family Pirellulaceae; genus CAYQAJ01. Next base: position 1,372 of record CAYQAJ010000224.1, on the reverse strand, counting down.
TTCCGTCCTGTTGGGAACGCCCCCCGCAGCATTGCGCATGGGAGCGACGTTCGCGGAATGGCACAAAGGCCGTTCCCTATTGCGTTGTACTCACGAACGTGTGGCCGACGGCCGCGGTCAGGTCACTTCCTCCATGTCGGCCCGGAGCACGTTGCGATCGTGGTCGAGCAGCGCGTCGGTAATCGGCTGCAATCTCCCGGCCAGAATCTGATCGAGCTGGTGCAGCGACAGGTTAATGCGGTGGTCGGTTACGCGGCTCTGCGGAAAATTGTACGTGCGAATCTTTTGCGCGCGATCGCCCGACCCGGCAAGGGTCTTGCGCTCCGCAGCCCGTTTCTCGTGCTGCCGTTTCTTCAGTTGCTCGTAAATGCGTGACTTGAGCACGCGGAGCGCCTTGGCGAAGTTCTTGTGCTGGCTCTTTTCGTCCTGCATCGACACGACAATGCCGGTTTCATAGTGCGTGAGACGAATCGCGGAGGCCGTCTTGTTCACGTGCTGGCCCCCCGGTCCGCTGGCGTGGAACACGTCCTTGCGGAAGTCGTCGGGCTTCAGGTCGACTTCGACGTCCTCGGGCTCCGGGAGCACGGCCACGGTGGCGGTCGACGTGTGGACGCGTCCCTGCGTCTCAGTTTCGGGCACGCGCTGCACGCGGTGGCAGCCGCTTTCGTAGATCAACTCGCGATAGGTTCCCTCGCCCGAGAAACCGAGGATTACCTCCTTGAGGCCGCCCAGCTCGGTGGGGCTGACGTCGAGCACCTCGACCTTCCAGCCCTTTTCCTCGGCGTGGTGGCGGTACATTTCGTACAGGTCTCGCACGAAGAGGGCGGCTTCGTCGCCCCCAGTGCCGGCGCGGATTTCCATCACGCAGCGGGCGCGGTTGGCGTCTTCGCCGCCGATCGTCAAGTCCAATAGCTCGTTCCACAACTCGTCGCGCTTTTTGCGCAACACCGGAAGCTCACCCTCGGCCAACTCGCGCTCTTCCTCGTCGTCGCTCTCGGCCATGCGGGCCACGTCGGCGGTTTCGCCCAGCAACTGCTTGTAGCGGCGGTACTTGGTCGCCACGCGCGCCAGCATTCCGTGCTCGCGCATAATCGTAGTCAGGCGCTGCGAGTCGGCCAGCACGGCCGGATCGGCAAGCAGCCGCTCCTGCTCTTCATATTTAGCGAGCGTTTGTTCCAGCACTTTGCGCATGGCAGGGAATACTCCCACGGAAACCGGCACACGCAGCCGACTCAACCACCCCCCGTCTGCCGGTGAACCGAATCGGGACTCGGCGCGGTCTTCACGATGATACCGCCGCGCCGAATCGCGTGGAAAGACTAAGAGCTTATCCAAAAACCGTCGGGGACTGGCTCATTTTGCGCAGTCCGCG
>CAYQAJ010000223.1:0-8829 GCA_964415245.1 uncultured Pirellulaceae bacterium | reverse complement strand
CAGCGCCGGAGCGCCGCCCGCGTATTCAAAATCCTCCATCAGAAACGCGCCCGACGGCTTGAGATTCAATAGAAGCGGCGTGGAATCGGAGAGCTCATCGAACAGCGTGAGCGGCAGATCGATCCCCAGCCGACCGGCGATCGCCACAAGATGAATCACGGCGTTGGTCGATCCGCCGATGGCGTGCAGCGTGCGAATCGCATTGGTGAAAGCTGCGAGGGTGAGAATGTGCGAGGGCCGCACATCGCTGCGGGCAAGCTCCACAATCTGGCGACCCGCGGCTTCAGCCAATCGTAATCGCCGCGCGTCGACGGCCGGAACGGTCGCGCTTCCCGGCGGCGACATGCCCATCGCCTCGGCCAGCACCGCCATGGTCGACGCCGTGCCCATCGTCATACAGTGGCCAGGGCCGCGGACCATGTGTGTTTGCAGGTCCTGCCAGTCGTCGGGCGAAATGTTGCCGGCGCGCAGCTCGGTCTGGTAGCGGCGGCAATCGGTACACGAGCCGAGCACTTCGCCCCGCCAGTGTACCGAAAGCTGCGGTCCGCCCGTCAGGAGCAGGGCCGGCACGTCGGCACTGGCGGCTCCCATCAACAGCGCGGGCGTCGTCTTGTCGCAGCCGGAGAGGAGCACCACGCCGTCGAGCGGGTTGGCACGGATCGACTCTTCGACGTCCATACTCGCCAGGTTGCGGTAGAGCATGGTGGTGGGGAGCATGTTGAACTCCCCCAGCGACATCACCGGGAATTCGAGCGGCAGACCGCCGGCTGCCCACACGCCGCGCTTCACCGCTTCGGCCAGCGTGCGGAGGTGCGAGTTGCAGTGCACCAGCTCGCTGAACGTGTTGCAGATGCCGATGATGGGCCCGTCGTGGGCGGCGCTGGCGTCGAAGCCCATGCCCAACAGGGCGGCTTTGCGCGTCCAGCCGTAGAGATCGCCGCTTTCGAGCCACGCGCGGCTGCGAATGGATGGGCGGCCCGAATTCGACATGCGGTGATCGCTCCGAGGCTGTTTCAAAACCGTCTCGGAGAAGCGGACAGGCACATTTTGCTTCGCGGACAGCGCAAAATGAGCCAGTCCCCGACGGTTTTGGGCCTCTAAGGCGCCTTGAGGGATTGGAGGTACGCCAACAGATCGCTCAGTTCGTCGGCGGTCAGAACTTCGGTGAGGCCGGCGGGCATGATCGAAGTGGAGTCGGGGTGGAGCTCCTCGATTGATTTGCGGGTGATACGCACTTCGGTCTGCTGGGGAGTGCGAATCACCAGAGCGTCGGCGGTTTCGCGAGTCACCAGGCCATTCACGACGCGGCCGTCGGACGTGACCACGACGTAGCTTTCGTACCCGCGAGCAAGCGACGCGCTGGGAATCGCGATCGCTTCGAGCAAATCTCGGCTGCTGCGGCGCGAGGCGACGTCCGTCAGGTCGGGGCCGATGCTGCCTCCTTCGCCGCCGACACGGTGACAGGTGATGCACGTGGCGCGCGAACCGCTGAAGATGCTGCGGCCGCGATCGGCGTTGCCCGCGCCGATCTGCGATTCAAACTCCGCCAGGCGTTCGGCCTGCTCCGCCGTATCGCCACGAAGCGAGGCGAGCAGCGGTTCCGCATGGGAGCGCACTTCGTCTGGATAATTCGCGAACACCTGTTCCAGACGAGGGGCCGGCACCGATGCCCGACCGCGCGATTTGTCGAGCGCCTCGACCAGCGCGATGCCGAGCTTGGCGTCGCCCGGCCGATCGAAGGCATCGAGCAGTGGCCCGATTTCGAGCGGTCCGGCGGTAGCAAGCAGTTCGAGTGCGGCGGTTTGCTGCTCGGCGTCGAGTCGCGCTTTTCCGACCGCGCGGGCGGCTTCCAGTCGCTGCATCATTGGTACGTCGCTTTGGAACTGCGCCACTAATAGCATGAAGGAGTCGGCATCCAGACCCGCATCAGGATTGGCCCGCGCGGCAAGTGCGGCGATGCGCAATTCGGCCGGGCGCGAAGCATCGCTGGCGAGTTGAATCAGCGGTTCGTCGAACTGGGGATCGCTGATTGCGGCGACGGCCGCCACCGCATGCCGCGCGATTGCCTCGTCGGCCGAAGTCAGACAATGGCGAATCGGCTCATGCCACGCATCGGGCAGTGACGGATGAGCCGATGCCGCCGCCACCTCCAACAACAACTGCCGAATAGCGGGGCGCGTTTTGTCGCGGGCCAGCGCTTCGGCCGCCATCTTCTCCACGTCGGCCTGACCGCGCAGCGCCATGAGCGTGCCGCGCACTGCTGCCTGCCGCTCGGGGGAGAGAGCGCCGCCGTCGGCGTCACCAATTGCATCCTTTCCTTCGAGCACGTTACGCAGAAACTCGGTGAACTCGCCGGCCCATTCCGGGTGTTTGCCGATCACCGACAGGGCTGCCGTTTGCAGAGCCGCGTCGTCGGTATCCAACAGCGGCGCGACCTCTTCGCGGGTGAGCTTACCATCGCGCATCTGGTCCAGGGCGATGAGGGCGGCCCGCCGCACGCGGGCACTTTCATGATGCAGGCCCACGACGGTCGCCTCGCGGTCGGCAATCTCGATCAGGGCGTAAATGAGCGCGTGTTCGAGAATGCGGTCGCAATCGCCGCCGAGGGCTTCGAGCAACGAGGGCACGGCGTCGGACTTACCAAGTTTGCCGAGCGCCGTGGCGGCCTCGCGCCGCGCGAACGGGACATCGACCGTCGCCATCGCGCGTAAATAGGCCGCGGCCTCCGTGTCGCCAGTTATCCCCACGCAGTACGCGCCCACCGAACGCAGCTCGGGCGAGGGGAGCAGGAACACCCGGCGGGCGACTTCGCGCGCCTGCGGCGAGCCGATGCGGGTGAGCGTCCAAATTGCATCGCGCTGCGCGTCGTGGCTGCCACCGACTAGTGCGTAGGCCAATGCTTCGAGTGATTCGTCGCCGCGTTTGGCAAGCGTGGTGATGGCGCGCTCGCGCACGGCGAATCGATCGTCGTCGAATAGCGCGGCGAGATCGGCGGCGCTAGCACCTTCCCAATCGACCTTCAATCCGCGCGGATCGTCGGGTACCGCTGCCGACGTATCGCGAATTCGGTAAATGGCCCCCAGCACCTGCGGCTTGGCGACCTGCGAAGTCGGGCAGCCATTGAGGAACCATCCGCCCGTGTCGATCACCAACAGCGAGCCGTCGGCATCCTCGAGCACGTCGGTGGGGTGGAAATCGCCGCTGGTGGACGACAGGAATTCGTGCTTCTGGCCGCGAAACGTCGAACCCTGCCGCGCCAGGCTCACGCGAACCACTTTGTGCGTGTTGAACTCCGTGACGAACAGATCCCCCTCGTATCGCGTGTCGCGCTGATTGCCGCGCACGCGCGTCATGCCCGAGACTGCCACGTGGCCCAGGTTAATCGCCTCGGGCAGCAAATCGCCGGTGCGCTGGAACTCGGCCACCACCTGCTCTTGGTCGTAGCGGGGGTACGCGCCGCCGTGCATCCAGTGCACCACGCAGTCGCCCCGCTCGCGGTAGAAGAGGTTTACGGTGCCGAGCATTTCGCCTTGCGGCGTGAAGTCGATCTCGACCGGGTTGTCCATGCCGCCGCCGCAGTGCACGCGAACGTCGCTTCCGTCGGCGCGGCAGGAGAAAATGCGGGCGGCCTTGCCCTGGCTGGTGATCGTGCCGTCGGGGGCGCGGAATTCGTGCCCGTGCCGGCCGTCGCACCAGTAGATGCGACCGTCGGGTCCCAGGAAGCAGCCGTGAATGTCGGCCGCGTTTCCAGTAAAGCCGAAGCCCGTGACAAGCTCGCGTCGCTGGTCGGCCACGCCGTCGTCGTCGGTGTCTTCCAGGCGCCAGATGTTCGGCGGAGCGGCGACGTACACCGCCCCATCGTGCCACAGCGCGCCCATGGGAAACGTGAGCTGGTCGGCGAACACGGTGCTCTTGTCGAAGCGGCCGTCGCCATCCGTGTCTTCGAGCATCCGCACGAGGCCGGGCTTCTGCTGGAGCAATTCGTCGTGCGACAGATTCGTGCCGCCGCTTTCGGCCACGAACAGCCGGCCGCGGTCGTCGAAGCCGGCCATCAGCGGATGCTTAACCAGCGGCGGCGCGGCGACAAGCTCGACGGTGTAACCCTCTGGCACTTCGATCGGGGCTGGCTGAAACTGTTCTTGATCGCCGCTCGAGGAATCATCAGCCGCGACGAATGGGCAAAGAAACAGCGTGAGGATGATCGCAGTGGCGACGCAATGGATCGCCAGCCGCCCGCTTCGACTCAGTTTGCGATCCCGTGAAGTGCCGGCACTCATCGCTCCACCTCCTCGTTGATAGGCCGGAGAGACCGCCCCAAACGCATTCGCGGATTCAAACGTGCCCTAGTGTGAGTGATGGGCCGGCAAGGGTCAAGCGTCGGCGGCGCGGTGAGCAGGCGCGCCATCGCTGACGCTTTGGGTTGCTATTCCTTCGCTTGCGCTTCAGGCTTCCATTCCCTGGGCTACGTTTCGGGACACGATCTCAACGGGTGGCGAACCAATACGCCCTCACCGGCCAAACCAGTGGGGAAAGAAGTGGAACAGCGCGTGCAGGAAACCGGCGGCGTAAACCGAGGCCATCAGGTCGTCGGCCAGCACGCCCCAGCCACTTGGCAGGTGTTCCAGGCTGCGGGAAGGGGGGATTTTTACGATGTCGCACAGTCGCGAGAAGGCAAACGTCCACAGCGCGGTGAGCAATACCTGGCCCTGTACGCGGAACAGCAGCACCGTGAGCAAGAGCCCGGCCACTTCGTCGGTGACGAAATGCTTCGAGTCCTTCCCGCCGAAATACTGCTCCGCCCAGGGGGCCAGCGCGACCGTGACGATGCAGCTTGCGAGAAGCGCCACCGCGAGAAGAATCGTTTGTACCGGCTCGGGCGCGAGTAGCGCCATCGGCACATACAGTATCACGCCCCAGATCGCGCCGGCCGTACCGGGCATAATCGGCGAGTAGCCGAAGCCGCCGCAGGTGGCCAAGAGCCATGCCAGGCGCTCGCGCCAGGTTTTCATGGGGCCGCTGCCGCCTGTTGCCCGGCACTTCGCTCGCGCACGCGGCGGATGAGACGCCAGATTTCGCCAATCCACAGCACCAGCGAAGTGGCTGCGATGATCCAAACCCACGTCCAAAGGTCCAGTGGGAGTGTGCGAAACACGTAGTCGCCGAACTGCACCAGCAAGATTTGCCCGGCCAGAATCGCCCCCGCGATGACCAGGAACGGCTTGCTCTTGCCCAGATCGGCCAGTGCCGACTGTGCCGATCCCAAGGCGCGGGCATTAAATAAGTTCCAGAATTGCAGCATGACGAAAACGGTGAAAAACACGGTGCCGCCATACGTTGGCGTATGATCATCGATGTGATCGAACCATTCCAAAAACTTCAGCAGGCCGAGGAGCACGACCACAAACACTCCCGCTACGGCAAATAGATTCCAGGCCATTTTCGCGGTAACAATGAACTCGGCGGGGTTGCGCGGCGGCCGGCGCATGACGTCGGCGTGCGGCGGCTCGGTTGCCAGGGCCAGCGCAGCCAGCGTGTCCATGATGAGGTTGACCCACAGCATTTGGGTCACCGTGAGGGGAAATCTCACACCGAGGAACGGGCCGAGCATGGCGATCGTCAGAGCCGCCACGTTGATCGTGAGTTGAAACAGAATGAACCGCTGAATGTTCTCGTACAGCGAGCGGCCCCACATGATGGCGTTGACGATGCTGCGGAACGAATCGTCCAACAGCACGATGTCGCTGGCCTCTTTGGCGACGGCCGTGCCGGTGCGACCCATGGAAAGCCCCACGTCGGCGTGGTTCAGAGCGGGCGCGTCGTTCGTTCCGTCTCCCGTAACTGCCACCACATGGCCCCGCTGCTTGAGCAGCCGCACCAGGCGGAGCTTGTCCAGCGGACGGGCGCGGGCGAGAACTTTGATGCGGCCGGCGGCCTCCGACGCCTCGCTGTCATCCATCCCCGCGAATTCGCTGCCGGTCAATTGCCGGTCCGGCGTGTCGCTCTCCTCCCACAGGCCGATCTGCCGCGCGATCTCCAGGCACGTTTCCGAATTGTCGCCGGTTACCACTTTCACCAGCACGCCCGCCTGGCGGCAAGCCTCGATGGCCGGCGGTACCTCGGGCCTCACTGCGTCGGCAATGGCCACAAAACCCAGCCAGGTGAGCTGCACGGCCAGGTCTTCGAGTTTGGCCCCATTGTACTGTTCGGGGGCCGCGCGATACGCGAGCGCTAGCGTCCGCATTCCGCGGCGCTGGAATTCCTTCAGGTGCCGCAAGAGCTCCTGGCGGTCCGCGGCGCCGAGGTCGCGCGGGCCATCGGCCGTGAGCACCTGGGTACAACGGTCCAACACGATCTCGGGGGCGCCTTTGACGTGCAGTAGGTCGCGATCGCCGTCGGGCGATCGACCCAGCGTGCCCATGAACTTCCGCTCGGTGGTGAAGGTCCACTGGCTGTCGATCTCGAATTGCCCGCGCTCGTGCATGTAGTCGATGCCCAGCTCGTCGAGCCACAGCAGCAGGGCACCCTCCGTGGGATTGCCCAGCGCGCGGACTTTCTCTCCCTCGACGTGGCTGAGGTGCGCCGTGGTGTTGCCGCAGATGCCGTCGATCACCAGCCGAGACGCTTCGCTGTCGTCGTCGCGCGAAGGCAGTTTACCCTCCAGGACGGGAAAAACCGCGGTATGCACGTGCATTTCGTTGAGAGTGAGCGTGCCGGTTTTGTCGCTACAAATGACGGTGGCTGCCCCGACTGTTTCGCAGGCGTGCATACGGCGAACCAGGTTGTTGCTGGCCGTCATCTTCCGCATGCTGTAGGCCAGGCTGAGCGTGACGCTCATGGCGAGCCCCTCGGGCACGGCAACCACAATCAGCGTGACGGCGATCATGAAAAAGTGCAGCAGATCGTCCCGCGCTTCGGGCGGCAGCCACCTGTTGACGTCCTCGGGCAACGCCCCGAGGGGATAGCCGATGGCCACTCCCACCCCGATAACAACTACGCCGATCAGCAACGTCGCCGCCCACGCGAGGAAACTGTTGTTGTCGAGCCATGCCGGAGAACGCGCCGGAATCGCCATCAGCTCCAGCGCGTCGTACAGAATCGGGAGCCATACCCTTACCAGCCCGACGAAGACGCCGAACGTCACGAGACCGAAAAAAAACCACTGCTGGGAATCGAGGGCCAGCTCTTCTCGAACGACGCCGCGCACGAGCAGGGCGACGAACGTAAACGTAGCCGCCCCCAACCCCACGACGCCGATCAGCTTGCTGAGCCGTTCCAACTGCCGATTGAGGGGCGTTTCCTCGCCGGTTTGCTCAGCGGCGGCGCGAGCCGTCGCGCCGATTTCGGTTTGATCGCCGACGGCGTTGATGCGCATCAGGCCGTAGCCGTCGACGATCATCGTGCTGCGGAGCAGTTGATCTGGCGAATAAGCCGTTTGGGGTTCCGCTTCCGCTTCGCCTTCCACCGCAGATTTGGGGGCGGGCATCGACTCGCCTGTCAGCCGCGATTCGTCGACCAACAGCGACACCGCCTCCAGCACGTTGCCGTCGGCGGGGGTTTCCTCACCCACCTCGACGTGCACCACGTCGTCGACTACCAGGTCCTTGCGGGGAATCGTGGTGAACCCGCCGTCACGGATCACTTTGACGGGCACCTCATCGTTCATCTTGTTCAGTACGTCGAACTCGCGGGCGGCCTTGTATTCGTTGAGGAAGGCCAGTGTCGTGGCCAGCACGATGGCGATGATGATGCCCAACCCCTCGGCGTAGCGGCCGTCGACGATGCCGATGCCAATGGCAATCGCCGCGGCGATGATCAGGATGCGGATGACCGGATCCTCGAACTTCTCCAGGTACAGCCGCCACCACGGATCGCGCTTCGGCGGCGTCAGCACGTTGCTGCCGTACTGCTCACGGCGCGACTCGACTTCTTCGGTGCTGAGCCCGCGGTAGGGAAGCGCGCCGCGGGTGCTGACGGGAGGGTTGGACATGAACAGCGGTGGGGTTGGCTTCTGAGCCCCGCAAGGGCGCACGAGGCGGCGGGAGGCGCGACGCGAGTCGGCTCCTCAATGATACCGCCGCACCTAGTGTTGCGTTAGCGGGCGTGCCGAGCGTCGCGCCAAAGCACCCTAGCGTATTCGGTTGCGGCGATCCAGGCAACCGTAGACATGAGTGCCACGGGCGAGCAAACAAGCGGCGCAGGGCAGCGTCGCGGACGAATTTCGGGACAGATGGACACCGACACAATTTCAACGGTGCGACACCGCTTACGCGAGTAGCTTCTCGACGACGTTACCGTGCACGTCGGTCAGGCGGAAGTCGCGCCCCTGGAAGCGGAACGTGAGCCGCTTGTGATCGAAGCCCAAGAGCTGCAGGATCGTCGCGTGCAGATCGTGCACGTGCACGCGGTCCTCGACCACGTCGAAGCCGAAGTCGTCGCTCGCGCCGAGCGTGACGCCGGGTTTGACGCCTCCGCCGGCCAGCCACATCGTGAAGGCGTTGGGATGGTGGTCGCGGCCGTCGTTGCCGCCTCCCTGCACCATGGGCGTGCGGCCGAACTCGCCCCCCCAGATGATGAGCGTGTCGTCGAGCATGCCGCGGGCCTTAAGGTCCTTGATGAGCGCCGCGCATGCCTGGTCGGTGTTGGCGCAATTCTTCTTCAGGTCGGCCACCAGGTTGCCGTGCTGATCCCACGCCTCGTGAAACAGCTCGACGAACCGCACGCCGCGCTCCAGCAATCGCCGTGTCAACAGACAGTTGTTGGCGAACGACGGCTTGCCCGGCTCGGCACCGTACATGTCGAGCACGTGCTGCGGCTCGTCGGCGAGGTTCA
>CAYQAJ010000222.1:0-8833 GCA_964415245.1 uncultured Pirellulaceae bacterium | reverse complement strand
CAGGCACGCTCCGCCGTGCCGTCCGCCTGCCACTCGTCCGTAGTCCGTCGTCAGTTGTCCGTTGTGTACGACTTTGGCCCCGAACGCCCTACCCACGCCCCGCACCAAACCCGCGCCGCGCAGAAACCAATTAGGCCCCTCGCTCACAAGGCGGTACAATCAGTACCTGGGCGACCGTACGCCAGCATCAGCCGCAACCGACGCCCGCGCAACTCCCTCGGCCCGGACGCGAACATGCCCCGTTCTCGGCGCACGACGATCCTTCTGATCCTTCACTGGCTTGTGGCTGCGTCGCTGATCGTTGCGTATCTCGGCCTTGCGCTTGCTGGAACGCGCGTTGATACTCCAGGATTCTTAATTCCTCCCGCCGTGTTCGAATATGGCTGGCCATGCGTCTGCTTAACTCGCGTCGTCGACTACACCGGGGGCGCCGGCCGTTGGGCAGTCTGGGAGGGCACCAGGGATTGGGACGTACGCGGCGCGCTTGTCGACGCGCTATGTTTCGTCGTCGTCACTGGCGGAATCATTGGTTACGCAATCTGGAAATCGTGTAAGGGGCGACTGTGCCGACTGAGTCTCATGGAATGTCTGGCCGCCACTTTGTTCATCGCCATCGTTGCGGCGCATTTCGCAGCGTGCATGCGCCGATCCCAAGAATCAATTCGTATGGCCGACGAAATCGACGCATTGGACGGCTACGTCGACTTGCGATATGGTGGCCCGCGCTGGTTGGCGCGAGTGCACGGCGACGTCACCGATGCAAGTCCATTCGGCATCGACTTCTACGCCGTCGACTACCTTAGCCTGCCTCACGACCCAAGCAAGGCGCGCGATGCGTTGAAGATACTGACTCCGAGACCAAAAGTCAGAGTGCTGGACGTTTCATATGACGATTGGGACGAGGAGACGACGCGGCAGGTTCTTCGTGCCCTACGCCAATGCCGACCCGAAGTCGTGATCCTGTGGTATACATCGCCCCCCGATGCGGTGATCGCTGAAGTCGCGGCGTTTCCGACGCTTCGCGAATTGTATCTTGACTCTGAGGGAACAGACGATCGGCACGTTGCGGTGTTGCGCAATTGCCGCACGCTGAGAGTCCTGGATGTGTCGCAGACAGACGTTTCGCCGACAGGCATACGGGAATTGTTGACCTTTCCGCATCTTCGCGAAATCTACGTCGATAGGGAGCTGCTGAAGCAGCACCCGGAACTCAAGCAGTTCGCCACGGAACACGGAAAGAAACTCAAGGTTGTCCCGCCTTCTAAACCGGTAGTCGGTTAGGGCGAGGTTTCCCATCACTCGCAGTAGCGCAGGCAGCCGCAAACCGGGAACGCACCTATTCTCATCAGTGGTCAGCGTGGCGACGGTGCCGCGCAACGTCATTCCCGCGAACGCGGGAGTCCCTCGGCGCCGTTTTCCTCCGTGCCGTTTGCTGACATCGGCAAAGTCACCTCGGCACAACTCGTATTAATATACTCAATAACTATTGACAAGTTGTCTCCGGGCCGTACCATGCTTGTAGGCCAGGGTCCGCTGGACGAGTTGATGCCACGTGGAGAAGGCGCCTCTTTCGGCAGAACCGCGGCCGCCCAACCGGTCCCAGGCCGATCTGGCGACATGTCGCCTGCGTGTCGCGACCAGGTTTGGCGACATGCCGCGACCGTTTACGCCCGTTTTCCGATCCGTTTATGCCCGTTAAAGCCCCTGATTTGCACACGAGCCGCGACTCGCGACATCGCCCGGCGGGATCGAGGACAAGCGCGCGCTTTGCGCTGGACGTCGCGGCACCCACGGATGGCAATCCCAGGGCTTGCGATCCGTGGGCTTGTTTTTGTCGAAGCGCGCAAGTGGCTGCGGAACGTAGCGCGGCCTCAATACGGCACGCGGGGCTGATCGAGAAAGTCGTTCACGTCCCGGTACTTTTTCGGTTCGGGCTTGCTGCGAAAGATCGAAGGAATCAGCGACCAGCTCGAGTCGCCGTCGGATTCCTCTTCCGGCTTCATGGAATAAACGCGCCTTGTGCCGGTGACGCTCACGCGGGGCGGCGGCGCATCGGCCTGCCACGGCATGAGAAAGTCGGCGCTCTGCTGGAAAAACTTCTTCGTGCCCTGGTTCATCTTCTGCCAGGTCGACGGCCCGCGACTGGTGCGAGGCGACATGAACGGAAGCGGGGGAAGACTGGGAAGCAGATTCATCGACGAGGGCATCCACGATTCATTCGACGAACGGCGTTCGGCCTTGTCGCTTTTGGAGGCGAAGGGGTTCAGCTTGAGCCCAAGCGGATTCAGATTGGGCCACTCGAAACCATCGGCGGCTCGCGCCTCGACCGACAACGCGGCCGTCACCAACAGCGCGGCGCACAGAGCGAGGCATGCGTGTTTCACGGCAGAATCTCCTCAACAGGATGGGCGCAGGAAGCGCCGGATGTGCCGACTGCCGCGCCGCAGTGGCGCAGCTCGGGCCTTTCGGGAAAAGCGGGGCGGAGTGTCCCAGAATCGCCGCCGAGCGTAAAGACGAATTTTCACGCGCGGCGCGAAGTGGGGCAGGCTTTCCAGCCTGTCTTTGCCTCGGGAGATGGGAATGTCCACCCGAGGCCGAGCGCCGGCAAAGACCGTGGCACGCGGCATGAGGCAGATAGGGATGCTTTCCCAAAGGCTTGGCAGACGGGAATGTCTGCCCGACGGGGCTCTGCGTTGCCGCCCGACGACCTTTCTCGTAGCATGGAAAGGAGATGCGGCGGCCGCTACCGGCCCCACGCCCTGGAACGTTTCCCATGCCCGAGCTACAGATTGAGTTCGTCGGAGCCGGCCGGATCGCCCGAGCGCTGGCGCGGGGTTTCGTGCAAGCAAAGCTGGCGAATGCATCGGGAATTACCGCCAGCGACCCGTCGCGCGAGGCGATGAAGCAGTTCGCCGACGCTGTGCCCGGTTCAAGGGCCGCAGGCAGCAATGCCGACGTTGTTCCCGGTGCCGACGTGATCGTGCTGGCAGTGAAACCACAGCACTTGGCGACGGCGCTGGCCGAGCTGCGAGGGAGCGTGACGGCCGAGGTGCTGGTCGTTTCGGTCGTGGCCGGGGCGACCATTGCCACGCTGATCGAAGGACTGGGCAGCCAGCGCGTAGTGCGCGTGATGCCCAATACGCCCTGCCTCATCGGCCAGGGAGCGACCGGATACGCGATGGGACCGGGCACGAACGATGGCGACGCACAACTGGTGAACGAATTGTTCGGGTCGGTCGGCATTGCCTACGAGTTGCCCGAGGAGCTGCTCGACGTGGTGACCGGGCTTTCGGGCTCGGGGCCGGGATACATATACACGGTGATCGAGGCGCTGGCGGACGGGGCGGTGGAAATGGGCATGCCGCGTGAAACGGCGTTGGCACTGGCGGCGCAGACCGTGCGGGGAGCGGCCTCGATGGTGATGGAAACCGGCCAGCAACCGGCGGCGCTGCGCGACCAGGTCGCCAGTCCGGGCGGAACGACAGTTGCCGGCTTGAACGCGCTGGAGCAACATGGATTGCGGGCCGCGCTGATGGCGGCGGTCGAGGCAGCGACGAAGCGGGCACGAGAGCTGGCCGGCGAGTCGAGCAGGTCGCGCTGCAAGTAGGTCCCGCCTGCCGGGCGGGACGTGAGAGAAGGGTTACGTTCGATGGTGATTCCAGGTCCCGTTCGGCAAACGGGACCTACTTTCCGCTGAGGGTTGTTTCCATGGGATCGATCTTCTGTAAAGTCGACGACAAGCACGTTCCTCTATACCGGGTAATGTGGATTGCCGACCTTCCCCACTTCTGCGGCGAGGAGGAGTGCCAGTGCGAGGGGCTGTATGAAGTGCGCCTCGAGCAGGACGAGTCGGTGTGGGCCGACCGGCAGGAACGCGACCAGTTGCTGGCCGCCCTGGAAGCCTGGAGCGGTGGACAACCGACCGAGGAGGATTGGCGATAATCGCGCGGGGATCGGGCGGCCGCTCGCCCGCTCGTCGACGCGCCAAGGTGTTTTGAGCCATGTCATTGTTTGAAGACGACCGATACCGCTGGCGCGAAACGTATTTCGTGCTGTTTCGCGCGAGCGATCGCCCGCTGGCTGCGGCCGTTGAGCGGACGCTCCGGGAAATGGGTGGACGGTACGAGATCACCGAACTGCGGGCCGACGACCAGGCGCGGTTCGAGTCGCTCACGATGCTTTCCCCGTACGACTATGCCGCCATGGACATTGCTTACCTGGGCGGCGACGATGTACGCTCGCACGTCGACGAGATCATGAAGGAGCTGAAGGAGTCGTCGCTCACCAAGCAGGAAAAGGCCAAGCTCAAGCAGCTCTCGGAGTGCGACGCGCGGTTCGACATCTACCACTTCGAGCAAGTGGTGGACGAAGAAGAGGACGAGTACCTCGACCCAGGCGCGTTGCTGATCGTGCTGGAACGACTGGCGCAACTCGCGCACGGCGTGAGCATCGATCCGCAGTCGGGTGCGTTGATGTAGTCTGGATCGTTACAAGCGATTCGCAGCGCGAGAGCCATTCCCTGCCAGGGTATTCAGTTTTCAGCGTTCAGTTTTCAGTCGGCGGATATCAACAACTGATCCGCCAAAGGCGGAACCACTGACAATTCTCCGTGTCTCCGCGTCAGCAATTCTTCCACCGCTCCGCGTCACCGAGTCAGCGGTTCACTCACAGCTATGCAAGCCAAAGAAATCAAGCCGGGCACCGTGGTCAACTACCGCGGCGCGCCGGTGCTCATCGAGTCGGTGTCGGTGCAGTCCCCTTCGGCGCGAGGGGCGGCAACGCTCTACAAATTCCGCGGCCGCAACCTCGTCACGCGGCAAAAGGCCGATTTCGCGATGAAGGGGACCGAATCGCTTGATGGCGCCGACTTCGAGCGACACACGGCCAAGCTGATGTACAGCGACCCCACCGAAATGCACCTGCTGGACGAAACCGACTACAACGAGTTGACCATCCCGCTGGAAGACGTCGCCGATCAGGCCCTGTACATGACCGACCGCCTGGAGGGAATGCTGGCCCTGATCTACAACGGCCGGTGCGTGGGCGTGCAGCTTCCTACCGCGGTCGAGCTCACGATCACCAAATGCGATCCCGGCGTACGGGGCAACTCGGCCACCGGCCGCACCAAGCCGGCCACGCTGGAAACCGGCCTGATCGTGCACGTGCCCGAGTACATGAACGAAGGGGAAACGATCAAGGTCGATACGAGAACGGGGGAGTTTTTGTCGCGGGCGTAACGAGTCGTGCGCTCCACGGGAAACGCGCTCCGCTGCGCGACGCGGCTAACCATTGAGTCCGCCATGGCCGACGATCGTCATCATGTTGTCATCGGCGGGGGCGGGTTTGGCGGGCTTACGGCGGCGCGGGCACTGCGGCGGAGCAACGTGCGGATCACGCTGGTCGACCGCCGTAACTTCCATCTGTTTCAGCCTCTGTTGTATCAGGTGGCCACGGGCGGACTTTCGCCGGCCAACATTGCGGCGCCGCTGCGGGCCGTGCTCAAGCGGCAGAGAAACGTCGAGGTCGTATTGGGAGAGATCGTCGACGTCGATCTTCCGGGGCGCCGCGTGCTGCTGGCCGACGGTCAGTTGCCATACGACACGCTCATTCTCGCACCCGGCGTGCGGCATCATTACTTCGGCAACGAGAACTGGAGTCCGCTCGCGCCGGGTCTGAAGACCGTCGAGGATGCCACCGACATCCGCCGACGCATCCTGCTGGCCTTCGAAACAGCCGAGCAGACCGCCGACCCAAGCGAGGCGCAGCGCCTGCTCACGTTCGCCGTGGTTGGTGCGGGGCCGACCGGAGTCGAGTTGGCGGGCGCCATCGGCGAGCTAGCTCGACACACGCTCCGCCGCGACTTCCGTCACATCGATACGACGCAGGCCCGTGTGCTGCTGGTCGAGGGGGCCGATCGTGTGCTCCCCGGCTATCAGTCTGATTTGTCGATGAAGGCGGAGCGGTCGCTGAGCCGGCTGGGGGTCACGGTGCTGGTGAAGCGGCGCGTCGTGGACGTCGGACCGCAGAGCATCACGCTTGAAGGCGGCGACGAGAAGGAAACGATTCCGACCGGCGCGGTGTTCTGGGCGGCCGGCGTGAAGGCGTCGCCCTTGGGAGCGGCACTTGCCGACGCTTCCGGCGCTCAACTCGATCGGCTGGGACGCGTCGTCGTCGAGCCCGATTGCACACTGCCCAGTCACCCGGAAGTGTTCGTGATCGGCGACCTGGCTCATTTCTCCCACGGGCTGGAGCAGCCGCTTCCGGCCATGGCGCCGGTAGCCATGCAGCAGGGGGGCTATGTGGCTGAGGGAATCGACCGCCGGCTGCGGGGGTTGTCGTCCCCTCCGTTTCGCTACCGCAACCGGGGCAACATGGCTACCATTGGTAGATCGGCCGCGGTGGCCAACATCGGAGGGCGGCACTTTAGCGGCTTTTTGGCGTGGCTGATCTGGCTGACGGTGCACTTGGTAACTTTGATCGGATTTGAGAACCGCCTGCTGGTGCTGACCCAGTGGGCATGGAATTACTTCACCCGCAACCGGGCGGCCCGGCTAATCACGGGCGACGATTTGGATCCGCCCTAGTTTGGCGGTCCCCGGAGCCGGAATCAGCGCTTGTCATGACGCAACCAGCGAATAGCCAAGAACTAGCGATGAGTGAATGACCAATGCCACAAATCCCAATGACCAATGCGGCCTACACGAAACCAAACTGCCGAATCGAGGGTTTAGATTGAGACGGATCGAGGTTTAGCCAGTTGGCATCGGCCACGCCTTCGCACACCGCCGAGCTGCCTACCGGCCATCAAGGAGACGGTATGAGAAACCGCCGCATCATCGTCCGGTTTGTCGCTCAGTCGCTATTGCTAGTCGCGGCGATGTTTGCCGCAACCGCCCCGTTTTGGGCGCCCACCCCGCGTGCCGCCGAACCGGCAAAGGAACAGGCCGCCGAACCCGCCGCGGACCAGCCCAACGACCCGGCAAAGGTTTCTCGCCAGTCGCACATCGGCCGCACGATCGAACCGTTCTCGCTGAGCGACTTCCGCGGCAGGAAATGGTCGCTGGCGGAGCTCGACGGGACGAAGCTGACGGTCGTGGCGTTCCTGGGCACAGAGTGCCCGCTCGCTCGCCTCTACGGCCGTCGCCTGGCGGAGATGCACGGCAAATACGCCCCCAAGGGCGTGGCGTTCCTGGCCATCAATTCGAACCAGCAGGACTCGCTCACCGAGTTGGCCCACTATGCCCGCGTGCACGAGATCGAGTTCCCCGTGCTCAAGGACCCGGGCAACGTCGTCGCGGACCAGTTTCGCGCCGAGCGCACTCCCGAGATCTTCGTTCTCGATGCCGAGCACGTCGTGCGCTATCACGGACGGATCGACGACCAGTACGGCTACGGCGTGCAGCGCACCGCGCCCACGCGAAACGACCTGGCGCTCGCCCTCGACGAGCTACTCGAAGGGAAGGAAGTCAGCGTGCCCGACACCAACCTTGTCGGCTGCCACATCGGCCGCCTGCTTCGATCCGACGAGGAGAGCGACGTAACGTACTCGCGGCAGATCAGCCGCATCTTTCAGGACCACTGCGTCGAATGCCATCGTTCGGGCGAAATCGCCCCCTTCTCGCTCACCAGCTACTCGGACGTGGTGGGCTGGGCCGAGATGATCGAGGAAGTAGTACGGCAGCGCCGCATGCCTCCCTGGTTTGCGAACGCCGACCACGGTCACTTCGAGAACGACATCCGGCTCAGCGACGAGGAGAAGGACACGATCTATCGCTGGGTCGCGGCCGGCGCTCCCGAAGGGGACCGCGCCGACCTGCCCGAGCCGCGACAGTTCGTCGAGGGGTGGCGGATCGGCGAACCCGATCTCATTCTGCCCATGAGAGAAAAGCCGTTCCCAGTGCCCGCCACGGGTGAGGTGAAGTATCAGTACTTCCTCGTCGACCCGGGCTTCAAGGAAGACGTGTGGATCCAGGCCGCCGAGTGCCGGCCGGGCAACCGCGCCGTCGTACACCACATACTCGTCGGCATCGCGCCGGGGCGCGGCCCGGTTCATGGACTCCGCTCGACGTGGCTGGCGGCGGTGGCTCCCGGCGCACCACCGCTGGTTCTGCCCGAGGGAATGGCCAAGCGGATTCCGGCCGGCTCGAAGCTGTACTTCCAATTGCACTACACACCCAACGGAACGGCGCAGGAAGACATCAGCAGCGTGGGCTTCGTGTTTGCCGACCCGAAGACAGTGCGGCAAGAAGTGGCCACGCGGCAGGCCGCCAATCACGGGATTCGCATTCCGCCCGGCGAGGCGAACTACCAGATCGAGGCAGACTACACGTTTCGTCAGGACACGCTGCTGCTATCGATGCTTCCGCACATGCACCTGCGGGGCAAATCGTTCCGCTACGAAGCTAAGTACCCCGACGGCACAAGCGAGATTCTGCTCGACGTTCCGCGGTACGATTTCAACTGGCAGAACTGGTACGACTTGGAAGAACCCAAGCGGATGCCCGCCGGCACGAAACTGCACTGCACGGCAACGTTCGACAACTCCGAACGGAACCTGGCCAACCCGAATCCCAACGTCACTGTTCGCTGGGGTGACCAGACGTGGGAAGAGATGATGATTGGCTATTTCAACATGGCGTTGGCCGATCAGGACTTGATGAAAGACCCCAAGCCGCTCGGCCAGGAAGCCGGTGGCGATCCGCAAGAGGCGGATTCGCTCGTCGGGCTGGAAGGACCTGAGGACGCCGAGTAGGGTTGATCGGCGATTCGGCGCGTGCTGACACGGGGAAGCGGCGACACGGGGAAGCGGCGACACGGGGAAGCGGCGACACGG
>CAYQAJ010000221.1:0-8877 GCA_964415245.1 uncultured Pirellulaceae bacterium | reverse complement strand
GGCGTCGCGGCCGGGCACCACTTTGGCGCCGAATCGCACTTCGTTCGGCAGGCGACGCTCAACTTCCAGCGTGCCATCGCCGTTGCGGGTCCATTCGAGCTTTTCGAGATCGACGCCCTGCCGATCCCACACCGTGGGTACGTGCGTGTGCGCCAGGTAGAGCAGCTCGCGGCGATCGCCGTTGTTGAACCATATCGCTTCGGGCACGTCGAGCACCACATATCCGCCATCTTCCCACGGCATGAATACGCTCATCTTCGTTTCGCGGCGCGGACGGATCGCGCCGTCCTGAAAGCCGATGCGCGGATGGCGCCCGCCGGGATAGGGAAGCACCAACAGCGGCGCATCGGCGCCTCGTTTCGGGCGCTCATCGGGCGCGATTGCCAGCCGCTTGAGCGCGGCGACGACTTCGTCGGCCGAAAGACCTGTGGCGGCCGACATTTCGACCGGCGTGAAGCGGTGCACCGTCATGTTCTCGAGCCAGTACCGCAGGTCGGTCTCGTCGCGCGGCCCACGGAAGTTATCGAGCGACGTGCCGCGCTCGATCGCCCGCTTGCGATCTTCCATCACGCCGCGGGGATCGTTCGGTGCCACGGCGGGGTCGACGTACTTTTCCAGATCGCGCATCGCGATCACCTGGTAGTCGTGATCGGCCAGGTATTTCATGTACGCTTCGAACTTCTCGGGCGGCGTGTTCACCCAGGGATGGGCCCGATCGGGCGCGCCGTGAAACTGCAACACGGCGATGCGTCCATAGCGGGCCTGCTCCACGGCGGCGACAAAGTCCTTAAGCTCCCAATCAGGCCGGGCATCGCCTGCCGATGGAACGAGTAGCGGATGATCGAGCCCCGGCTCGTAGGCAAATCCTTGGCCCGACTCGTACGGGCGCTCGGGCGCTCCACCGCGCCGCGCGAAACGGATGCCGTGCCGGTGCAGGATTTCGAATGCTCCTTCGTCCCAGCCATTGCCGGGATAGGCCAGCGTGACCGTGGGCGGAATTCCGTGCTCGCGGCAGCGCACGTTGATGGCCGTGAGCTGATCTTCGATCTTGTCGAGATTGTCCTTGGTGAGGGGGAGATGATCGCGGGTGTGGTTGCCGATCTCGAAGCCGTCCTTGTCGAGTTGGGCGATCTGGTCCCACGTCATGTAGTCGTCTTTGTTGGTAGGAAAATCGAACCCCTCGGTGATGAAGAACGTGGCGCCGAACTTGTACTTCTTGAGGATCGGCCGCACCACTGTGAAGTGCGATTTCACCGAGTCGTCGAATGTGAGCACGACCAGCCGCTCGGGAATGTGCTCGCGCGGCTTGGCGTCGGGGCACGCGGCGCGCGCGTGGGCGACGGCGCAGAGAAGCGCGCCGAAAACAATGGCGATCTTGAGAGCGTGTCGCGCGTTCATGATGGATGTGCTCTTGTAGGTCTCGCTTGCCGAGCGGGACCTCATTGTCCGGCCCGGGCCACCCCAGTTCGGCGTGGGTCTCCCTTGTTCGGCGTGGGTTTCCCGACCCCGCCGAAGCGGTCGACCGCAGGTCTCCACACTTGAGACCTGCGGTCCGAACGTGTGGCACGGTCGGGAGACCGGCCACAACTTTTTAGCAGGTCCCGTCCGGCAGACGGGACCTGCCGGGGCTGATGATGATACTTGCCCGCCGCGCCGGCAAGTATTATCCACCAAGATGTCCTGTCCGGCTCGGATCAAGGTTTCCACATCGGTTCGTCACCATAGCTTAGCGGGCCAGGGGAGCTACGTGCCACAGCCGGCCGTACGTAAGTCGCGAGCCGACAACGCCTAGCGACACCCCCGCCGCGGCCGCCGTGCACCCCCTCCCTAGGGTGGTATGCTTCTCAGGGCTTGCCGCAGCCCCTTTCCCACGAACTTGCGCAGCCAGGCCCGCAATAATTGCCGCGGGTAAGGGATCTTCCACGGGCCGCTCATCTTCCGGCCCACTCGTCCGAATTAAGGAAGTCGGATGCTCGTACTTTCTCGACGTCGCGAACAGCAGATCGTCATCGGCGACGACATCGTTGTCACTATTGTCGACGTGCGCGGCGACAAGGTGCGGCTGGGTATCGAAGCCCCGGCGCACATCGCGGTCCATCGACAAGAGGTGTACGAAGCCATTCAGCGCAAGGAACAGGCCGCCAACTCGCCGACCGTCTCCGGCAACTCACCGCAGTAACGCGGCGAGCGCGGGAGCGTCGGGTTGGCTGGTGTCCCTGTGTTGTCGTGCGCGCAACCAATTAGACTTGCGGCAACGCGCGCCCGATCACGGCGCCGTCGCCGCGCTCGTCAATTGTTGCCAGAAGCCGCGCAGCCGATCGACCGACGCCGGCACCAGCGATGCTCCCGCATAGGCCGTGATGGAATACACTTCGGCCAGGTCGCGCGCCGCGCCGGAGAGCGACTGTTCGCGGCGCGCAATCTGCGTCGAGTATTCGTACGGCGTTTGTTCGGGCGAGCGCGGGCAATCGTTTTCGCGTCCCCAGGCTTCGAGCGCTTCGAAGCTGTACTGCACCAGCTCCTCGGGCGAAAGCGACGATGCCGTGCCGCTGGCGAATGGATCGGCAAACGAGGCGAACGGACGCGGCGGCGCTCGTCCTTCTTGTGTCTGCTCTGGTGCGCTGGCAGGCGCGGGTTTCTCGCGGTTCCACAGTCGGGCCCACAGTCCGCGAAGCTTGGCCAGCAGTTTCTTGAATTCTGCCCACAGCTTCGATAGCTCGCGCTTGAGTTCTCTTCGCCACCGCCAAGCCGCATACACGGCGATCGCCAACAGCACCAGATAGAAGAGCCACTTGATCGCCACCGCCAGCCACGGCGCGATCCCCGAGAACATCTGGCTCGGCGACCACGAATTGCGCGACGATTGACTGCTCGTCGACAAGCTGCGCTGTTTACCCGACGACGAATTGTTCTGCGACGGATTGGATCGCGAGCCTTGGGCGTTCGAGCGCTGCGGGCCGCTGGTCGATTGCTGCCGTTTCCCACTCCCTTGCGAACCACTGGCGGGTGGCGGGCCGGAGCGCTGTCCGTTCGTCCGTTGACTACCACCGCTGTTCTGATTGCCGTCGCGCGAGTCGTTTCCCTGTTCACCTTGGGAGCGATTGCTATCCGTGTTGCTGCCGTTCTTGTCATTCGTGCCGCTCTGGTTGGCTCCGCTCTGCCCACTCTTGTCGCTTTGTCCACTGCTGCCTTGTTTATCGCCGCTTTGGTTGTTGGAACGATCGCCGCCCGAACCGCTTGAGTTCTGCTGGCCTTGCGAGCTCTGGCCCGAACTGTCGCCCGACTTACCCGATGAGCCGGTCTTCGATGCCGAGGAACCCGACTGATCTCCCGACTTCCCCTTTTGCGAGCCGCTTCCGGACGACGTTCCGGCACTTCCATCTTTCGACTGGCTCGAACTGCTCCTCCCGCCACCGCTTTGCTCTCCGTCCGAACCGACTGCATAAGGCGACGCTTGCCGCGGCTTCTTCTCGAACGGCGCGAGGTCGGTTACCGAGTACTCCGAGCCGCCCGGCCGCGGCAACAGCCACGCCGCGAACATCAAGGCCACAATCAGCACGCCGCCGGTGATGAGCCAGGTGCGCGTGATCGCTGCCGGCATCTCGACCCGCCGCTGCCGCAGGTACCGCCGCACGCCCAGAAAGCTCGTCGTCACCAACAACGCCAAACCGCTGGCGACGTAGACGCACAACAGCAAAAAGGCGTATCGCCGGCCGGCCTGGTCGGAGGCGGGAATCGCCATCTGCCCGATGCCGTACAGCGGAATCGCGGCCAGCGAGAAGTACACGACCCACCTGCCCGGCACCTTGGGCTTCTTGCTCCTCCCCAAAAGCACATCCCACCAGTATGTTCTTCGCTTGCGGCCAGCGCGCTCCGATGGATCTGCCACAGTTCGTTCCACGTCTCCCGCCGACGTCGCGCGCGATTCCTCGCTGGCCCGTCCGTGTCTCGCGGTCTGCTGAATCTCCGACGGCGGCTCGTCGAGACCGAGCGACTGCAGGATTCCCTCGTTCGACGCCTGCTGCCAGTCCTCAACCACCGTGCAGTCCCACGTCAGCTTGTACGACGACCACATGATGAGCGCGACAAATGCGACGCCGACCAGCGCCCCAAACTGAGCCAGCGGACCCGTGAACGCGACGAACTGCCACACGGCCAGCACCGTGACAGCGGCCAGCGGCAAGGCAAACATCGTGGCCCGACCGCCCCCCTCTTCAATCGAGATGCGGCCGATGCACACGCTCGCCATCACGAACAGGAAGCAGATGAAGTTCAGCCGGGCTGGATGTTCGCTGTGACCAAACGCCTCGGCCAGAAAAAACACGAGGCTACCCACCAGCGCCATGATGAGCGCCGGGCTGATGGCGACGATCACCGCGTCGGACAGTGTGGGGCGAGGGCGGGACATGCGGGGGGAATGACTAATGACTAATGTCTAATGACTAAGAAATTCCTAATGACTAATGCCCAAACGGATTCGGCGGCCTGTCAGTCGTCCGTAGCGTTCTCTTCGCCGACTGAAAACTGAACACTGAAAACTGAACACTTGATTCAGCGTGGTTGACGGTCTTCTTTGGCGTCTACCTCAGAGTATCGCCGGAAACGTAATACGCGCCCTTCAGCGTAGCACGAATCTTCGGCAAAGTGCAGCAACCGTTTCCGGTGATTTCAGGTGCAATACGTCGATGCCGCAGGCCACCAGCGGCACTGCCGTGTCAGCGAAGGCGACTTCGTCGTGTACGTTCAGCACTGCCGTCACCGCGTAACCGCCGCGGCGCAGGTTGTCGAGGGCCAGCACGGTTTCGCGCGGCACGGACGCCAGAATCGCCACCACCGTGGCGCTCCGCGGCAGTCGGCTTTCCGTTTCCGCGATGAGCTGTTCGAGCGTCAGCCCGTCGGTCAGCTCGACTCGCGCCAGCGTCTCGACGATCCGCAAAAGCTGGTCGGGCGAATGTCGCGTCGGCACGATGACCGGTTGCAGGCGGTCGCTTTTGGCGCGCATGGCGACCGCCTCCAGCGCCGTCTCGCGCGAACGGGCCTGGCCGGCCCATCCTTCCTGGCGGATGCGGTCGACCGCGTCGCGGCCATTGGTGACCAGCCCCACCTGTTGACCCATCTGGTGTACCGCGCCGGCTATCGATGCGGCGGCCACCACGGCCAACTCGCTGCAATGCGGCTCGTTGTGCGGCGGATGGCTTTGCTGGTGAAAGTCGAGCAGGATCGTGGCTCCCGCCACCGTCGTCGGTTCGTACACCTTGCTGTGCAATCGGCCGGTTCGCGCGGTCGCCCGCCAGTGAACGCGCCGCAGCGGATCGCCGGGCTGATAGAAGCGAATGCCCGCGATGCGCGTCGGATCCTCGAACAGGCGGTAGGTCATTCGCACTTCGCCCACCGGGCGGCGCGAGGCGATGCTGTATCCTTCCAGCGGCACCACTGGCGGATACACGAGCAGGAATTGCGGTTCCCCCATCACGCGAAACCGCCGGTGCAGCCCAAACAGGTCGCCCGTCTCCACGACCACCGGGCCAATCTGGTAATAGCCGCGGCGATTGCAGGTGAGCTGATACAGGGCGTTCTGGGTCGCTCCGCCGCGAAGCATCGCGACGCCGATGCGGCAGCCCGAGATTTTTAGTGCCGGCGGATTGAACATGAGCGCTCGCCCCGGAAGCGCGTCGTGCCACAAGAACCACGGAATGGGAAGCCAGCCGTTGTTCTTGATTCGCACCGTGACGGCGACCGTCTGGCCGACATTGGCCGTGAGCGCGTTGCATTGTCGTTCGGCCGTGAGGTTTCCGGCCCAAGTGCGGGTCAAGAGTCGGCTCACCAACAGCGCCCCCAACAGCGCATACATGGCGTACGCCACCAGCCCCAGGTTAAACACCAGGGCGATGATGAGAATCAGCAGCGTGGCCAGGAGCCATTTCATGAGGAACGATCGGCGCGCACGAGTTTGGCAGCGTTGATTTGCGGTCCGTTGTCAGTTGTCCGTGGTCAGTTGCTGGCAGGCAGCGTGTCCGTGTGCCACTGGCAGAGCCAGCGGCAAACCACAGTCCATTCATTTCCGTGCTGGCTCTTGCGAAAGCGTCGGCACCGCGATTTCGGCCACCACTTCGTCCACCACCGAAGCGGCCGTCACTTTGCGCAAGCGGCTTTCCGGCTTGAGCACTAACCGATGCGTGAGCACCGGGCCGGCCACGCGCTTCACGTCGTCGGGCTGCACGAACGACCGCCCCATCACCGCCGCCATCGCCTGGCTGGCGCGAAACATCGCCAGCGATGCCCGCGGGCTGCCGCCGAGTGCCAGGTCTTCGTGGTGCCGCGTGTCATGCACGATCTGCAACATGTACGCCCGCACTTTGTCATCGACGTGCACCTGCCGCACCGCCTGCTGACACGCCACCAATTCCGCGGCCGTGGCCACGGGTTTGAGCGAGTCGAGCGGATGCGCGAGCCGGAGCATGTCGAGCATCTTCATCTCCTCTTCCATACTGGGGTAGCCGAGACTGAACCGCATCAGAAAGCGGTCGATCTGGGCTTCGGGCAGCGGGAACGTCCCCTCGTGGTCGATCGGATTCTGTGTGGCGATGACCAGAAACGGCGGTTCGAGGCGGTGCGTCACGCCGTCGACGGTGACGCGGCTCTCGGCCATCGCCTCCAACAGCGCCGCCTGCGTGCGGGGCGTGGTGCGGTTGATTTCGTCGGCCAGCACGATCTGGGCGAAAATGGGGCCCGGGCGGAACTCGAATTCGCTCGTCTTCTGGTTGAACACCGACGAGCCGGTCACGTCCGAAGGCAACAAGTCGGGCGTGCACTGAATGCGCTTGAACGCCGAGCCCACGCTCGCCGCCAGCGCCCGGGCCAGCATGGTTTTGGCCACGCCGGGTACGTCTTCCAAGAGGATGTGCCCCTCGCAGAACCACGCCACCAGCGACAGAATGATCTGCTGCCGCTTGCCGACAATCGCCTGCTCGACGTTGGCGACGATCTTGCGGGCGACAGCGTTGGCATCAGCGGCCGACGGCATGGGCGGATTCTTCGCGTGGGAAAGGCGGCGACGCACCGAACAGCCGGCATGAATCGCCGCACCGTCGCGCCGCGCGCCGAGTAATCAGCACCGATGCCTTGCCTGCTCCGTGCCGCCTGCTGACACTCCATGCTAACTCACGCGGAGCGCGTACGCCAAGTAAGGTATCCAACATGCGTAACGTGGCGGAAGTCCCACGAATTGCTTGCGGCGGGTAGTTGATCGTTCGTATAACGGGGGGAGCCTGCGGAGGTGGGCCGCCGAGAGGGAGAAACAGGAGAGCAGGCGTAAGTAGGGCCGAACGACGGCAGGAAGGGAGCGCGGAATGAATCGATTCAGTTGTAGCGCGGCGATTCTGGTCGCCACGCTTCTCGTCGTTTTTGCCAAGGTGGCGCCGACACAAGAGACTCCCCAGGCGCAGCCACAGCCAGAACCCCAAGCACATCCGCAAGCCGAAGCTCAACCGCAGCCCGGCGACGACATTCCGCCGCGCCCCCGCCGTGAGCCGCGGGTGCATGATCCCTCGACCATCGTCAAGGACAAGGACGAGTACTGGATCTTCACCACCGGCCGCGGCGTCAGTTCTCTGCGGTCGAAAGACCTCGTTCATTGGCAGCCGGGCCCGCCCGTGTTCACCGACCCGCCCAAGTGGATCACCGACGTGGTTCCCTCGCAGCGGGGGTATTTCTGGGCGCCCGACGTGGTTCATTTGGGCGACCGCTTTCTCGTCTACTACTCGGTGTCGGCGTTCGGCAAGAAGACGTCGGCCATCGCGCTGGCTTCGAGCCCCACTCTCGACCCCGACGACCCGGCATACGGCTGGACCGACCAGGGAATCGTGA
Organism: uncultured Pirellulaceae bacterium; assembly: GCA_964415245.1. GTDB lineage: Bacteria > Planctomycetota > Planctomycetia > Pirellulales > Pirellulaceae > CAYQAJ01. The sequence goes on along the minus strand of CAYQAJ010000221.1, from coordinate 1,011 downwards.
TTCAGTCCACGGAGGGGAGCGAGTACAACGCTATCGACCCGGGCATCGTCCGCACCGGCGACGGCAAGCTGTGGATGGCGTTCGGCTCGTTCTGGAGCGGCATCCAGCTCGTCGAGCTCGACGGGGAAACCGGTAAGCGCATTGCCCCCGATTCGCCGATCCACCAGCTCGCCCACAAGGAACAGATCGAAGCGGCCGTCATCTGCGAGCGCGACGGCTTCTACTATCTCTTTCTCAACTGGGGTTGGTGCTGCCGCGGAGTGCGGAGCACGTACAACGTGCGCGTCGGCCGAAGCCGCGAAATCACCGGGCCGTACCTGGACAAAGACGGCATCGACATGAAGGACGGCGGCGGCACGCTGGTGCTAGACACCGAGGAGGAGTTTATCGGGCCTGGCCATCCGGCCATCTTTCGCGACGGCGGGCAGTACCTGATGAGCTACCACTATTACGACCGCAACCGCAACGGCCGCTCGGCGCTGGCGATCCGTGAGATCGATTGGACCGACGACGGCTGGCCGCGAGTGACCAGCGAGCGAATCACACCGGTGCCGGACTGAAAACTGAAAACTCTTTCGCGCTTTCGTACTTTCACGCTTTCGCGATCAAGACATAGAGGGAGTTCAGCTCATGCGATCAGCGGCTATCGTGCGTCTAACTTCGCGATTCAGGCGATGGGTTCCTCTTTTCGCGCTGATGTTCGTCGCGCTCGCTTCGCCGCATGACTGCTCCGCCGCCGAGCCCGCTTGGCTCTGGTCGACCGCCTACGCCATTCCCAAGGAGACGACGAATCAGGGGAGCGGGTATTTTTCGATCATCGAGGGGCACAATGGGCACCTCTATATCGGCGCGGCCAAGTACGGCGTCGACGCCTACCTCGTCGAGTTCGATCCCCAGAGCAAGGCCATGCGGATCGCCGTCGATTGCCAGAAGGAAATCGGCACCACGGCGACCGGCTTTGCGGCTCAGGCGAAGATCCACACTCGCAACAATGTGGGCGGAAGCGGCCGC
>CAYQAJ010000220.1:0-8903 GCA_964415245.1 uncultured Pirellulaceae bacterium | reverse complement strand
ATTTGCTTCCGAACCGCCTCGATATTGAAGTCGCGGAATTCTTTGCGGTATCGCTCATACTCTTCTTGCTCCCCCTCCGCCCAAATCATCGGCTCGATCTTGTTAACGGCCTCGATCCAAGCAGCAACGGATGCCGCATCGTCCTTCCAATCCTCTTCAGTCAGGCCGATTTTTTCGCCGTTCAAATCGAGAGGCTCCACCAGCAGCTCGCAACCCTCCGGCCAATCGACCGGCTCGGCGGGAACAATCTGGCCATTCTTCCACACGGCTTTGATCGAATTCATGGCCCACCTCCTTTCCCCGCTGTATTCTACCTGAATGCACATGGACTTGCGTCGCGGTCACCTGATTCGTGCCGGGTCGAACAGCAGCGGAAAGAATTGCCCGTCCATCGGTTGACCGACCGGGATTGGCGGGACGCCTTGAAGCAGCGGCGTGTCGGAGGCGCTTTTTACGCCGTCGCGAAAGGCGTTGATGACCGTCGCGCGGCGCGGGCGATCGATGCGGTTCTCGAAGCTGCCGTGTACCATCAGCGGATGATGAAACGTGGCCTCGCCGGGGGCCAGCTCGATCACGGCCGGCTTGTTGAACTGCGTCCATTGCTCGTCGGAGAGCACCTTGCGAATGGCGGCCATGTCGCCGGCCAGCCCGGTGACGGGGAGCAGTTCCCACCGGTGGCTTCCCGGCACGTAATGCACGCAGCCGTTTTCGCGCGTGCTCTCGTCCAGGGCGATCCAGCAGGTGAGGTGCGACATGGGCACGGTGCGCGTCCAGTACGAATAGTCCTGGTGCCAGGCCACCACGCCGCCGTGCCGCGCGGGCTTGCAGAACAACTGATCGTGCCAGAAGCGAACGGCGCCGCCGAGCAACTGGCTGGCCGGCACGGTGAACCCGGGGTGCCACAGCGCATCGTGAAACCCGGGCGTGATTCTCCATGCGCCGAGCGCGTGGAACAGCACCGTGTCGGGCTTGGTCGATTCGTTGGTGTGGTACTCGTACCACAGCTCGTGCCCCTGGTGATCCGGCTGAAAAAAATCGGCCAGCTCAGTCCGCAGTTTTTCGACCTGCTCGTCGGTCAGAATCCGCACCTTGGGCAGGTAGCCGTTCTCGTGAAAGAACGCAACCTGTTCAGAAGTGAGGCGATACTTGTCCCACTCGGCACGGCTGCTGGGAAGCGTGAACAGGGCACCAAGCGGCTGGTGGACGCGAGAAAGATCGGTCACCATCGGGGCTTCTCCTGGCAAGGGAATGGTTTTTTGATTAGGCGGCCGGGGCACGCGAAAATCAAGCCCTGATTGGACCGCTGGGAACGAGCTTCGCGGCATCGCGACAGCGTCAACGGCGTTCACGTCCAACGATTGAGCCACCCCGCTTGGCAGGTTAGCATGGTGACCGACGCTGCGCACCAGTTCGCACCATCGATTCACCTACGCCAAGCACAAGGCACACGTGATGCAAGCCTCTCATAACGCCGTGCGGCTTGCCGCGCTTTCGTGGTTAGCCGCGATCCTCATCTCACCGGGCATCTGCCGAGCCGCCGAACCGACCGAAGAGCTGCTCTGGCCCGACGGCGCACCCGGCGCATTGGGCGACGAGGAAAAAGATAAGCCCAAGCTCATCATCTACCTGCCCGATCGCGAGAAAGCAAACGGGGCAGCCATCGTCATTTGTCCCGGCGGAGGATACGGAGGACTCGCCATGGGCCACGAGGGGCACGACATCGCCCGTTGGCTCAACTCGCTGGGCGTCGCCGGCTTCATCTGCGACTATCGTCATCGCGGCAAGGGATACGGCCACCCGGCGCCCATGCAGGACGTGCAGCGGGCCCTTCGCACCGTGCGGGCCCGGGCCGATGAGTTCGGTGTCGACCCCAAGCGCATCGGCGTGTTGGGCTTTTCGGCGGGTGGGCACTTGGCGTCGACGGCCGACACGCACTTCGACAAGGGCCGCGCGGACGCCGACGACCCCATCGAGCGCGTAAGCTGCCGCCCCGACTTCGCCGTGCTCTGTTACGCGGTGATCGCCTTCGATGAACCGTACACGCATCGCGGCTCGCAGGAAAACTTGCTGGGGAAGGACGCCGACCCGGAGCTGGTCCGCAGCCTGTCGAATGAAAAACAGGTCACGCCCGAGACGCCCCCCACGTTCCTTTGGTCGACCGACGAGGATACCGCGGTCCCGGCCGAGAACAGCGTAGAGTTTTACCTGGCGCTGCGGCAGAACAAGGTGCCGGCCGAACTGCATGTTTACCGGCAGGGACGCCACGGGATCGGACTGGGAGCCAACGTGCCCGGCGCTTCGGCGTGGCCCGAAGCGTGCGCCGCGTGGATGAAGGGCCTGGGCATGCTCGAAAAGAAACCATAAAGCAGACGGCAACATCATGCACGACAAGTCGAGTTCTCGCCGGATAGTGTCAATCATTTGCGCCGCGTTTTTCGCGGCCGTCGTGTTGTGCGCCGCGCGGCTCCATGCCGCCGAGTTCACGCTGCACGGCGGCGAGCGAGTCGTGTTCTTCGGCGACAGCATCACGCAAAACGGCACGTACGTCGTATACGTTGACGCTTTCCTCCGCACGCGTTTCCCCGAACAGCGGTTCGACGTTATCAACCACGGCATCAGCAGCGAAACGGTTTCGGGCACCAGCGAGCCCGACCACGATCCGCCTCGCCCGCACGCGCTGAAGCGCTACGTGCGCGATGTCGACGCCTGGAAGCCCGACGTGCTGATCTCGTGCTTCGGCATGAACGACGGAAATTACTATCCGTTCGACCAGGAGCGATTCGAAAAGTTTCAGGCCGGGTACCGCACGCTCATCGACTGGGCCGCCAAGACCGGGTGCCGCCTGGTGATCGCCACGCCGCCGCCGTTCGATCCGTACCGGCGGCAAGTATCCGATCCGCGCGCCAAGACGTTCGGCTATAAGTTTCCGGCCGTCGACTACGACAACGTGCTGGACCGCTATAGCCGCTGGCTGCTGGACCTGCGCGAGGAGAACGTATCGGTCGTCGACCTACACAGGCCCATGAACGAGCACTTGATGCGGCGCCGCACGAAGCTGGCCAGTTACTTCTTCTCCCCCGACGCCGTGCACCCCAACGAAACGGGCCACTGGCTCATGGCGCAGCAGATTCTGCTGGCGTGGAACGCGCCGGCCGAGGTGGCCGTGCTGCGGGTCGACGCGAAGCGCGGCAAGGCCGAAGGCGACCAGACCGCCGATGTATCGGTGATGGGTGACTCGATTTCCATCACCTGGAAGGCGCCGATCCCCATGCCCATGGATCCCGCGTGGGACCCCGAATCCATCGCGCTGGAAGAAGTGTCGCGCCGGTTGAACGATTATCGATTGGTAGTGACCGCTCTGACGGCCGCCAAGTACGAAATGTCGGCCGACGGCGTATCGCTCGGCCGCTTCAGCCGCGAACAGTTGGCCGAAGGCGTGAACCTCGCGCTGGTCGAAAAATTCCCCCCCACCGAGCGATCCCGGCAAGTGCTGGAATTGGTCAAGCGGCGCAGCCGTCTTATCTACGACGATTGGCGTCGCCGCATCTCCGCGGGCGAAGACGGCCACGCCGCCGCCGATCATCCCGAGGCGGCCGAGCTCGACGCCCAGCTTCGCGAACTGTGCCAGCCTCGGGTGGTGTGCATCAAGCTGGCGCCAGTGTCAGAATAAAGTCGTTTCCGTCAGTGTTTTTCCGTAATGATTCGCGTCGGCGTGACCACATCGGGTAGACTACCCCGCTGGCGGCCTGTCGCACCTCTTGCAGGGCGCGACATCGGCCGGCGCGGGCTTGGGGCTCGGGAAACGGGAAGCAACTTTTTACAAAGTAGGGGAGCCATGCGCTGTATCGCGATCGTGGCAGTGGCCACGGCAATGCTGCTGGCCGTCGGCGTCGCGCGGGGCGACACGACGGGCGAGCTCGCCGCGCCCGTGCGCATCGAAGCGGGAGGAGAGCCGATCAACGTCGACATCGGTCATGCCGCGCCCTTTTACGCCGACTTCGACGGCGACAAAGTGCGCGATCTGCTGGTGGGTCAGTTCGGCGAAGGCAAGTTGCGCGTGTATCGCAACCTGGGAACCGATGCCGAGCCCAAGTTCGGCGAGTTCGCCTGGTTCGAGGCGGGGGGGGAGTTGGGCACCGTGCCCTCTGGGTGATGCGTGGGCTTCAGTCCACAGTTGGTGGACTTCGATAGCGACGGCCTGATTGACGTACTCTCCGGTTCGTGGCCCGGCGAACTCTACTTCTTCCGCCGCCAATCCGACGGCACGTTCGCCAAGGGCAAGAAAATCCTCGACGCCGACGCTGGCGCGATCAAGCTCGGCTCCGCTTCGGTCGTGTACGCGGCCGATTGGGAAGGTGACGGCGATCTGGACCTGTTGGTGGGCGACATCGCGGGAAACGTGTTCCTCGTGCCCAACGAGGGGTCGAGCGACAAACCCAGCTTCGGCAAGAGCGAGCCACTGTCGGCTGGCGGCGAGCCGATTCGCGTCGGCGGCGACGCGGGACCCGTCGTAGCCGATTGGGACGGCGACGGCCGGCCCGATCTGGTCGTGGGCTCGGGCGATGGGAGCGTCGTGTGGTTCCGCAATACCGCCGAGGAAGGCCCACCCGTGCTGGCCGAGGGCCGCACTCTGGTGGCGCGCACCAATACGCAAACCGTGCGCGATGGCGAGGAGGTGCCACCCGCATGCGGCAGTCGGACCAAGGTTTGCGTGGTCGATTACAACGGCGACGGCCTGCTCGATCTATTGGTCGGCGACTTCGGCTACCAGAGCGTCCGCAATCCCGAGGTGACCGACGAGGAAAAGGCCACCGAAGCGGCGGTCCGCAAAGAGTACGATGCGCTCATCGCGCGCTACCGCGAAATCTACGAGCGGGCGCAGAAAGCACAAGCGGCCGACCCAAGCGATGCGGCTGACTCGGGTCAGTTGCCGAAGAAGCTCGAAAAGGAGCAGCAGGAGGTTCTGAAGCAGCTCACTGAGGTGCAAAAGAAGCTGACGCGGTTCCAGCCTGTCCGCACGGAATACCTCGGCTGGGTATGGTTCTTCGAGAGGCAGAAGGTCGCGGATCCGCTCGCGTTGCGATGATCCTGCCGCGAAGAACGTCACAACAGCGAATCGTTTGTTTTCGGCAGTTACAATGAGTCACGGCCCAGGGCGTGCGGTTTGCCGCCCTGGGCCGTGCTGTGAACTGGCGATTGAATTCGAGTTTGGCGAAGGTCGAAGGCAAAAGGAACCAGCACCATGATCGACCGGCGTGAATTCTTGCTCGGCGCATCGACTGCGATTCTGTTGGCCCGGCTGGCCGAAGCGGCCGATGCGGCGCCCGACCTCAAGATCACCCGGGCCGTCGCTTTCCGCCTGCCGCTGAAGCGCAGCAAGGTCGCCGGCAAGAATGCGCGGCTCGACGTACACGGCGACACTTCGGCCGATCGCATGGTGCGACTGTATACCAACACCGGCATCGAAGGCCTGGGCAACTGCCGCGCGGGCGAGAAGGAAGTCGCGTCGCTCCTGGGCCAGAACCCATTCGACCTGTACCGCGACGACGAACGACGCATGGACGGGCCGCTGGGCGCGGGCACGATGCCGCTGTGGGACCTCGTGGGCAAAGTGCTCAAGAAGCCCGTGTACGCGCTGCTCGGCGGCGCCGGCCCGGAGCGCGTGCCCGTGTACGACGGCTCGATCTACTTCGCCGATCTCTTGCCGCAGTACGCCGACCACTGGCAAGACCGCTTCCGCGAAGAGATCGACATGGGACGCGATCTAGGCCATCGGGCATACAAAATCAAAATCGGCCGCGGGAACAAGTGGATGGAGCGCGCCGCCGGCGACGACCGCGACGTGGCGGTGGTCGAATCGATTCGCGAACACGCCGGCCCCGAAATTCTGCTGGGCGTCGACGCCAACAACGGCTACGACCTGGAGGGCGCCAAACGGTTCTTCGAGCGGGCGGGCAAGCAGAAGATCGCCTTCGCCGAGGAAATGTTTCCCGAAACGGTCGAGGAGTGCCTCCAGTTCAAGCGGTTCTTCCGCGAGAAGGACTGGGACACGCTTCTGGCTGACGGCGAAACGCAAGGCCAGCTCGACGTTTTCAAGCCGTTTATCGAAGCGAAAGCGATCGACGTGTATCAGGGCGACATGAATCACTTCGGCATCGAGGGAATCCTGACGGAAGCCGCCTGGGCCGCCGAACAGGGCTTGCAAGTCGCGCCGCACAACTGGGGTTCGCTGGTCGGCTACTACATGCAATTACATGTGGGCCGCGCTATCGAAAACTTCTACGGCGCCGAGCACGACCCGCTCTCGACCGGCGTCCTGAAGGCCGACGGCTATTCGATCAAGGAAGGCCGCGCTACCGTGCCCGATGCACCAGGCTTCGGACTCGCGCTCGACGAAAAGGCCTTCGCCCGCGAGTGCCGCGTGGAGGTCGACGTTAAAGCGCCGTGAGGAGGCGGCTTGAGTGCAGAGTGCAGAATGAAGAGCGGCGTTAGAGATTGGGGAACGGCTTGACTAGCTTTCACATCTCGACGTTCAACTCTCGACTCACTCTGCATTCTGCACTTTGCATTCGAACTCCGCTTTCCCCTACGCCATCACCATGCCGCCGCAGACGTTGATGAGTTGGCCGTTGATGGCGCGAGCGTCGTCGCTGGCGAGGAACGCCGCCAGCGCGGCAATTTCGTCGGGCACCAGGCGCCGGCCCAGTAGCGACGCCTGCGTTTCGAGCTGCTCGAACGTGGTGCTCAATCGCTGGGCGTCGTACTCGAGTCGCTTGTCGTTCATCTCGGTCGCCGTCACGCCAGGGCAGATTGCGTTGGCGGTGATGCCATATTCGATCGCTTCGCGGGCCGTCGCCTTGGTGAGTCCCGCAACGGCGTGCTTGCTGGCGGTATAGGCGGCGCCGTGCATCGAGGGGATGTGGGCGTTGATCGACGCGATGTTGATGATCCGCCCCCAACGCGCAGCCATCATTGCCGGCAACACCAGCTTGGTGAGCAGGTACGGCGCCGTCACGTTGACGGCCATTGTCAGGTCCCAGAACTCGTCGCGGAATTCGACCAGCGGCCGCGGGTCGGAGCTGCTGCCTATCCCCGCGTTGTTGACGAGGATTTCGATTGGGCCCCACGTGCCGGCCACTTCGTCGACAATGCGGCGGGGCGCAGCGCGGTCGGTCAGATCGTCGGCCACGGCAAGCGACTGCCCGCCCGAGTTGCCGATTTCGCAGGCGACTTCGGCAAGCTGGTCAGGCGTGCGGGCCGTCACGGCTACCCGCGCCCCCGCGGCAGCCAGCCGAAGCGCAATAGCCCGGCCGATTCCACGACCGGCGCCAGTGACCAGAGCGACACGATTTTTCACGGTTACATCTGCCATGGGGTTGCGGTATCCGGTTGAGGGGCGGCTGGACGAAATAGACGTGCCGGTTTAGTTTCCGCGATGATTCTATCAAGCCGGCGAGAAGTATTGGACAATAGATGGACACGTTCCCGTTTGAGTGCAGATCCGCTCCACGAGCTTCACCATGCGTGCCCTAATCACCGGTGCGACTGGATTTGTGGGAATGCGGCTGCTGCCGCGACTGGACGATCCCGTCGTGCTCTCGCGCGATGCCGTGCGGGCCCGCGAGGAGGTGGCGCCGCGGAAGGTAGCGGCCTTCGAGTGGCACGCGGCCGATGGTCCTCCTCCGCCCGAAGCGTTCGACGGCGTCGACTGCGTGATTCACCTGGCGGGCGAATCGGTCGCCGACGGGCGGTGGAACGACGCCAAAAAGAAACGCATTCGCGAGAGCCGTATCGCCGGCACGAGACACCTGGTCGAGGGAATTGCGCGGCTCCAAAAGAAACCACGCGCGCTGGTGAGCGCCTCGGCCGTCGGCTACTACGGTTCGCGCGGCGACCAAGTGCTCACGGAGTCCGCGTCGCCCGGCGACGACTTTCTGGCCGACGTCTGCATCGGCTGGGAGGAAGAGGCGGCCAAGGCTCGCGATCTTGGCGTGCGCGTCGTCTCGGTGCGCGTCGGCATCGTGCTGGGCAGCGGCGGTGGCGCGCTGGCCAAGATGCTTACGCCCTTTCGCCTGGGACTGGGCGGGCGACTCGGATCGGGCCACCAGTGGATGCCCTGGATTCACATCGACGATCTGGTCGGCATCATCCTGCACTCTTGCCAGAACGAATCGGTTAGCGGGCCGGTCAATGGCACCGCGCCCAATCCGGTCACCAACCGCGAGTTCACCAAAACGCTGGGCTGCGTGCTGAAGCGCCCCACCATCTTTCCCATGCCTGGGTTCATGCTCCGCCTCGCGATCGGCGAGTTTGGCGACGTACTGCTGACCTCGCAACGGGCCATTCCCGAGGCAGCCCAAAAGTCGGGCTACCAGTTCGAATATCCGGACTTGGAAGGCGCGCTGCGGGAGATTCTCAAGCGGTGAGCCGCGCACACTCCGGTTGGCCGTGCGGCCGGAGCGGTCTATAATTGGAGCGTTCACAGCGTATCCAAAAACCGTCGGGGACTGGCTCATTTTGCGTAGCGGCCGGATTGCGACCTGCTTTCCCGGGCTCCGCGGAGCAAAATGTGCCTGTCCCCTTTTCCGAGACGATTTTTGGATAAGCTCCTAACGACAAGAACGACTTCCCAAGCGAAAAGACAGGAATCACCGATGGCCAAACAAGGCCCTCGTAAAAAGCTGCCGAAAGAGCTGGCCGTCATCAACGCCGACAACTGCACCGGCTGTGAATCGTGCCTGGAGGTGTGCCCGGTCGACTGCATCGCGCTCTTGACGCGCGACCGGGGCATCAAGGGCGTGCAGAGCTGGTGCGAAATCGACCTGGAGCGGTGCGTCGGCTGCGAGGTGTGCGTTCACATACCGCAGAAGAAGACCAACCCGTACGAGCTGTTGGTTTGCCCC
>CAYQAJ010000219.1:0-8936 GCA_964415245.1 uncultured Pirellulaceae bacterium | reverse complement strand
GGGCTCGCGAGCGCAACTCGTGACGCGGCACAAGGCACGCGAAAAAGACAATCAAGAGAAACCGGCGAGCCGAACGAGGCAGAATCGACGTCCGGCGGCGGTGTCGACGGGAAGAGACAAGTCGCGCCATCAGCCAACGGCATCAGCGGCGGCGCTTCGCCTCCTGGAGCATCGCCTGCGTCGCCGCCACACGCTTAGATTGCGCGTCAATCCTGTCGTTGACTTCCTTGACTCGTGGGATGTACGTGGCGGTAATGGCGTCCTGCTTCATGAGCGACTGATGACGATGCTGTTCATGCCGATCGGGAAAGGCCGCCTTCCTTTCTTGGTATTCCTGCTCGCTCCGCTGGCGTGCGGCCTCAACCTTGCTCTTTTCGGCGTCAAACCATTTCTGGTTCTCTTGAACGAGCCCTTCCAGTTCGTTTCGATATTCCGCGACCAGGTCATATCGCTCCTGGTACAAGTCATCGAGCGATGCCACTTCAACCCGGTGCGATCCGACTGCCTCCTCGTAGGCCAGTTCACGCGATGCCGCACTGGAAACGTCCGCGCGAGTCTTGGAGCACCCGGCCGCCGCCAACAACATGGCCCCCAATCCCACCGCCAAAAGCAATCGAGCGCTCGCATCCATGGCAACCTCCCGCCGCACCCGGCGATCTGAGCACCAGAGCCATCGCGACCCCAATACCGCGCCGAGATCATACCAGTTTGTCAAGCACATTGCACTATTTTTTTCAGGGACATGGAAGAAGCTTCGTTCCGGTTCGCGGCGTGCTCGAGCCTGGCCGGCCGCCACATCGCAGCTCGCAACTCATGGCCGTATTTGATGTTACGGATGCTCGGCTATCCTCCCGACGCTTCCTCGAGCTTCCACTGCGTGTAGAGAGCATGAAAGCGCGTGTGTGGGCGGTCGAGTTGGTGAAACGTCCCCACTTCGCAGACGTTTCCCAGGTCCAGCACCACGATCGCGTCGGCTTGTTGCAACGTTCTAGGCCGATGCGTGACCAAAAGGATTGTGCAATCGCCGAACGAATCGCGAATCCGCTCCCATAGATGCGCCTCGGTCTGCGCGTCGAGATTCGCGGTGCAGTCGTCCAGCAATAGCACGTTGGGGCGGCCCGCCAGAGCTCGCGACAGCGATACGCGGTGCTTTTGCCCGCCCGACAAACGCGCCCCGCGGCTGCCGATTGCCGTATTGAGCCCCTCGGGCCATTCGCTGGCCGGTTCGAGCAGACAGGCCGCATGCACGGCAGCGTCAATGTCGTCGTCGGTGACCCAGGCACGGCCGAAGCGAATGTTGTCGCGCAGCGAGCCGGAAAGCAGGTGGGCATCCTGCGGCGCATAGCCGATGCTTTGCCGCAGTGCAATCGAATCCCACTCGCGTACGTCGCGCCCGGCGACGAGAACGCTCCCCTCGTCGGGTTCGATGATCCGCGGCACCATGGCCAGCGCGGTGCTCTTGCCCGATGCGACGGGTCCCACCAACGCCGTCAGGCGACCCGGTTTCGCGTGGAAGGAAACGTCGGTCAGGGCGGCCGACCGCTCGTCGTCGTAGCCGAACGTGACGCCCTCGAATCGAACGTCGGGCGACGCAGCAACGCGCCGGGCGGCGCAGTAGTCGTCGGGGGCCGGCGAACGAACGTGCCTGGCCGACGGCGCGGGATCGACGGCGGCCGGCTCCGCATCTGCATCTTCCAGTTCGGTCAGCCGTCCGATGCTCACCGCGCTCAGCCGGCCGCGCACCAAAAACTGCCCCACGTCGAACATGGGCCACACCAACAGCAGCACGTACGACTCGAAGGCTACGATCTCGCCCAGCGTGACATTGCCCGCGATGACCATCGCACCGCCCGCCAGCAGCACGGCCGCCACGGCCAATTGCCACACCTGGCCATAGAGGGAATCAATGACGATCTGCCAACGCGCGGCCCGCACTTCGGCCCGGCGCTGCGCTTCGATCGCGTCGGCCACGACTTGCCGCTGATACGCCTCGGCACCGAACGCCTTGACTACGCGCACGCCGCTGAACGCGCTATCGAGTGCCCCGTTCAGCCGCGAAATCGTCTGCTGCACGTCTTCGTATCGCCGGTACAGAACCCGCGACGTGATCAGAAACAAACCCACGAGAATCGGCAGCGGCGCCGTGCAGTACAGCGCCAGCCGCGGACTGAGCCACAGCATCATCGCCAAGCCGAAAACGATCAACGAACCCGCTTCCAGCACGCGAAAGATACCCGAGCACATGTACCAGGACAGTTTGTCGTTCACATCGTCGGTCAGCCGCGTCACAAAGTCGCCGGTGCTCAGCCGCGCCAACCGCCGCGGCGCCATCCGCAGTAGTCCCTCGAAGGCCCGCAGCCGCACTCCATACTCGAACCGCATGTTCAGCCGCGCCCGCGTCATCTGCAACAGTGCGTAGAGCACGAAATCAACCAGGCCAATCAGCACCAACAGGCCGACGTTCGCCGCGAGATAGGCGGGTGACAGCGACTCGACGATGCCGTCGATGATGCGTTTGAGGATGTAGGGAAACAGCACGATCACGGCCGCATTCAGCCCGGTGAGGACCAACAGCGGCACCACGTCGCGAGCGTACGGTTTCCAGTGGCCGGCCATCCAGCCGACGCGGCCGGCAAGGTTATTGGTGAACATGGTCCTGAGTAACGAGCTGCAGGGCGTGTAGGGAGCGATACAGCCCGCCGTTTTGCAAGAGTTCGTCGTGTGTTCCGCGCTCCACGATCCGCCCACCTTCGAGCACGACAATGCCGTGGCAATGGCGAATGGTCGACAGGCGATGGGCGACCACCAGTGCCGTGCGCCCGGCGAGAGCGCGGCGCGTCGCCTCGCCGAGAGCCGCCTCCGTCGCCAGATCGACCGCGCTGGTCGCCTCATCGAGCACCATCAACTGAGGTTGCCGCACCAGCGCGCGGGTGAACGAAAGAAGCTGTCGCTGACCCACCGAGAGGTTGTTTCCGCCTTCCTCCAGCTCGGCGTCGTTGCCACCGGGGAGTCGTTCAATGAACCCATCAACGAGCGCGGTTCGGGCAGCCGATGCGAGCACCGCGTCATCGACCTCTTCTCCCAGCGTGAGGTTGGCTCGAAGGTTTCCGGGAAAGAGATAGATGTCTTGCAACACAAGCGCCGTGTGGCGGCGCAAATCCTCTTGGCGCAAATCGCGAAGGTCGATGCCGTCGATCGTGATCCGGCCCCGCTCGGGATCGCACAGCCGCAAGAGCAGATTGACCATCGTGGTCTTGCCCGATCCCGTCGGCCCGACAATCGCCCAGCTCTCGCCGGCCGGAATGTCGAGCGAAACGTCGCGCAGCACCCAATCGCCATCGGCCCGGTAGCGGAACCAGACTTTCTCGAACCGGATGCCCTCTTGGAGCCCCGGCCATGGCGCCGGTTGAGGCGAATCGACGATCGTCACCGGTTCGTGCAGCAACACGAAGATCCGCTCGGCCGAGGCAAACGCCTTCTGGATGAACGCCAACTGTTCCGACAGCCGCAGCAGCGGCTCAAAAAACCGCCGCACGTAGCCCACGAACATCACCAGCGTGCCGATGGTCACCAGGCCCAACAGTGCCCAATATCCGCCCAGCCCCAGGATGAGCGCCAGCGAGATCATTTGCAGCAGAAACAGCAGATTGATCCACAGGATGATGAGCCACTGCCCGCGGACGTTCACGTCGTACTTGCGGCGATTGCGGGTCATGAGCTCTTTGATGGCCCACCGCTGCCGCGCGAACGCTCGAATTACCGGCATGGCGTGCAACAGCTCGGTCAAGCGGCCGGCGATCTCCGAGTTCTCCTTGCGGACCTGCACGAACAGCGGGTGAATCCGCCGCTGAAACACCAGCGTCACAATGACGAGAAAGGGCATCACCGTCGCGGTGAGCAGCGTCAATCGCACGCTCACAAAGGCCATCGCCACGAACATCCCGCCGAACAACAGCACGTCGCCCAACAGCATCACCGCCGTCGTGGTGAACAACATTCGCAGGGCCTGCGTGTCGCTTTCCACACGCGATAACAACTGCCCCGGCGTGTTGCGGTCGTGAAACGAAAGGGGCAGCTCGAGCAAATGGTCGAACAGCCGCTTGCGGAGCGCGGCCATCATGTTCTGACCGGTCCACTCCAGCCAGTTGCGCATCAAGTACAGCACACCGACGTTACCAAGCTGCACCGCCACATACACAATCACCGTCCATCGTAGCGACGCCACGTCGGCCAGGGCGATGTCGTGGTCGATGGCCCGCTTAATCAATAGCGGGCCAACGACCGTCAACGCAGCCGACACCGTTAACAGGCCCAGCGCCCCGGCGAAATGGGCCAACTGTGGGCGAAAGAGCGGCCAGAGCAAGACCAGCAACTGCCGGTTGGTGAACCGCCCCAGCCGGTTGTCGTCGAGGTCGATGCGCTTCAAGGTTGCCGATCCAGGGGGAAGGTTGTTACAGCACGGACCGATCGCGCGGGCGATGAAGACAGTCGGGCCTGACCGGCGTGACCGAACGACGCCTGCCGTGGCGCTTCGCACCGGCATGGCGGAACACGGCGGCATCCCGACGCAGCGGGGGAGAAGTCACGCACGAGCCGGCAAAGCTAGGCATTCTAACTTGCGGTCCGCCGAATCCGCCATTGGCGCGCGCGGTTCTCCCGTCCCCTCGCGCCCAAGTGCCGCACCGCCGCCCGACACCCTTAGAGTGGCCAAACGAGGGCGAAGGTTCGCCCCCGACGCCACCGCCCCGCTAGCATGGCAGCGTCGGCTTTCCCCGTGACCGCATCTAACGACCTCCGCAACTGAACACTGAAAACTGAAAACTCCTGTTCTCTGCCATTGACGCCCGCTCCCCCCATTCCTATCATTCCCGCCCGCTTCACCCCAACGACTTGCGCCGAACCGAATCGCGGTTTGCCGCACGTCGCACATTCGTTCCCGTCCATCGAACGACGACGTCCTCAAGGAGGAGGACGCAGCCCGAAGCGAAACCTCTCGCGCGCCGGTTCGGGCCAGTTGCCGCCGACACGCTTCCCATCGAAGGGCGCCTCAGCCATGCGAACGACAACTTCGTGCTTTACCTTAGTCCTGCTGTTTGTGGGTGCAACGCTCGCGAGTGCCAGCGGATGCGCGATCGGCAAGAGCAGCAATCCCCTGTGGGATCCCATGGGCTTGACCGCCTGGGCTCGCAAGGGCAACGGCACTGATTCGCTCGCGTCGCGCGGCGCACCTAAGCCACCGTCGATCGCCATGAATCCTAACCGTGCGGAATCGTTCGCCGCCAACTCGTCGAGAGGCGGCGCTGTGGACGATCACTCGCATGGCTCGTCAAACGTCGCTGGCAATCTCCCGCCCGACTATCCGGTAACACCACACGGAGACTCGGCGTATCCCACGCGACCAGTCAGCGGAACGACCGCCGGCGGAGGAAGTGGCGGCTATTACAACGATACAGCCAGTTTACGCGGCTCGACCGGCGGAACGGCTGGCTCGGCGTACGGCCAGGCGCAGGACGGCTACTACTCGCCGGTTATGCCGGGCGGCAATTCCTCGGGCAGCGGCAGTTACCCCGACTACACACGATCGGCCGGCGTGCCCGACGAGTACCGCTCCGGCGGCTCGTACGGCGGTGCTTCCGGCGGTAGCACCAACAGCGGAAGCAGAAACTACGACTTGGGTACGGGCGGTTCCGGTTCGTACGCCGGTTCGCCAGGCGCAACGTCGCCGTATGGCACGCAAAACGATCCCTACAGCCGCGCTGGCACAGGCGGCGGTGCGGCCGGCGGCTATGACAACAACGACAAATACAGCGCTTCGCCGTATCCCAATACGTCCTCCGGTGGCTCGTCGTACAACGGCTCGACACCGCCGGCTTCGGGCGGCACAACAGCCGGCAGTTATCGCCCCGGCAGCACCAGCCGTAGCGGCTCGGTGCCGTGGGAGGCTTCCTCGACCGAGACGCAGCCGTATAGCTCGTCGGGCGTTCAGCCCGCGCGATACGACCAGTCGCAGCCTTCCTCCTATGGCACCGGCAGCAGCGGAACCGGCGGTAGCTACGGCGGCTACAGCACCCAACCCTACTCTAGCGGTTCGGCGTACTCCGGCGGGTCAACCTACTCGAGCGGATCGAGCTACCCGAGCGGCTCGTCATCAGGCGCCGGATACGACAGCACGTACGGCACGTCGTACAAGCAATAGCCAAGCCCACGGATTGCCGTCCGTGGGTCCGCCTCCTCTCCTCGCCACGGTAGTCTTCTCCCGCCTCACGCGGTCGCCGTATACAGCGCCGTGCAGTCTTCCAGCCGCGCCCCCGCTTCATCGGCCACCGCGATCTGCTTCGGCCCCCACATCGCCACGCCGGCGTGCGTGCCGTCGCGGGCCAAGAGATACAACTGCACGTTGAAGGCAGGGCGGCCCTGATCGTCGCGGTGATGCGGGTGGGCTTTTTTGGCGATGCGGCGCAGCACTTCCAATCCGGCCTCGACGGGCGACATGCCGCCGCGCATCAGCTCGACCGCCGCGAACGACGACAGGTTTTCCAGATTCGCCTCGCCGTGGCCGATGCTGCCGCACGTGCCGACCTCGTTGTCGACGTACAGCCCGGCCCCGAGAATGGGCGAATCCCCCACGCGGCCAGGCATCTTGAAGGCGTGGCCGCTGGTGCTCGTGGCGCAGGCCAGGTCGCCCGAACTACCGAACACGGCACAGTGCACGGTTCCCCCCTGACCGAGCGGCGGAGTTTTCTTGGGCGCGGGCGACGCACTCTTGGCGGTTGCCTTCGGACTCGGCGGCGAAGTTTCGGCCGATGGCGCCGTGTTGTAGAAGTGCCGCTCGAACCATTTTTCGACGTCGAGATCGAATTCACCGCTCGTAGGCGGAAGCCAGTCGTGCCGGTCGCCGCGAGTGCGCTTCCAGTAGAGCCACATCTGCCGCGACCGCTCGGTAAGTAGATTCTCCTCGACGAATCCGTTGGCCAGCGCGAACTGAAGCGCCCCTTCGCCCACCAACAGCACGCGCCCGGTCTGCTGCATCAATAGCCGCGCCACGCGCGTGGGGTGGCGAATGCCGCGTAGGGCCGCCACGCCCGCGCCGCGATGCGTGAGGCCGTCCATTACGGCGGCGTCGAGCTCGACCATCCCTTCGGCATTGGGCAGCCCGCCGTAGCCGACCGTAAGCTCCGCCTCGTCGTCCTCGACGCGCGTCACCCCCTCGACGCACGCATCCAGCGGCGAGGCGCCGCTGACAAGCTGCTCCCACGCTCCCGTCGCCGCCTTCATGCCGTTGTGCGAAGCGATCACCTTCATGGCCGGCTTGTCCCCGCGCAAGTCCCACCCCAGAATGAGCGAACATTATCGCCCGCGGCGGTGTCGAGACAAGCGGCCGGAGGGATCTTTCAGCTCTCAGCTTTCGGCCGGATGCTGAGTGGCACGGGCACAGGCCGTGATACACCGAGGGTGGCAAGCTCAATTCAAGAGCGCGAAGTCGAAATGACGAGTGGTCGACTATTAGCGATCGCGATCGCACCGGCAGCGGCCGCGCCGATGCACGAGGTCGACGAAGTCGAAGCAGTGCCGGGAAGCGGACTGCAAGGAGACCGTTATGCCGCGACGGCGGGAACATTTCAGAAGAATGGCCGTGAGGCGTCGCAGGAAGTCACGCTGATCGAAACCGAGGCCATTGCCGCGGCGGCCACTGAGTCGTCGCTCCCCATCAACCACCTCTCCACGCGGCGCAACCTGCTGACCGAAGGAGTGCGTCTCAACGACCTGGTGGGAAAGACGTTTTCGGTCGGAAGCGTCGTACTGCGCGGCATGAGGCTGTGCCATCCGTGCGGGCACCTCGAAAAACTCACCTGGCCGGGAATGGAGCAGGCACTCAAGAACCGCGGCGGACTACGGGCCCAAATCGTCGAGGGCGGCACCATCCGCGTGGGGGATGCGATCGACGTGCGCGATGGTTCAAGTACGCCGTCGCCGTTGGCTCCGGGCTAAACATTTTTGCCCTTTTGCTCGATTTTGGCCCACGTGTCGCGGAGCGTGACCGTGCGGTTGAACACCAGCTTGTCGGGCTTCGAGTCGACGCGGTCGACGCAGAAGTAGCCCAGCCGCTCGAACTGCAGCGGCTGGTCAGGCGCCGCGTCGCGCAGACTCGGTTCCACGGGCACGTCCTTGAGCACGACCAACGACTCGGGATTGAGATTGCTGCGGTAGTCCTTGCCGGGGGGCACGTCGTCGGCGTCTTCCTTCATAAACAGGTGGTCGTACAACCGTACCTCCGCCTTGAGCGCATGTTCGGCGCTCACCCAGTGAATCGTGCCCTGCACCTTGCGGCCATCGGGCGACGAGCCGCCTCGCGTGGCCGGGTCGTACGTGCACCGCAGCTCGACGACTTCGCCGGTTTTGGGGTCCTTCACCGCTTCGCGGCACGTGACGTAATACGCGTACCGCAGCCGCACTTCGCGCCCGGGGGCCAGCCGGTAGTACTTCTTGGGTGGGTCCTCGCGGAAATCGTCCTGCTCGATGTACAGCACGCGCGAGAACGGCACCTGCCGCGTGCCCATCGACGGGTCCTCGGGGTTGTTGACCGCTTCCATCTCCTCGACCTGCCCCTCGGGATAGTTTTCGATCACCACCCGCAACGGCTTCAGCACGCCCATGACTCGCGCCGCGCGGCGGTTCAAGTCCTCGCGCACGCAGTGTTCGAGCACTGCGATCTCGCTGGTGCTGTTGAATTTCGTTACGCCGATGCGGTCGCAAAACGTGCGGATCGCTTCGGGCGTATAGCCGCGGCGCCGCATGCCGACCAAGGTGGGCATCCGCGGGTCGTCCCAGCCGCTCACTCGCTTCTCCTTTACGAGTTCGAGCAGCTTGCGTTTGCTCATTACGGTGTACGTGAGGTTGAGCCGCGCGAATTCGATCTGCTGCGGCGCGAAAATGCC
>CAYQAJ010000218.1:0-8973 GCA_964415245.1 uncultured Pirellulaceae bacterium | reverse complement strand
CGCCCATCGACGTGCCGACTGTGCAGCGGCTGGCCGAGGAGTGCGAACGAGTGGTGGCCATCAAAGACTCTTCGGGCGACCTGCCGCACATGATGCGAATGATCGCCGCCGTCAGGCCGCTGCGTCCGGGCTTCAGCTTTCTTACGGGCTGGGACGCCGCGCTGGTGCCCATGCTGCTCATCGGCTGCGACGGCGGCACCAACGCCACCAGCGGCGTAGTGCCCGAGATTACGCGCAAACTGTACGACCTGGCGCTGGAGCGCAAGCTCGACGAGGCGGTCGACCTGCAGTACCGGCTGCTCAAGCTGTTCGACGCGATGCTGTACTCGGCCGAATTTCCGGAAGGGTTTCGCGCGGCGCTCAGCCTGCGCGGCATCGACGCGGGCAAGGGACGGCAGCCCAAGACCGCCGTGCAGCAGATGGAACTGGCCCAGCTCACCAATCAGCTTCAGTGCCTGTTGGCTGCGGAAGGATTCACCGATGAGCCGGTCGGCGGTTGCCCCGCGGGCGACGGCATCTCCCCCGCTCAGCTCGACCGCATCGTGAAGCAGGTTGTGGGCGAGCTACGAAAACGCGGAGTTTCGTAACGTCACGGGGTGACGAAGCGAATCGCGTTGCGAAGCGGCTGTCCCGGCACGTACGCCTTGGGTTGCCCGATGATGCCGCGACCCACCACGGCGTTCGGATACGCGGGGACAATCGGCACGATGGGTTTGTACGCCACGTACGGAGTTGAGGCCACCGGCATGTAGGCCGAGTACGAGACGGGCGTGCCGCATTGGCTGATGCCGCTGGCATACACGGGCGAACCGACGATGTAGCTCGTGCCCGTCGTTTCGTAATACGGGCCGGCCGAGGCCGTTTCACTCGCGGGCGAGTATACGATCCGCGATGAGGGTGAATAGACGGTCTCCGACGTCGGTGAATAGACAACCTGCGGCGGCGAAGAATACACCACCTGGGTGCCGGACGACATCGCGGGCGCATCGGTATCGCTCAGCGACGGTGCATGGTCGGCGGGGATATAGTCGGTCGAGCCGTAGTACACGACGCGTGGCGTGCCGCTCACAGCGGACGGGTACTGCTCCACGACAATCTGCCCGTTTGCCACGGTGGCGTAAGCGAAGGCCACGAGCAGGGTCGCGGCAAAGAATGTAGTCTTCATCGGTGCGGGTCCTTTTCGGTTCTCGAAGCCCCCCTGAATCCATCTTCATTGTGCATGCCGCATGCCGGCCGACAAGTGGCCGGCGGAAAATGTTGCGGACCGGAGCGTCGAGCGCGGGGAACGATTCCCGCGAGACAGCGGCAGTGTGCGATTTGCGCCGCACATCGAGTCAAAACGAGCAAACTGCGCTGGCTTTATCGGGCGACGCTAGCGGCGAACGTGCATTCGTGCGTTTGCTGGCGCCGCAGGCGGTCGCGCGCAAAAGCCACGCGCGGCATGTAAATCCTACACGAGGAGAGTTGCGCGCTTCGCTGCGCGTCGCGGCTAACCGAGGGCGTCGCGGCTAACCGAGGGTGTGGCGGCTAACCGTCGGTGTCGCGCACTTGGGCGGAATTGATCGGACGGCCGAGAAGCCACACGATAACGACCATCGCGCCCACTCCCACCGGAA
The DNA here is from genome assembly GCA_964415245.1 of uncultured Pirellulaceae bacterium. Taxonomy (GTDB): domain Bacteria; phylum Planctomycetota; class Planctomycetia; order Pirellulales; family Pirellulaceae; genus CAYQAJ01. The sequence continues at coordinate 7,357 of CAYQAJ010000218.1, read as the reverse complement.
GGACGATCCACACCGACACGCCCAAACCCACCGGAAGCGTGCCGCATAGAATCGTCACCACCGCCACGGCCAGCGCATAGGGGAGCTGCGTGTTGACGTGGGCCATGTGCGGGCAACCACTGCACTGCGACGAAAGCACCGTCGTATCGGAAATGGGCGAGCAGTGATCGCCGAAGATCGACCCGGCCAGCACGCTGCCCACGGTGCACACGAGAATGGGGTTGTGCGGCTCGGCCAGCGATTGGCCGCTGAGCATGTTCAGCGCCAGGGGCACGACCAGCGGCATGAGAATGCCCATCGTGCCCCAACTTGTCCCGGTGGCGAACGAAACGACCGACGCCAGCACGAACACCAGCGTAGGCAAGATCCAGATTGGCACACTCTCGCCGACCAGGGCCGCCAGGTAGCTGCCCGTGTACATGCGGTACGCTCGATGGGCATAGGGGTCGACCGGCTTCTCGAACGCTGCTTGCTGGGAGGGTGCCGACTCGCTAGTCGAGTTCGGTTCGACGACCGACGAAGGCCCGCCCGCCGATTCCGACCCGTCGGCCGATTGCGAAGGCTCGACTTTGGCCTCGGCGGCCGGTTCATAACCGCGAATCTCTTTATCGCCGACCATCGAGGAAAGCGCCGAAGCGAGCCACAGAATAACCAGTGCCGGCAGCATCATCCGCGCCCCTTGACCGGCCGCTTCGGCGACTTGATGAGCGGTGAGCAGCCGCTGCGCCAGCGTGATGACGATGGCTGCCAACAATCCGCCCAGCGAGCCCCAGACCAGCGCATAGTACGAAAGAGCGTCGCCAAAGATCTCGCGTAACGACGCGCCGGGCCCCGCAGAAGCTTTGCCCGTTGAATAAAGCAACCACACGATGAGCCCTACGGTTATGGCCACGGGCACCACGGCGTTGTACCACCGCGCCGGTGTGCGATCGTTCGAGGCCCTTTCGTTGTTGGTGCGCAAAGTATCGTCGCGCGGCGACCCCGCTAGTTCCGGCGGGGCGGCGGTAGCAAGACTTAGCCGCTCGGCCTTCAGCATGGGGCCGAAGTCGCGCCGCATCAGGGCCACCAGCGGCACGAAAACCAGCATCCACAGCACGTAGAACCGGTACGGAATGGTGTTCACGAAGAGCTCGAACGCATTCCAGTCGCTATGGCCCGACTGATCGAGCCCCTGCTGGACGAACATGATCTCGTTGGCAACCCACGTCGACACAAGTGCCAAACCCGCCACGGGTGCGGCGGTCGCGTCGACGACGAACGCCAGCTTTTCGCGCGAGATCCGCAGCCGGTCGAACACGGGCCGCAGCGTGGTCCCTAACAACACCGTGTTTGCGTAATCGTCGAAAAAGATAAGGAGCCCGAGGAACCAGGCGACAAGCTGCCCGCCCATTCGGCCGCGCGCCAGAGGCGTGAGTGCTGTTATCAGCCCCCGCATGCCGCCCGAGCGGTTGATCACTCCCACCATGGCGCCCATCATGGCGGTGAACGCAAACACGCGCAGCCTGTCCTCGTCAATGAGCGTCTTCCACAGGTGCAATTCGAGCATGTCGCCCAACGCAAGCACCGGATGGCCGTGCGCCAGGATCAGCGCCCCGGACGCCACGCCGACAAGCAAGGACAGAACCACGCGCCGCGTCGCCACGGCCAGCACAATGGCCACCAAGGGGGGAACCAGGCTCCACAGGCCATAGGGATGATCGGGCATGGGTTGGAGACCGCGTCGGATCGAAACGCAGGTGGCGGGCGCGTCGCGCAGCGCATCGCCGAAAGAGGCGCGCAGCCTGTCGGGTGGCTTGAGTCTACAAAGTGGCGCGAATCGCCGCTATGCGCTCTTCGCGCGTAACTCCTCGCGGCGCTTGGGCATGTCGGCCACTACGGGCAGCAGCAGCGTGAAAGTCGCTCCCTGCCGCGGCGGACTCTTCACTTCGATGCGGCCGCCGTGCTGCTGGACGATGCTCCAGCACTGGGCCAATCCCAGACCTAAGCCGCGCCCGGCTTCGCGGCCCGAATAGAAGGGGTCGAACAAGTGGGGTCGCACTTCGTCGGCAATGCCGGGACCCGTGTCGCTGACCGCAACGGCGACCCACCGCGGCGAGGCGGGAGAGTCGGTGCCGTTGGCAACATCCGTAGCGCACTTTGCGGCGCCACCGTACCCCGGCGTAAACTCCCTCATCGACCGCGCACTCACTTCCACGCTTCCGCCGCTTGCGACCGCTTCCAGCGAATTCTCCACCAATGCATGAATCGCCACCGAAAGCTGCTCGCGATCTGCGTGAATCACCAGCGGGACGTCGAGCCGCGCGACGTGGAGCGTTGTCCCCTGCCGTCGGGCTTCTTCGGCCAGCTCGCCGACCACTTGCGCGATCAAGCTGCCCAGGTCGACGGGCTGCGGATCGATGCGCGGCGGTCGGGCAAACAGCATCAAGCTCGAAATCATTTCGTGCGCGCGAAACGCCTGGCTGTTGATGGCCGCCAGTTTGCGGCGCCGTTCCGGATCGCTCTCCTCGCGGAGCAGCGCCTGAGCCCGGGTCGAAATGTTGGCCAGCGGGTTGTTGATCTCGTGACTGGCGCCGTAGGCCAGCTCCTTCATGGCCGAGAGTTTTGCCCGTTCGAGCTCCTCGGCGAAACGAGATTCGAGCGCTTCGAGGCGGGCGAGTTTTTTGGCCAGTTGGGGTAGCGCTGTGAAGGGCCGGTCGCTCGCGGCAGGTGCGCCATCGGCAGAGGGACTGATGGACGATTGGGACAGTATGGACGATAGGGATAAGTTCTGTGCGACCCGATCGGCGAGCGCTGCGGCGTCGGTCGAATGGGCGGCGCCTTCGGCGCGATCCTCCCATTCGAGCAGTTCCATCGCGTGATCGGCGAACCACTCGGCCAGATCGGAAATATCGCGCGGCGGCGGTTCGCCTAGAGAATCGCGCCGGCAAATCGCCCACAGTGCCAGAGTCGGATCGCCGCGCAGCGCCTCGTCGACGAGGCGGCGGCGCTCCACCTCGCCATTCGAGAGAAGCGCGTCCGCCAAAATCGCAGCAGACAACGAAGATAGCGGCAGACGCCACACCGCGCCATCCGCCGTCAGGTTGGGAAGCCACTGCGTCATACGTGGCCCTTCCCTGGTCCACGCGCGCCGATGAGAAACTGAATGCACGCCGCTAGGAGCGATCCGCCGCTATCGGTCGGCCCACCGTGAAAGTCAGGCCACCCGCCGCCGCAGATCTCTCGATCGCGCGCGATGGTACGACGACACGACTCAGGCCGCACAATCGTCAGTGCCGCACGCAGCGCTACGCACGATACGTGCTACGTGGTCGCCAACTTCTCGATGTCCAGCAGCTCGCACGCCCGCTCCAGCAGCCGATCGACCGCGAACGGCTTGTGCAGGAAGTCGTCGGCACCCGCTTCCTTCAACTCGGCGACCTTGTCCTGCTCGACCATGCCGGAGATGCAGATGATCTTCACGGCCTCAAGGGTGGGGTCGCTACGAACGCGCTGGCAGACCTCCTTGCCGTTGATGTCGGGCAACATCACATCGAGCACGACCAGGTCGGGGCGGAATTCCTTCACCAACATCCCGGCGTCGAAGCCGTTGTTGGCGATCTTGATGTCGAAGCGGCCGTCCCGCTCGAACACGTCGGCCAGCAGCTCCACCAGATCCTCGTCGTCGTCGACGATGAGCAACTTGCGCTTGCCGCTTTCCAGGGCATCGGTGGGGATACCGTTGTCGCGCATGAAGCTGAAGAGCTGGTCCCGTGGAATGCGCCGGAAGCGACTTCCCGGGACACGGAACCCCTTGAGGGTTCCATTGTCGAAACAGCGGATAATCGTCTGCTGGCTAACCTTACAGATTTTTGCCGCTTCCCCTGTCGTGAAAACAGTTTTCGTAGACATGAGTTCGATTCATCCTCTCCCTAGGAGACGCTCGGACTAGCGTTTGCAGGGGACCCAGAAGTGATGGGCTCCCCGCGTTCCCTGACTTAACTCAACATCCCTGATTGTCACGTCGCTGCTAGTCCCCGATCCCTCATTCAGCAGATTCACGCGACGTGCGCAGTTGACGGACCTTCCTTTATCGTTTCCTACCGCTGGACCGTCTTTTTCTTCCGAGATTGCCGAGTTTGCCAACGCCGGAATTATAGCGACCGAGAATTTCTCGTCAAGATTGATATTCGCGGCCTAACTTCTTCGCAATCCATGACTTGTAGCGCGTCGGAAGAAACATCGAAGAATCGGCCTCGCCGCGTCGTTAGCGACAGTTTGCTACGCTAGTGCACGCCCGTTTCCCATTGCACGCAGATTTCCACCGGCCACCGAAACGACGATGAACCGCCAATTGCGCGGAAAACGATCGAGGGCTGCCGTCTCAACGGGGTGAGGTCGCCGAGCCAGGGGAGTGGAGCCGGGAAACCTCAATGGCTTCCTCCCTTCCTGCGGTGTGGCCCGAATCACGAAGCGCGATGCAAGCCCCGCTGATTCGGCTGTCGGGACAAATTGGGGGGCCTGGCATCGCATGCCATTGGCTTGCGGACCGCGGGCCATGAGCTGCCAAAAGAGCGAGAATCCGCGTAGGGGCGAAGCAAGGTTTTCGCTACAATCCGCCCTCTTTTCAGCGGGGCGGACCGTGCCGCCTCGGCCCTTTTCCGCTCGTCCACTCGACCGTATTTCCACCTTTTCGCCGCGATCTCGCGCGATCTCGCTGGGAGGCACCCGTTTTGACGCGCGCCACGAACCAACACCACCTACCCCGCCCCTGGTTTCCCGGAGCATCGGGTAGCCATTGGATACTCGGCGTTTGGCACGAGATTACGCGGTTCCGAACCGCGATGTTGCTGCTCGTACTGGCGGCAACCGCCGGATGCGGCACCACCAAACTCCGCACGGCCACCGAGCAGCTCGTTGTATCGGACGCCGTCGATCGCTCGGTTGCCCACATCGACTTCAGCGCCCTGTCGGGGGAGAAGGTGTACTTCGACACGCAGTACGTGACGAATGTGAAAGGCGCCGGCTTCGTGAACGCCGAGTACATCATTAGCTCGCTCAGGCAGCAGATGGCGTCCTCGAACTGCCTTCTGCAGGAGAAAAAAGAGGACGCTGACTTCGTGGTCGAGGCGCGGGTCGGCGCGCTGGGAACCGACGACACCGAAGTGAACATCGGATTGCCGTCGAACAACGCGCTGAGCGCGGCATCGACGCTCATGGCCGGCGCCCCGGCGTTGCCTCCCCTGCCCGAGATCTCGTTCGCGCGGCGGCACGACATCATGGGCGCTTCGAAGGTGGCGGTGTTCGCTTACCACCGCGAAACGAAGGAACCGGTTTGGCAGTCGGGCATTTCGACGGCGCGGAGCGTGTCGAAAGACGCTTGGGTGTTGGGTGCGGGGCCGTTTCAACAGGGATCGATCTACAACGGCGTGCGATTCGCCGGCGCCAAGCTTCCCTTTGCGCCATTTACATGGTTGACGTCGACGCAGAACATTTCCGAAACGGAGGCGCCCTATTACAATTCGCGAAGGTTCCCCTACGTGCCCCATCGCGAAGACGCGGCGACGGTGCGAGTTGCCAGTCACGAAGAGCCCGTTGCCGACAACGCATCGAATGGCAAACCATCGGGCGAAACGTCGTCGGAAAGCGACGAGTCGAAGAATCGGCCGTCGCCCGACGCTGAGAACAAGGCCCCCGTCGAGCCGAAAGTGCTCTCCAGCGAGGCGACCAGCGGCGCTTCGCCCGTTCGGTAAGAAGCGGGGCGTCTCGACCGCTCTGGAACGATCCACTCGACGCGGCCTTCGCGAGCATCTACGCTGCACAGCTTGCCGTAGATGTTCATTCTCGCGCCGTTTATCAGACCGGCCATGCTCGGCTCCGCTGAAGATTTCGTTGTCTACCTGCCGATTGTCGCGGCGGCAATCGCTCTGTTATGTCTGTACGCAGCGCATCGCGCCATGCGCCGCCGCCGGCTCGTGCAGGACTTGCCGACAAGTACGACGGCCGGCGTGTTCATCGGCTTGGTCGAGCTGAAGGGCACCGCCGAGGTCGAACGCCCGCTGGTCAGCCATCTGACCGAGCTGCGCTGCGTGTACTACCAGTGGAGTGTGGCGGAACAATGGTCGCGCATCGTCACCGAGACCTACACCGACAGCAAAGGGAATATCCAAACCCGCACGAGGACCGAAAGCGGCTGGACCACATTGGCCAGCGGCGGCGAGCAGATTCCCTTTTACCTGCGCGACGGCGAAGGGGTTGTGCTGGTTCATCCCGCCGGGGCGCACGTCGAGCCAAGCGGCGTGCTTTCGAAGACGTGTGGCCGAAGCGACCCGTTCTATTACGGCAAGGGCCCCTCGCACTCCATTCCCAATTCCGACCATCGCCGCCGCTTCGTGGAAACGGCCATTCTGTTGCACGCGGACCTGTACGTGGTCGGCCAAGCCCGCGAGCGGGAGGACATCGTGGCGCCGGAAATCGCCCATGACTCGGGCGTGCCGCTGTTTCTGATTTCGACGCGCACCGAGAAACAAGTCGCCCGAGGATACGGCTGGAGTTACGGTGGCTGGGCGCTGTTCGCGGGCGTACTCTGGCTGGGGTCGTTTGTCGTTGTCGACCTGGTGCGAAACCGTGACCTTGCCAAGCGCTGGGCATGGTACGTTCCCCCGGCCCTCGGCTACCTGCTCGCCATCGCGATTGGCTGGGTGTGGGGCGCTTACAACAGCCTTGTCGATTTGCGACAGCGGATGCGACAGGGGTGGGCACAAATCGACGTGCAGCTCAAACGCCGCGCCGACCTGATCCCCAACCTGGTCCAGATCGTGTCCACGCAGCGCGACTACGAACGCAACGTGCAAACCGAGCTGGCCCATTTGCGCTCGCAGCTTACGGCCACGGCGCCGGGTCAGCCGGGACCGGACTTTCAGGCGTGTGCGTCGCAGCTTATTGCCGTTGCCGAGCGTTACCCGGAGTTGAAAAGCGACGAGGCGTTCCGCCGGTTGCAGGAGAGTCTCGTCGACACCGAGCACCGCATCGCGCTGGCCCGCGGGTACTACAACGAAATTGCGACGTATTGGAACACGCGAATGGAATCGATTCCCGACGGCTGGTTGGCGCGGCCGTTGGGAATGCGCCCGCAACCGCTGCTGGCGGCCGCCGACTTCGAGCGACAGGCGGTCGAGGTGCAATTCGCGGAGTGACGCGAGTCGTGCGGAGCGCGAAACCGCAAGCGAGGTGGTGAGCGAACGCGTAGGTTCGTCCCGTATTGCTTCACGCGCTCTCCGCGGCGCTGCTGACTTTGTAGTTCCCTCGCGTGTCGTCGTATTCCAGGGCGATCTGTCCCTTCTCCTTCAGATGCTCCAGCAACTCGGAGAAGCTGCCGTAG
>CAYQAJ010000217.1:0-8975 GCA_964415245.1 uncultured Pirellulaceae bacterium | reverse complement strand
GCCCACGGGAACTGAGTGCTGGCGAAGATGCCGTACAGGCCGTAGTAATCTTCGCGCGTCACCGGATCGAACTTGTGGTCGTGGCAACGGGCGCACCTGAGCGTGAGTCCGAGGAACGCGCGGCCCGTGGTGTCGATCGTGTCTTCGAGCGTCAGATGCCATAGCTCGTACGGCGCGGTGGCGTAGCGCCGCGAAAGCGCGAGGAAGCCCGTGGCGACGACCTGCTCGGCGTATCGCTCGCTCGGCCCTTCACAAGCCAACACGTCGCCGGCAAGCTGCTCGCGCATGAACTGGTCGTACGGTTTGTCGGCGTTCAACGAGTCGATGATCCAGTCGCGATACAGCCGCGCCTCGGGAATGGGGTAGTCGGCGTTGTCGCCCGCGGTGTCGGCGTAGCGGACCACGTCCATCCAGTGGCGCCCCCACCGTTCGCCGTAACGGGGCGAAGCGAGCAAGCGGTCGACGAGCCGCTCCAGCGCATCGGGCCGCGGGTCGGCGACGAATGCATCGATTTCCTCGGGAAGCGGCGGCAAGCCGACGAGATCGAAGTACAAGCGTCGAACTAGAACGCCTCGCGGTGCATCGGCGACCGGTTCAAGCTCGTGCTCGTGTCGCGCAACAGCGATGAAGCGGTCGATGGCACTCTCCGACCAGCCGCCCACATCATCGGGAATCGGCGGCAGCACGACCGGCTGGAAGGCCCAGTGCGGCTCTGCGGGCGATTCGACCTCTTCCGGGGCGTTTCTTTTCTCGGGCCAAAACGCGCCGTCGTTAATCCAACGGCGGATGTCGGCCACGATCGCGTCGTCGAGGCGCACTTCGGGCGGCATCTGCAGATCGTCGTCCCCGTAGCCGATGGCCGTGATGAGCAAGCTCTCGTCGGCGCTGCCGGGCACGATGGCCGGCCCGCGGTCCCCCCCTTCCACGATCGACTGGCGGCTATCGAGGCGCAGCCCGTTGTTCTGTTCCTTCGAGCCGTGGCACTCGAAACACTGTTCCGCCAGCACCGGGCGGATCTTCGTTTCGAAGAACTCGGCCCGTTCGTTCGCCGGGTCGGCGGCCCGAAGCGGCCCGTCCGCAGCACAGACGACAAGAACAGCGGCCACCGCGCCGACGAACAGAGTCTCGAAGTTGGCGGCAACCGATCGCATGGCAGGGTTTCCTCGCAGACTACAGGCAAGGAACATGATATCGTATCGGTCGGTGGCACGCGATTAGAACGGCAAGGACAATGACCAATGTCCAAATCCAAATGACCAATGCGTCCCGCCGCGCCGGGGCGAGCACGAAAACTCCATTTCCATGAAGATTACACGCATCTCTGCCTACCGCGTCGAACTCCCCCTGCACGAAGGGAGTTACAAGTGGTCGGGCGGCAAGTCGGTTGAGGTGTTCGACAGCACCATCGTGCGGGTCGAGACCGACTCGGGCCTGTGCGGGTGGGGTGAAGTGTGTCCGCTGGGACCGTATTACTTGCCCGCCTATGCCGAGGGCGTGCGGTCGGGCATCGCCGAGCTTGCCCCGCACCTGATCGGCCACGACCCCACGCAGCTTGGGCGGCTGAACCGATGGATGGATGCCGCGCTCAAGGGGCATCCCTACGTGAAAAGCGGCATCGACATCGCGTGTTGGGATATTCTTGGTCAAGTTGCTGGCCAACCGGTGTGCAATTTGTTGGGCGGGCGATACGGCGACGACTTTCATCTGTACCGCGCCATCTCGCAGCAGTCGCCCGACGAGATGGCGGCCAGCGTCGCCCGATACAAGAGCGAGGGCTACCGGCGGTTTCAGCTCAAAGTGGGGAGCGACGTGCACGACGACATCGCCCGCATTCGCGCCGCCGCCGGCATGCTCCAGCCGGGCGACGTGCTCATCGCCGACGCCAACACCGGCTGGCTGATGCACGAGGCGGCCCGAGTCGTGCGCGGTGTGGCCGACGTGGACGTGTATATCGAGCAGCCGTGCACGAGTTACGAGGAGTGTCTTGCGGTGCGAAGGCGGACCGATCATCCTTTCGTGCTGGACGAGTCGATCGACGGCCTGGAGGTGCTGCTTCGGGGGCACGCCGACGGCGCGATGGACGTGGTGAACATCAAGATCAGCAAGTTCGGCGGGCTGACCAAGGCGCGGCAGGCCCGCGACCTGTGCGCGTCGCTGGGCATCGCCATGACGATCGAAGACAGTTGGGGGGGCGACGTGGCGACCGCGGCCATTGCCCACCTGGCACACAGCACGCCGACCGAGCTCTTGTTCACCACCACCGACTTCAACAGCTACGTAACCGTGAGCACGGCGGAAGGCGCCCCGCAGCGCCGCGGCGGACGCATGGCGGCATCGACCGAGCCGGGGCTGGGAATCACGCCGCGAAGCGAAGTGCTCGGCAAACCGGTGGTGGAGATTTCCTAGGCGGCACCGATCGTGAGAACCCAATCCATGTCCATCTCGTCCATACAGTCCATCTCGTCCATTGCTACGGCATTCGTCATTGCGGTCTTGGCCCGCGGTGCGGCAGTAGCGCAAGACAATGCTCCCGACAAACCAGAAACGCAGCCTCCCGTTCGCCACGTCGCGCCGCCCTCCGCCGAACTGAAGGAGCGACTCAACCTGAGCGACTTCTACGCCAAGTGGGTCGACGCCGATGGCTTTCCGATTCTGGGTTCCGAAAAAGCATCGGACTACGCCCTGCTCGAAGCCGCGTGGATCATCGACCACATGCTCGCGGGGCGCGACGACATCCGCCGCGCATTGGTCGAAAGCAAAACCCGCTGCGTCGTCATGGCGGCTTCGGAAATGACCACGAACGTGCCTGAGCACAGCGACCTGGACCCGGCCCGCTATTGGGATCGCCGGGCGCGCGGCCTCGGCGCCACGCGGCGGCGGCCCGTCATAAGCTGCGCCGAGGAGAATCTGTTGGGACTGCCGGGCGATCCCTACGCCGCCGAAAACATCCTCGTGCACGAGTTCGCCCACACCATGCACCAAATGGGGCTCAACCGCTTCGACCGATCATTCGACCGCAAGCTGCGCGACGTCTTCCGCCAGGCGATCGACAAAGGACTGTGGAAGAATACCTACGCCGCCACCAACGTGGCGGAATACTGGGCCGAGGGAGTGCAATCGTGGTTCGACACCAACCGATCGAACGATGACCAGCACAACCACGTCGACACGCGCGAAGAACTGAAGGAGTACGATCCCGGCCTGGCCGCACTGTGTGCCGAGGTCTACGGCGAGAACGAGTGGCGCTACCAGCGACCGCGTGACCGCGCCGAAAAGGCCCACCTGGAAGGTTTCGACGCGCGGGCGAGCGGCATCGTGTTCCGCTGGCCCGAGGGACTCAACGAGTGGTATCGCGAGTACAACCAACAGCAACGGCGCGAACAACAATGATGAAGGTCTCCTGGAGCGGGGTCTTTCCCGCCGCTACCACGCAATTGCGCGACGACCAGTCGCTCGACCTGTTGGCCACCGCGCGGCATCTCGATCGCTTGATCGAAGCGGGCGTGCACGGCCTGATCGTGCTGGGAACGGTGGGCGAAAACACGTCGCTCGAAGCCGACGAGAAGCTGGCCGTGCTCAAAGCGGCGCTCGACGTGAACAACGGCCGCGTGCCCGTGCTGCCCGGCGTGGCGGAGTTCTCGACCGCGGCCGCGTGCCGATTCGCCCACGAAGCCGAAATGCTCGGCGCCGACGGACTCATGGTGCTGCCGGCGATGGTCTACAAGGCCGACCGCCGCGAGGCGATCGCCCACTTTCGCGCGGTGGCGCGAGCGGCCAATCTGCCCATCATGTGCTACAACAATCCGCCGTCGTACGGAGTCGATTTGACGCCCGAGGCGTTCGTCGAGCTGGCCGACGAGCCGAACCTGGTGGCGGTGAAGGAATCATCGGACGACGTGCGGCGAATCACCGACCTGTTCAACGCCACGGGCGACCGGTACATCATCTTCGGCGGCGTCGACGACCTGGTGTTGGAGAGCGCGGTGCTCGGAGCGGCAGGCACGGTGTCGGGGCTGGTCAACGCTTTCCCGCGCGAAACGCTGAAGCTGTGGGAGCTGGCGACGGCCGGCAAGTACGACGAGGCCCGCAAGCTGTACCGCTGGTTCACGCCGCTGTTGCACCTCGACACGCATCCCAAGCTGGTGCAGTACATCAAGCTGGTGGCGGCCGAGTGCGGCATGGGCACCGAAACCGTCCGCGCCCCGCGCTTGCCGCTGGTGGGCGACGAGCGCGAACGAATCTTGCAGCTCGTACGCGATGCGCTCGGTACGCGCGGTTGAATTGACCGCCGGCTGTGCGACAATACGTACATGCTTCTTCCGCGCGTTTCCTTGCGATGGATGCTGGGGCTGACGGCATCGGCCGCCGTTTACTTTCTCATCGTTTCGTTCGCGTTGCGCGGACGCACCTGGGCGATCGCGGTTTCGGTGGCGATCGCGGTCGTGCTGCTGACGTTTCTCGTTTACGCGGTGGTTTTCTTGGTGGGCTGGGTGTTCGCCATCGTGGAGCAAGAGATGCGAAAGCCGCCCGAGGCCCAGTCGCCATTCGCCTCGTCGGCTCCGCCGCCGCAGATCATTCCGCCGGAGGGTCCGCTATGAGGCACTGGGCCCCGTCGTGCCGCGCGAAGGCGACGGCGCGCAACCGCCGATGGGCTTTCACCGTACGACTTGCCGTTATCGGCGCGCTCGTCTCGGCGGCGGCGCCGTTCGCGCGGCTCCAGGCCGGCACCGGCTACGTGTCGTCGCTCCCCCAACCGGGCGTAAGGAACACGACCGGTCTCTCGGTCAACGTCGATACGCGTTGGGTCTACGGCGACGGATACCGACCCGTGCGGGTCGAGGTGATTCCCACGCCCGCGCCGGCTCCCGCCGACCGCACGCTGCGATTCGTATTCACGCAACACGCGTTTCGATCGAGGAATTTCGACACGACGCGAGTCGAACAAACGATCGAAGTTCCGCAAGGCAGCACGCGCGTCGAGGCGACGGTCGCCCTACCGCAGAACGAAGTGATCGACGTGCTGAGCGTCGAGGTGTACGAGGGACGCCGTCTGCTCGAACCGCTTTCCGACATGCCGCAGTTCGGGCCGATGCCTTTCGGTCTTCGAACCACGAACGACTCCGTGCGTTTCCCGCTGCTGGTGATCGACTCCGACGCGCCGACGTGGGCCGACCGCCAGCGGGTGGGCGCGAGCGGCATGAGAGTCTGGAATATCGACGGCCACGACTATACGGCGACCCAGGATTTGCCCGACCTGACTCAGATCATCGATCCCTTTGGAATCGGGCCGCTGCGCATGTCCGGTCCGGGTCCCGGCGTGCTCTCCCGACCCGCGACGCGGAGCGCCAGCGACGCCAACGTCCTCGACGTTCTGGATAGCTCGCCCTACGTCGAGCTGCTCCCACCCGAGTCGCTCCCAGTGCGGTGGATCGATTACACGTGCCTGTCGGGGATCGTCGTTTCGCTGGACGATGCCAAGCTGATGGCGTCGGACTTCCCCGAGCAGTGGCAAGCGATTCGCGAGTGGGTACACACCGGCGGCTGGCTCTGCCTCTACGGCACCGACGGCGAATTGGGCGACGATGAGCTGAAGGAAATGGAGCGACTGCTCGAGATGGATCGTCCCTCGGGCGACCAAACCGCCAAGGAAGCCAAAGCTGGCTGGAGCACCAAGAGAAGCCCTTCACACGATTTCGCGTCGTCGCTGAGGGAGCGGTCGGTCACCTATCCGTTCGTTTGGCGCGAGGCAGGACTGGGCGCCGTGACGGTGTGCCACGTCGACGATCCTTTCGTGGCGCCCGGTCGTTTGCTCGGCGATCCTCCTACTTCCGGCCGGCCGACACGGACGACCCCAACCAAATATGGCTTTACCTTTGGCCGACCCGCCGATGATTACTGGGATTACGCCATACCCGGCGTGGGCCGCTCGCCGGTGGGAAGCTTCTTGGTGCTTATCACGCTGTTTGCCATCGTCGTGGGTCCCGTGAATTACTTCGTGCTGCGGTGGGCGAAGAGGCTGCACGCGATGCTCGTGACGGTGCCCCTCGGCGCCGCGATTGCGACCTTGGGACTGGTCGTGTACGTCATTCTGTGGGATGGGCTGGGGGTGCAGGCCAGCGTACACAGCTTCACCGAGCTCGATCAAAAGCGCGGCCGCGCCGTGTCGTGGTCGCGGCAATCGTACTACGCGGCGCTCGTGCCATCGGGAGGCCTCTCCTTTCCCGCCGACGCGGCCGTGTTCCCGGTCGAAATGTCCGGCGACAGGTATACCTCGCTCCGCGCGTTCAGCCGGGCCCATACGCAGACTCTGCGGTGGGGCAACGATCAACGCCTGGCGTCCGGCTACCTGTCCTCGCGGTCGCTGTCGCAGTTTTTGGTGATCACGTCGGGGGAAAGTCAGGCGGAGCTGCGCGTCGTGCCGGCGTCTGGCGATGAACCACTCGCCGTGGAGAACCGGCTGGGAACCACGGTCGAGCAGCTCGTGCTGTGCGGGCACGACGGTCAGTTTTATCGGGGCGCGAGCATCGAGCCAGGTGCAACGGTCGCGCTGGAGGCGATCGAATCGGCGCCTTCGTCGTTGCTTCGATTCATCACAGAATACGAAGACAGCCGGCCGGCCGCCGAACCGACCGTCGACGGTGGACCAAACGTACTGTCGACTTCGGTATCCAGTTGGGCGGCTCGTCGCATCCCGGTCGACACCACGTATAGCGATGGTACCCCGATCGAAGCCGGGACCTACCTGGCCATTGTCGAGCACTCGCCGGCGGTTCCCCTCGGAGTCAAGACTGCTCGTCAGCGGGATAGCCTGCACGTCGTTGTGGGCCGATGGTAGGGGTTCGCGACCAGGTCTTATCGTAGTCGGGCCGATGGTAATCGTTTCCGACGCATCGTAGTCGTGGTGGGCCCATGGTCAGAGCCACCGTACACGCGCAACCGATGATCGAACTGCGGCGGCTGCACCGCCTGTTCGGGCCGACCCGCGCCGTTGACGACGTATCGTTCGACGTTGCCAAGGGAAAGGTCTGCGGCTACATCGGGCCCAACGGCGCCGGCAAGACGACCAGCATGCGGATCCTGGCCACGCTCGACATCCCCACCTATGGCGACGCGCTGGTCGACGGACTGTCCGTCATCAACGACCCCGACCGCGTTCGCCGCCGACTCGGCTTCATGCCCGACTACTTCGGCACCTATGTCAACGTCAACTGCACCGAGTACCTCGACTTCTTCGCCCGCGCCTATGGCCTCGTCGGCCGCGAGCGCCAGCGGGCGATCCGGCACGTGATGAGCTTCACGGGGCTGACCGAACTGGCCGAGAAGCCGATTCGAGGGCTGAGCAAGGGTATGAAGCAGCGGCTCTGCCTGGGCCGTTCGATGGTCCACGACCCGGCCGTGCTGGTGCTCGACGAACCGGCGGCCGGCCTCGACCCGCGGGCCCGCATCGAGCTGCGGGAAATGATTCGCCAGCTTGCGGCCGACGGCAAAACGGTGTTGGTGAGCTCGCACATCCTGACGGAGTTGGCCGAGATGTGCGACCAGGTGGTCATCATCGAACGCGGACGCCTTTTGGCCTGCGGCACGGTCGAGGAAATCCGTCGCGCGCTCACCCAGGCACACGAAAAAGACCACAGCCGCGTGCGCGTCCGCCTGCTGGAGGGCATGGATCGCCTGGCCGGGTGGCTCGCCCAGCGCGAAGGCGTGCTCAATGTCCGCGTCGACGGCGACCAGGTGTTCTTCGCGCACCCCGGCACGCGAACCGAAGACGCCGCCCTTTTGCAGGAGATGGTGCGGGAAGGGTTCGCGATCGCCGAATACGCCAGCCAGGCCGCGTCGCTGGAAGACGTGTTTCTGCAAGTCACGCGGGGTGCCGTGCAATGATCTCGCTAAGCCGACTAAGGTGCATCCCCTACGCGCTCGGAGTTCCACACCTTGCACTCTGCACTCCGCACTCTGCAATTTGCACTCCTCGCCAGCGGAGTGCTGTGCCATGAACGCCGCCGATCGGCCCCTCACCTCCGGATCACGCGGCGCCGGCAAATCGCCCACCGCGACCGTGTCCCTGTGGCACCGCGTCGACCGACTGCTCGACCGCGGCAGCGAGTGGCTCAACCCGATTCTGGTCAAGGAGGCGCGGCAAGCCCTCAAGAGCCGCCAGTTCCTGGTCACGTTTTCGCTGTTGTTGGCGTGCGGATGGCTGTGGTCGGTGTTCGGCGTGGTGTTGCAGTGGCCCGACATCCAGATCAGCCCCAGCGGCCGCTACATGCTGGTCGGGTATTACATCGTGTTGGCGCTCCCACTGTTGGTGGTGGTTCCCTTCTCGGCTTTCCGCTCCTTGTCGGGGGAGCGCGAGGATGGCACGTACGAGCTGCTTTCGATCACCGCGCTCAGTGCCCGGCAGATCGTGACCGGCAAACTGGGCAGCGCCACACTGCAGATGATCGTGTATTTCTCCGCGCTCAGCCCCTGCATGGCGTTCACCTACCTGCTGCGGGGCATCGACATATTGACGATTTTGCTGGTGCTGGGGCATACCTTTCTGATCTCGCTCATGCTTTCGCAAATCGGTTTGCTGTTGGCCACCTTCTCCCGCGAAGCGCACATGCAGGTGTTGTTGTCGGTATTGTTCGTGGTGGCGCTGGTGCTGGGGGCGGTGCTCGTCGTCGTAACGGTGTCGTCGTTCCTGATCGAAGTCGGGCAGGTTCCGGCGACCGAGCCACACTTCTGGTCCGCGCACCTGTGCTACTTGAGCGTGTTCATCTCGTATTTGCTGCTGTTTCTGTGGGCGTCGGCTGCGCAGCTCAGCTTTGCCAGCGAAAACCGATCGACGCGGCTGCGATACGCTCTGCTCGCGCAGCAGGCCCTGCTGTTGGGATGGGCCATCTACTATTGGGTCACGACCGACGCGGTGGAATTCCTCTACACGCTGGCCGCCGCTATGGCCGTGCAGTGGTATCTTGTCGGCACTCTGCTTA
>CAYQAJ010000216.1:0-9117 GCA_964415245.1 uncultured Pirellulaceae bacterium | reverse complement strand
GCCATTCTGGTCAAAGGTGCCTGCCACCTTTTTCGCGCCCAATTCAACAGTTCCCCTTGCCGCACGGCGTAGCGTGGCTAAGCGGTCCAGTGCCGGATTCCACGGCCGCCAGGCTCCGCTCCAGCACCCGCCGGTAGTATTCGAGCCGTGTCGCGCCATCGTCGAGCGCCCCGCCGAAGGAGCGCTTCTCATCGAGGTAGATCAGCGGCACCGGCAGCTCGACAATGTTCCACCCAAGCTGGGCCGCCTGCACCCATAGCTCGATCGGCATGGCATAGCCCGGCTCCGCGAGCGCGAGCCGCTTCAGCGACGACACGCGATACGCCTTAAAGCCGCAAAAAGCGTCGGTGAGCGACAACCCCAGGCGGCAGTTCAGCTCGGCCGTAACTCGCTGATTGATACACCGCCGATCGGTTGGGGGTTCGCTGTCGCCGGCAAAGCGCTGCAGGTAGCGGCTGCCCGACACTACGTCGACACGGGCGGACTCGCCGCCCGCGCCGGCGCACGCCGCCACGAACCGTTCGATGCGCTGCGGCTCGTGCTGGCCGTCGCAATCGATGGTCACAAGCACGTCGAAGTCACGCCGCACTGCATAGTCGAAGGCGGTCCTAAGCGCCGCCCCGTATCCCTGATTCTGCCGATGGCGAATCCGCGCGATGTCGCGCCGCGCCGCCAACAGCTCCGCCGTGCCGTCGGTCGAGCCGTCGTCGACCACCAGCACGTGGAGGCTGTGGCGGCGCACTTCGTCGAGCACGGCGCTAACGCTGCGTGCTTCGTTAAAGACGGGCAGGGCGGTGAGGAATCGTGGTTTCATGGGCTGGGTAGGTCCCGCCTGCCGGGCGGGATCTCATCACATCTCAACGCCCGACGAGTTTGGAAGGTCCCACTCGGCAAGTGGGACCTACGTCGAATTCAGATCCCACTCGGCAAGTGGGACCTACGTCGGGTTCATTCTAGGTGGGCCATGCGGCGAGTCAACGGAGCGGGCCGGCCGTGCAAAACCGCACCGACACGCGCAACTTGACATTCCCGCAACGCGGCTGCGAGAATGCACTTGTGCCTCGCCCTCTCTGCGCGGCATTCGCGCCGTCGACCGCTGGAACAGGCGACCTCCGCGCTATGATCATCTCGTGCGTGCACTGCGGCAAGGAATTCTCGATCACCGCCGAGCAGCTCGGCGGACGAGGCCGCTGTCCGCACTGTCACGGCGACATCCAGCTCCCCAAAGCCGACACTGCCGCGCCGAGCGAGGCCGCGCATCACGAGCCGTTCAACTGGCTCGAGAACTCGATCTCGGGTCTCGGCTCGATGGTGTTCCACATCATTGTGCTGTTGATCCTGGCGCTGGTGCCGCTGGGAAGACGCGACGGAATCGGCGAAGGGGAAGAGGTGTTCATCGGCCAGCTCCCCGGCGTCAAACTGAGCAACGCCCCCGAGGAAGAACTCAAGGCCGATCGCGAAAATACGCCGGCCGAGTCGCCGCCGCTGGACGACGTATTGGAGAACATCCCCATGCCCAGCGATCCCAGTGCCGTCTCGGCGAATGACAATCTCGCCATACCCACTCCCTCGCCCAGCGGAGGCGGCAGCGCTTCGTTCGATCTGGGACCGGTCGCCATCGGCGGCTCCGTGGCGGGCGGCAACTGGGAGGGAATGATTCAGACCTTGCGCCGCGACGGGCTCGACATCGTCATCGCGTTCGACAGCACGGGAAGCATGTCGGGCGAAATCACCCAGGTCAAACAGCAGATCAAGCGCATCGGCTCGACTCTCATTACCCTGGTCCCCAAGGCCCGCATCAGCATCTGCACCTACCGCGACACGAGCGACGAGTACGTCGTGAAAGGTACGCCGCTCACCGGCGAAATTCAGAAGATCGACACGTATCTTTCCGAGATCAGCGCCAGCGGCGGCGGCGACACGCCGGAGGCGGTCGATGAGGGGCTTCGCTGGTCGGTGTCGAACAACCAGTTTCGGCCGCGAGCTCGCAAGGTGATCCTGCTGTTCGGCGACGCGCCGCCGCACGCCGAACGGCTCAAGAAGTGCCTGCAGATCGCCTCGGACTTTAACAGCCAGGAGAAAGGGGTCGTGAGCACGGTCACCTGCCGCAGCCAGGTGCGGCTCGACGCATTCGTCGAAATCGCCCAGGCCGGCGGGGGCGAGGCGTTTTTGACCACCGACGAGCGGCAGATCATGACGCAACTGCTGGTGCTGGTATTCGGCAGTCAGTACCGCGGCAAAGTGATCGAGGCGTTCAAGTTGCTGGATGAGTAGGGCGGTGGTTTGGCAAGGGGCGTGCTGCGGACGCGGTAGTTCCGGCCGCGCGGTCAGCGTGGGGGGATTCGACCGGGCAGGAGGCAAGTCTCATGTCGCGCTCGACGCTACTTGCGCGCGTTGGCACCGCATGCTTTTTCGCTGGGGCATTGTCGGCCGCTGCGTCGTTGGCACGAGCCCAGGCAAATGTCAACCAGGCTGCCACCACGGTGCAGCTTCCCACGTTTGGCGTGGCCATCGACGCCGAAGGCGTGCTGAGCGTCAAGGTGTTCACCGATCCCACCGGCGAACTGGCCGCCGGTCGCCTCGCCGCTGCCAAGGCGCGGCTCGATGCCGACGTTGCCGCCAAGAGCGACATGCGCAAAGTGTCGCTCGTGCGGCTGGAAACGGCGGTCCGCGAGCGCGTGGCCGCCGGCGAGGAGCCTGACGAAGTAATGCGGCACTTAGCCGGCCTGCAGCGGGTGGACTTCGTGTTCGTCTATCCCGATCGCGGCGACATCGTGCTCGCCGGACCGGCCGAGGGGTGGATGGACGATGCCGCGGGCCGCGCCGTAGGGATCACAACCGGGCGGCCCGTCGTGTTGCTCGAAGACTTGATCGTTGCCTTGCGAGCCTATCCGCCGGGCGGGCGCGAACGGCCGTTCGTGGGCTGCACGATCGACCCCGACGCCGACGCGCTGGTGCGGTTGATGGAATTCCAGAAGACCATTCCCCGCGCAATTCCCGTGGCCCTGCGCGGCGAGGCGGCCGTGCGAATCGCCCAGGGAGTGCGCGACAGCCTGGGCCTGGCCCACGTGCGCGTGTTCGGCGTGTCGGACCAAACGCACTTGGCCCAAGTGCTGATCGAGGCCGACTACCGCATGAAGCTGATGGCCGTGGGGCTCGAACCGCCGCCGGTCAAGATGGCCACGTTCATCAGCGCCGTCGAGGGCGTTCGCGACAGCACTTTACAGCGATGGTGGTTCACGCCGCACTACGACTGCGTCAAGCTCAGCGAGGACCGGCTCGCCATGGAGCTGGTGGGGCAGGGCGTTCAGCTTCAGGGCGAGGACAAGGTGATCGGCCCCGATGGCAAGCTTCTCGATAGCGACGCAAAGCCGAGCCGAGCCGGCCGCGCGTTCACCACCAATTTCACTCGCAAGTATCCCGAGATCGCCGACAAGAGCCCCGTTTATGCGCAAATGCGGAGCGTGATCAACCTGCTGATCGCCGCCGCCTTCTTGCGCACCGAGGATGCGCACGGCCGGGTCGGCTGGGAGCCGGGTATCTTCGCGGACGAGTCGGCACTGCCAGTCGAAACGCTCCCCAACCCCGAGCACGCCCAATGCGTGGCCAATTCGGTATGGAAGGGAACCCGGCTTTTTACGCCCGCCGGCGGCGGCGTCTCGATCCAAGCCGACGAGGCCCTTCTTCCCGAGCGATTGCTAGTGGATAAGGGCGGCAAACTCGGCTTCCTCCGCGAGCAACTCTCCAACGAAGTACCGGATGACCGCTGGTGGTGGGACTGAGCGGGATAGCCACCAAATTTATGTGGCACTTCAACTCCATGGTCGCCACTGAGCTGCGGCGAGCGATTATCTCTTGTCAAACGGTCCGGCTTTGTGGGTCAGCCTGCGATGCCTTGTTCGTCGTGCATTGTGCCTGCGGCGGGCGTTGGGGAAGCGAAATGTACTTACGCCCCGATTCCCGTTGCCGTCGGCGCGTTTCCTCGGCGATGCGATGAATGTCGTTACCGAATCGCTCCGCAAGTTCGCGTCGTATCGCTCGGATTTCTTCAGTCGGCGTTGGAATCATTCTCGGCCTCCCATAGTTGCTCGGGCGTACAGATGACGGGTGGCTCGAATCCGTTGTCGCGGCAAACCGATGCGATCCGGATTTGGAGGGTCGGATTCGCGATGTGCTTGAAGTTCCACGTCACAAGGTATTGTACACCATGGACCGCCGCGATCGCGATGTGAAAAGCATCGCGCGGTTGAGAGGTCGGGATTGCCCCACTGGCGACTAACGCATCGACCAGGCGCTCGACCGCCTCGGACGTGTCGAGAAGTTCCAAGCCTTCGATGGCCGTTAATCGTTCGCTTGCGGCCGCCGGGTCGCCGGCGTTGCATTCGTCGATCACAAGTTCAGAAACAAGCAACCGATAGCGCTGTCCGGCTGTCGCCCACCACTTGCGAGTGACGGCCTGCCGCGAGGCGATGATCGGGTCCGGGTGCAATCGACCGGCTGTATTCCCGACGACCGTTGTTTCGACGTAAACGGTTTCCATCGCGACAGCTTAGCACGCCGAACGGCCAGGATCACGCGAAGGCAATACGCGGCGACGGGTCCGCAGAACTCGGAACCTGAAACTCGGAACCTTTCTGCGCCAAGTCGTGGGCGACTGAACCGCGGCGTCGCGACATGCCGGCTCAGATACCCAACTCCGGTCGATAATACCAGCTCGCCACTTCGGCTAGCGCCGTCGCCGTTGGCTCCCGGCTAAACCAGGGAGCGGCTGCATCTCCTTGGTTTGCTGGCCGTTGGGGCCGTCCAGCAGCCGGCGGACTGTGCAGCCGCAATCGCTACAGGCTGAAGAATCGTCCAGCCTTCTGCCGATGAAGACCACTGTAGAAGGGCTGATTGTTGACTTTGTTGGGTAACATTAGTAAGATTGATCGCAGGCGCCCGTTGTGGCGCGAAACCGCCGGGAAAACGCCATCATGGGCACGGCCGCCAGAAGTATCGCCGCGCTGCTCAAGCCAATGCAGAGCAACCCTCAGTCGCCGCAACTTCGGGTCGTGTCGGCCGACGATTTTGGGTCGCAACCGGCAGCTTCCGTGCCCGTAACCGGTCGGTCTCCTTCTACGCATCAGCCGGCTCCGCCGATGGACTCTCATTCCCAGAACGGAGCGTCGCACAACAGCAACGGGCGGCCGCCGCGTCCGGCCGGTCGGCTGCAATCGTCCGAGTCGCTGCTTGAGGAATTGGCCCGCGCGAGCGAGCGGCTGGAAACGGCCACGCCGCAGGAGATTCTGTGGTGGGCGGTCGAAAACTATGCCCCGCGGTTCACGATGGCCACCGCCTTCGGACCCGAGGGCATGGTGATCTTGCACATGTTGGCCGAGATCGCGCCTGACACGCCCATCTTCAATCTTGAAACCGGTTACCAATTCGCCGAGACACTCGAACTGCGCGACCGCGTGGCCAAGCGGTACGGTATCGAAGTCGAACTCAAAAAGCCCGAGCTCACGGTGGAAGAATACGAAGCCAGGCATGGCGGGCCGCTCTACAAAACCAATCCCGACCAGTGCTGCGCCGATCGCAAAGTGGCGGTGCTGAACCAGGCGGTCGAGGGCATGCACGCCTGGGCCAGCGCCATTCGTCGCGATCAGAGCCCCGACCGCGCGCATGCGCCGATCGTGGGTTGGGACCGCCGCTTCTCGCTGGTGAAAGTCAGTCCGCTGGCCAACTGGACCAAAGACGACGTGTGGCGGATGATCGCCGACCACGACATCCCGTATAATCCGCTGCACGACCAGGGCTACACAAGCGTCGGCTGCTGGCCGTGCACGCGGGCCGTGCTGTTCGGCGAGGACGATCGCGCCGGCCGGTGGAGCGGCACGGGAAAGACGGAGTGCGGCCTGCACAGCCTGCACGACCTGCCGAGCCTCGAAGTGATCGAGAAGCACGCCGGCGAGAATCCGTAACGCGGCGGCAAGCGATGCGTGCCCGAGAAGGGGACAGGCACACTCTATGCGGTCATAGTTTTCAGTGTTCAGTTTTCAGTGTTCAGTCGGCGGCAGACACAGCAAGCTAACCGCCTAACGCGGAATTGCTACCAACGGACAACTGACAAACACTACGACATCACGAAATGCGCAGGTCGTCGTCGCTGCTCGTAGGCTCTGAGTTCCTGAGCTTTCCGCCGCCGTGAATATCTCCGCCAAAACCGAGTATGCCTGTATTGCGGTGTTGGAGCTCGCGCTGCACTGGGGCGCCGACGACCCCGTGCAGATTCGCCGCATTGCCGCGGCCCACCGCATCCCGTCGCGATTCCTGGTGCAGATTCTCTTGCAGCTCAAGGGAGCCGGCGTGGTCGAGAGCACGCGCGGCGCGGCGGGCGGCTATCGACTTGCGCGTAGCCCCGACGAAATCACGCTGGGCGAAGTGATGGAAGTGATCGAAGGCAAAACGGCCCGATCGGCTTCCACCGCACGTCCTTCAGCGGTTACTGGCGCGCTACGCCAGGTGTGGAAGAAAGTCGCCCGCGCCCAGCGCGAAATGCTCTCGGACGTCACCTTCGCCCAACTCGCCGAACAAGTAGGCGGGCGGACGGAAAAAATGTACTACATCTAGCACCGCTAAACCGCGACGATGGCGAGAGGGCGAAAACTTTTCTACCGCTAAGGCGCAAAGATCGCTAAGGGAGGAAGGAGTGAACAGTTTTCTTCTGCCTTCGCGCACTTCGCGCCTTTGCGGTAAATAGGGCGGCTTGCGCGGGCTAGAGTTTGTTGACCATCCGCTTGATGCCGTCCTTGACAAGAGGCACATTCCAGTTGATGAGGAATCCCAGTCGTACTCCGGAGTGCTTCATGTAGGCGAGCAACTGCGCTTCGTGAACCGGTGCGAGCGATTTGACTGACTTGTTCTCGACGATGATCGACTCTTCGATGAGCATGTCGATGCGATATCCAAGCTCGATTCGGATGCCGTCATATTCGACGGGTAGCTCCACCGAGCACCGGACTGCAAACCCTCGCTTTCGCAGTTCATGCGCCAGACATGCCTGATACGAGGATTCGAGCAACCCTGGTCCCAGCGCGCGATGCACCGCAATGCACGCATCGACAATCGCCGTCGCGATGGCTTCCAGTTCGTCTCGCGATTTCATGGCCGCCTCGAATCGACCTGATGTGAGTTCCGAGTCTACCGCTAAGGCGCAAAGATCGCCAAGGAATTACCAGTCAGAATCTATCGTAATCCTTCGCGTTCTTTGCGCCTTCGCGGTACAGTGCCGGCTTGCCGGTGCGTGGCGGTTAGGTCGCACCGCGAGCCTCCAGGAGCTGCCAGATGCGGTCGACGCAGTCTTCGACTGGTAGTTCGTGCGTGGGAAGCACGAGATCGGGCGCGGTCGGCTCTTCGTACGGAGCTGAGACGCCGGGGAACTCGACCATTTCGCCCGCGTCGGCTTTGGCATAATGACCGTCGGTGTCGCGCTGGCGGCAGACTTCCACCGGCGCCGATAGGTGCACGACGAGAAAGCGGTCGCGTCCCACCACGTCGGCCGCTTTCTGCCGTACGTTTTCCTCGGGCGCCACGAACGCACCGATGCACACCAGACCTGCGTCGTTCATCAGTTTGGCCACTTCGGCGCTGCGGCGCAAGTTTTCGCTGCGGTCGTCGACCGTGAAGCCCAGGTCGCGGCTGATGCCCCGGCGCATGTTCTGCCCGTCGAGCACGACCGATGCGCGCCCGGCATCGAACAGCCGCCGCTCCAGGGCGTAGGCAATCGTCGTTTTTCCGGCGCCAGTCAGCCCGGTCAACAGCACGGTGAGCGGCTTTTGCCCGAACCGCGCGGCCCGTTCCTTGAGCGTGACGTTGCTGCGCCGGGAAACGAGATGGGCGGTCATCGGCTCATCGTCCCAGTGGTCGCGGCGCTGCTCGCTCGTCGTCCGGTCGAGGATCATGCCGGCGCCGACCGTCACGTTCGTGAGTCGGTCGATAATGACGAACGCCCCGGTGGCGCGGTTTCTCTTATATCCGTCGCAGGCGATCGGCTGGTTGAGCTGCACGGCGCAGCGGCCGATCTCGTTCAGGTTCAGCACGGGCGCGTCGCGGCGATGCAACGTGTTGACGTCGATCTGGTAACGGAGCGTGTGGACGCTGCCCGACACGGTCTTGGCCGCGCTCTTGAACAGGTACGGCTTGCCGGAGAGCATCGGCTCCTCGGCCATCCACACCACCGTGGCTTCGAACCGCTGCTCGATGCGGGGTACGTTGCCGGGCCGCACGATCATGTCGCCGCGGCTAACGTCGATTTCGTCTTCGAGCGTGAGCGTGATCGCCTGCGGTGCGAACGCTTCGTCCAACTCGCCGTCGAACGTGACGATCGATTTGACGCGGCTGGTTTTGCGCGAGGGGAGGGCCATCACCTCGTCGCCCTTGCGCACGATGCCCGAGGCAATCGTGCCACAGAAGCCGCGGAAGTCGAGGTGCGGCCGGTTCACGTACTGCACGGGAAAGCGAAAATCCTCCAGGTTGCGGTCCGACGCGATGTAAACCGACTCCAGGAACTGCATCAGCGGGCTGCCCTGGAACCACGGCATGTTCGTGCTCGGCGCGACGACGTTATCTCCCTTGAGGGCCGAGATGGGGAGGAAGTGCAAGTCGGGCACGTCGAGCCGCGCGGCGAATTCCTGGTAGTCGGCCCGGATGCGGTCGAACACCTCCTGCCGGAAGTCGACCAGATCCATCTTGTTTACGGCCACCATCACGTGCCGGATTCCCAGCAGCGACGCGATGAACGTGTGCCGCTTGGTTTGCGTGAGCACTCCCTTGCGAGCGTCGATGAGGATCACGGCCAGGTCGCAGGTCGAGGCGCCGGTGGCCATGTTGCGGGTGTACTGCTCGTGGCCGGGCGTGTCGGCGATGATGAACTTGCGGCGGGCGGTGGAGAAGTAGCGGTAGGCCACGTCGATGGTGATGCCCTGTTGCCGCTCGTCTTCCAGGCCGTCCATCAAAAGCGCCAGGTCGATGTCGCCGCCGGTGGTGCCGTGCTTTTGCGAATCGCGGGCCACGGCGGCGAGCTGATCCTCGTACGTCATCTTCGCGTCGTACAGGAGCCGGCCGATGAGCGTGCTCTTG
>CAYQAJ010000215.1:0-9153 GCA_964415245.1 uncultured Pirellulaceae bacterium | reverse complement strand
GAGAATCTGCACGTCGCGCTCGTCCAGAATGTTGAACAGCCCCACTTGCACCAGCTCGACGAGCTCCGGCAGCTCGTTGATGGCGAAGATGCCGCGGTGCATGCGGGGGATGAGTCCGAAGTGCAGCGCTTCCTCAGCCGACATGCTGGTGCCGCCGGCGAGCTTGGCAGGGTCGATCTCGCCGATGATGTCGGCGAATTTGGTGCCGGGGGCGAGCCGCTCGGCATAGCGATCGTCGCGCCGCCACCAGCCGATTGGCACGTCGTCTTCGTCGTGCGTCGCGACAAACTCGCGGCACGCGCGGCTGATGGGCTTGTACGGGTCATCATGAAACGGGGCGGGGGGAATGTCGATGTAGGGAATCTCCTCGTCGAGCACCCGCACGAGCGACCGCATGAGGCGGCTCTTGGCCTGGCCCTTCTCGCCCAGGAAAAGCATGTCGTGACTCGAAAGCAGCCCCAGGCTGATCTCGGGAATCACCGTGTCGTCGTAGCCGATGATGCCCGGGAAGAGGTCGTCGCCGTCGGCGAGCATCCGCAGAAAATTGTCGTGGATTTCTCGCTTGACGGTTTTCGATTGCCAGCCGCTCTCGCGAAGCTGCCGCAGATTGGCCGGTTTAGTTTGGATCGTGGTCATGCGAAGCGGTGGGGAGCTTTGGTAGTTGGTCGGCGCGGCGTAGGCAAAGCAGGCCGAGCGCCACGAGCTTCCGGAAGCAGAGACGGCTTCCCGCATTATAGCGCGTGCCAGCGGGCAGCCAAGTGTGCCGCACAATCTGAGTCAGAAGGCAGCGCAAAATGGAACGGCCTTTCGCGCGGCTGGCCCCTACGCGAGGCTGGCCTTGTACAGGTTCAGCGTAATGTGCGCCTGTCCCTGGTGGTGCGCTTCGTGCCAGGAGAGGATGTGCAGCACGTCGAGCAGCGTAAGTCCGCGCGACTTGAGCGCCTCGGGGATCATGCCGAGATCGTCCTCACCGAATCGCCCCAGCGTGTCGAGCAAATGCTCGCGGCTGGCGTCCAACACGCGGCGGATGTCGGCGGCCGAGGGAACATCGTCGTCGGGCGTGCTGCCTCCGCGAAACCGCGGCCATAGCTCGGTGAACTGGCCCTTCTTGTCCGGCGCCAACCGCTCGGATGCGAAAAGCTCCTCGGTAACGCCAATGTGCATAAGCTGCCAGCCGATATGCGCTCGACCGGGCCCGGGCCGCCACGCGAGCGCTTCGCGGGCATCGGGCCGCTTGGCAATCTCGTCCAACAGCCCCAGCGTACGGCCGCGGTTGAATTGGTAGCTGGCGATCATGTGGTCGAAGATGCTCATGCGGTCACCTCTCGGCTCATGGAGTTTCGTTCGCGTTTTGGCAGTGAGCACGTTATCGCAGGGGTCCGCGACCTGTCAACGTGCCCACGACTCGCGGCATTCGGGCGTTCCAGGTACAATGGTGCGACGGTTCGCTGGCACACCAAAGGGCGGTAGAACGCACGAATGCTGCACCGCCTCGCTGACGCTTCGGGTTCCGAAATCCGTCGCCTACGCTTCGGTTTTTTCAAGGACCACGACCATGAATCTCGGCATTGCGCTGCTACTGCTGGTGTCCGCTCTGGCCGCTGGTGCCGAGGCCGATGCCGCGAGCGTCGAAGCCGGCACGCTGCTGAAATACCGCGGCCAACTCGTCGCGACCAAGGGGGAAGAGGCCGACAGCCGCAAGAAGATCGAGCTGGCGGTTCTGGTGTCCAGCGTCGACGATTCCGGTGCCACGCTTCTCTGGGCGATCCATGAGAAAGGTCACGGGCAGTGGCCGTGGCCCGAGCGATTCGGCTCGGTGCGCGTCGACGGTCGTTGGCGGGCGCGGGAACCTTCCGTGCCCACGGTGTGGTACGACCGGAAGGGCGGCAAGAGCGTCGTGCCGGTGACGCTGCCGCTGTTGGCCGCCGAGGAGCCGCTGGCCATCGGACTCACCTGGGTCGACGATCGCCTGGAACACGAGGTGGTCGAAGAGGCCAAGGTGGGCGATCGACCGGCGTGGCGGCTCGTCGTGCGCAGCCCCTACGGGCGGAAGCGCACCATGTTGGTCGACAAGGCGAGTCCCCTGGTGCTGACGCTTTCCGAGGTGGTGTTCATGGGCAATGGAGAACAGTACGAGTTGACACTCGAATTGGCCGATCGCAGCACGCTCGCGGGAGAAGCGCTCGACGCCAATGTCGCCGCTTGGTCGGCCCTCGCCAAACTGCGCGACGACCTGGGTTACGTCGCCGGCACGGGAAGGGCCGACTTCAGCGCCGCGCAGCTATCCGCCGTCCAAGCCGAGATTCCCGCGATCGAGCGACTTGCCGCCGAAGGCCCCTTGGCAGCGCTCGTCCAAACCATCGCCGAAGATGTGAAAGACCAAGGCGGTCGGAACAGCGCCGTGGCCGCCCTGCGAAAGAAGTATCTCGGCAGCGAGTGCATGCCGTTTTCGCTCAAGGGGCTCCAGGGAGAGACACTCAATCACGAGAACCTGAAGGGCAAGGTGACGGTGCTGCACTTCTGGCCGTACCTCGACAGCCCGCTGGAAGAGCCCTATGGGCAGATCGGGTACCTCGACTTTCTGCACCGCAAGCGGAAGTCGGAGGGAGTGGCGGTGTACGGCGTGGCGGTCGACCTTCGACTGGGCGACGAGCGCGAGCGACGCGCCGCCACGACGAGCGTGAAAAAGCTCGTGGCATTTATGAACCTCGACTATCCCGTGCTCTTGGACGATGGCACCGTGCTGAAACGATTTGGCGATCCGCGCCGGGCGGACGCCGACTTGCCGCTGTTCATCGTGGTGGGTCCCGACGGAAAAATTGTCGACTACCACGTCGGCTTTTACGAGGTGAATCGCGACCGCGGCCTGGAAGAGCTGGACGCGGTGCTCACGAAGACGCTGCAAAACCGCGAGTGATCCGTCGGGGACTGGCTCATTTTGCGTAGCCGCTGCGGACGGCCCCGCTTTGCGGAGTCTGCTGAGCAAATTGTGCCTGTCCCCCTTCCTCCAATCGACTGGGAATCGGCGCTACGTCGCAACAAACCCGCGAGTGATCGCCAGCACCTCGTCCTGGACTAGCCAGTTGGTCGCCACGCCTTCACCCGATGCGACCGTCGGTTTCCCGCTCCAGTCCGTAAACGTGCCACCGGCCTCTTCGACGATCGGCGCGACGGCCGCCGCGTCCCACAGGTTCATGATAGGGTCGACCATCGCCTCGGCCCGACCCGTGGCCACCAACAAATACCCGTAGCAATCGCCCCAGGTGCGCGTTACACCGGCGGCCCTTTCCAGCCGCAGATATGCATCCGCAGCGCCGCGACGGGCGAACGAGCCTACCTCCGAAGTAAGAAACAGTCCGTCGGCAAGCGAAGAGCGCGTCGATACCGCGGCTCGCCGCGGTTCGGCGGCGCCGCGCTCGTACCACGCCCCCGACCCTCGCGCGGCGTATACGCATTCGTCCAGCGGCGGAATGTAGATGACACCGGCCGCTGGTTGGCCCGCATGCTCGATGCCTACCAGTGTGCCGTAGAGAGGCACACCGCGGACAAACGACTTCGTGCCGTCAATCGGGTCGATGATCCAGCGGAATTCGCTCGTGCCCGATTGCTCGCCGTATTCCTCGCCCACCACGGCGTCGCTGGGAAAGGCATCGGCGATCTGGCGTCGCAGTTCGCGCTCGGCCTGGCGATCGGCCTCGGTAACGGGCGAACCGTCGTGCTTGTGCTCGACGGCGCAGTCGTCGCGGCAGAAGAACGAGAGCGTCAGCTTGCCAGCGTCGCAGGCTGCACGGCGGGCCAGTTCCAGGCGTGCGGCGATTTCGCGCTGTAGCGCCGTCATGGTGATGGACCTCGTCGAGCCCACGTGTGGCGACGGCAGCGATGTGGCCGGCGCTCCCGTGTCGCCCAGCGCGGACGTCGTACGACACACTGTCGCATCTCATCCCCCGGCTGAAGCCTCGTCACCGGCCTGCTTGGACTTCGCATCGGCTTTGACGTCCTTCGGCGGCCTTCGCAATACATGGAACGAAAGCACGGCGACCCCGCCCACCAACAGGCAATCGGCAATGTTGAAATTGGGCCAGGTGAAATCGCCGAACCGGAAGAGAATCCAGTCGCGGACGCCGTTGGCAAACCGCTCGGGAGTATCGGCGGTATGCCACAGACCGAGCCGGTCGTACAAGTTGCCCAGGATGCCGCCCGTGATCGATCCCAGAGAGATGTTCAAGAGACCATCGTGCGCGGCGCGGCGAACAAACAGCCAGTAAATGACGCCCACGACCGCCGCCACGGAGACTGCCGCGAACAGGCTGCTGAACCCGCGCCCCAACCCAAACAGGGCACCGGTGTTGACGGTGGTTTGGATACCGACGTAGCCCTTCCAGAGCCACCACTCGCCCTGGTCACCGCGACCCGGCCCCCACGTAAAGACGTACGACTTGCTCGCCAGATCGAGCGTGCAACCGAAAACCGCTATGCCAAAGTAGACGACGTAGCGGTGCCACGAAACCGCCCCCAGCGCCGGCGGAACAACCGACGGGGGTCTACCTGGTTTCGAGCTTGCCGGCGCACTTGACACAGTACGGTGTGTAGGGAATGGCGTTGAGGCGGGTCTTGGGAATGCGGGCTTCGCATTCAATGCAGGAACCATAGACGCCGTCTTCGATTCGCTCAAGAGCAGCATCGATCTGTTCGAGCGTATCCTCCTCGTTTTCCATCAGGCTGAGGGTGAATTCCTGCTCGAAATTATCGCTCCCCACGTCGGCCATGTGGATCGGCATGCTGGACAGATCGCCGCTGGCCTCGGTGCGGGTCTTGTTCAACGCCGCATCGGCCATCGCGTTCACGTCCCCCCGCAGACGACCCCGTAACAGAAGGAGGCGCTCTTTGTAGACTTTCATCTCGGGCTTCTTCATGGAAACGTCTCCGCTCCCCCTTTTTTTCGGTTTTGGGCAGGTCCGATGTCGTTCACTTGATGTAATACTGGAGCCCAAGCCGACTGTGCCAAAGATCATTATTGTAAGCGGCGCCAATTCTACTGTCAAACGGCCGACCACGCCGCCGGCGCCGCCCGGGCAGCGCCACAGTGACTGCCCGACACCGCAGCGGCCTTGCGACGCGGTGGCGGCTTTCATTAGATTGCGCGGCACGGGCTCTGAAGTCCTCGGGGCGCGCACGGGGGTAATAGTGCCTTGTCGCTCACCGACGTCGCCTTTCAGCGGTGCCTCTCTCCTGCCTGTGGGGCAACCTACGGGATCGAAGAGGCCCTCGTGGCGTGCCCAGCCTGCGGCGAACTGCTCGACGTCCAATACGATTGGAACCGCGCCCGTCCACCCGCCTCGTTAAGCCACTTCGAGCAACATTGGGCTCACCGCAACAACCCCATCCGCCGTAGCGGGCTGTGGCGGTTCCGCGAGCTGCTCCCGTTCGCGCGGCCCGAAAAAATCATCACCGTCGGCGAAGGACAGACGTTGCTGCAACAGGCCGACCGCGTGGCCCAGTACGTCGGCCTCGGGCCCGGTCGACTGCTTTTGCAATACGAAGGGATGAACCCCTCGGGCAGCTTCAAGGACAACGGCATGTCGGCCGCCTTCACGCACGCGCGGATGATCGGCGCACGCCGCGCCGCATGCGCCTCGACGGGCAACACGAGCGCCTCGCTGTCGATGTACTGCTCGGCCACGCAGTTGATGAAGTCGATCATCTTTATCGGCTCCGGCAAGATATCCTATGGCAAACTTTCGCAGGCGCTGGATTACGGCGCGCTGACCGTGCAGATCGCCGGCGACTTTGACGACGCCATGGCCCGCGTCAAGGAAGTGTGCGGGGCACTTGGCATTTACCTGGTAAACAGCGTGAACCCCTTTCGCCTCGAAGGCCAGAAGTCGATCATGTATCGAGTGCTGGAGGGGCTCGGCTGGGAGGTGCCCGAGTGGATTGTGGTGCCCGGCGGAAACCTTGGGAACTCGAGTGCCTTCGGCAAGGCGTTCAGCGAGCTGCTCGCCGTCGGGCTGATCGACCGGATTCCGCGGATGGCGGTGATCAACGCCGCCGGCGCCGACACGCTGTTCGAGCTGTACGAGCGGCGCGGTTTGCGGTGGAACGACGGCAAGCCCGATGACTCGATCGTCGGCGATTACTACAAAGAATTGGATGCGGGTGGGCGCAAGGCCTCGACCATCGCCAGCGCCATCGAGATCAATCGGCCGGTGAACCTGAAGAAATGCTTGCGGGCGCTGGCCGTTTGCGACGGCGTCGTGCGGCGCGTGACCGACCAGGAGATTCTCGACGCCAAGGCGCAAGTAGGCGCCGGCGGTTACGGATGCGAACCCGCCAGCGCGGCGAGTGTGGCCGGTGCGCGGATGCTCCGCCGCGAGGGAGTGATCGACGCGGACGACCGCGTGGTGTGCATCCTCACCGGTCATCAACTCAAAGACCCGACCGCCACCATGGCCTACCACACCACCGACCAGGAGGAATTCAATCGCGTGCTGGGGAGCCGTGGAGTGCGGCGGGCCGAGTTCGCCAATCGCGCCGTCGCGGTGCCCAACGACCTGGACGAGATCATCAAAGCGATTCGACTTTACTCATGACAACTACACGTCTTGCCATACATGGCGCCGCGGGCCGGATGGGGCAGCGACTCGTCGCTCTCGGCGCCGCCGATTCCGCGCTAACCATTGCCGCCGCGCTCGAATCGGACGGCCATCCCGAGCTCGGACGCGATGCCGGAACCGTCGCGGGCGATAAGCCGTTGGGGGTCGCTTTGTCGTCGTTGCTCGACGTGCCGGTCGACGCGGTCATCGACTTTTCGGTTCCGGCCGCGGCCGAAAAGGTCACGCAGCTTTGCCAGTCGCGCAAGCTACCGCTCGTGATCGCCACTACGGGACTGAGCGCCCAGCAGCAGGAGCAGGTCCGCGCCGCGGCCGGTGAAATCGCAATCGTTTGGGCTCCTAACATGAGCCTGGCGACGAACGTGGCCATGAAGCTCTGCACCGTGGCGGCGGCCGCGCTCAAGAACAATCCCCAGGGAGTCGACGTGGAGATCATCGAGCGGCATCACCGCCATAAGGTCGATGCCCCTAGCGGCACGGCGCTGCGGTTCGGCGAGCTGATCGCCGGCGTGCTGGGCACCAGCAAGAGCGTTCACGGCCGCCAGGGGCACACCGGCGAGCGGTCGCGCGACGAGATCGGCTATCACGCGCTGCGCGTGGGGGACGACCCCGGGCAGCACACCATCGTCTTCGGCATGCCGGGCGAAACGCTGGAAGTGACCGTAAGAGCCACGAGTCGCGACTCTTACGCGCTAGGAGCACTCGCCGCCGCGAAGTTCGTTGCCGGCAAGTCACCTGGGCTTTACAACATGAACGACGTGCTGGGACTGTAGCGCCGCGGCGGCGGCGGCGAAATTTCAAGTTCCAAATCACAAACAAACCCCAACTACCAAATTCCAAAACTCCAAACCGGAGAACCCGTGTCACGCCAACGTGTGGCGCCCGACGACGGCTGAGATGCGCGACAAGCGCCTCGCAATCAACGAGCGCGAAGCGCTGCCCCCGTTTTCCGCCTTTGGAAGTTGAGATTTGTTTGGGATTTGTCATTTGTGATTTGGAGCTTCCTAGCCTTTGCGTCATCCCTCGGTAAAGTCGACCAATGATGGCCAAGTGCGACGAAGGCTACCTCTGCGACGTGTGCGGCGAAGACGTCGGCGAACTGGTCGAGAGCGACATGTACCTGCGGTACGTCATCGGTTTGCTCGACCCCGAGACGCTGCACACCGCGTCGGAGCGGCACATTCGCTGCAACCCCACACTGGCGCAGTTCATTGTCGACGCGGACTTCGAGCCAGTCGTGGTGGAAGGAGATTTCGACAAACGTCTCCTCGATCCGCGATATGTGCGGGAGCGTGAAACGTTGATCACGCGCGGATGGCGGCAGCTGAAGGAACTGGCACACCTCAACCTGCCGATCATCGAGTATCCGCTGCCCGAGGTTCGCGCAGCGTGGGAACAGCGAACGACCGAGCGCTGATGCCCGACAATTACGCGCTCGATTCAGCCGCCAGCGCCAGTGCGCCGTGCACCACTGCCAGTTCGCCCAGCGCGGCGGGCGCGACCACGTAGGACCCGGCCAGCGGTCCGAAAGCGTATTGGCCTACCGCATCGCGCAGCGGCGTGAAGAAAAGCTGCTCGCCGGCGAGCGAAACGCCACCCCCCACGACGACCACCTCGGGGGCCACCAGCGTGATCGCCTGCGCGATGGCCCAGCCCAGCGTGTGCACTGCGTGCTGAAATACCTCGCGGGCGATCTCGTTTCCCTCGCCCGCGGCTTCGGCGACCATTTTCGAGGTGAGCGAATCGGGGTCGCTGCCACATCGCGCCAACAGATCGCTGGCGTACTCGTCATCGGCTTGTCGCGCGTCGGCCAGCCGCTGCCGCACGGCCTCCTTATGGAGCGGGCCACGGCTGCCCCGCGCCAGCTCGAGCGGACGAGCGATCTGCCCGCTCAGCCGCGCCTGGGCGGCAGCGACAACGCCCCATCCGCTGGCGAGCGACTCGACGGTGTCGTCGGGTCGATCGTGATGCAGTCCGGGTCGCAGATGCCCGATTTCCGCTACGGCGGGTCGGCCTGCTCCGTACAGCTTGCCGTCGACGACCAGGCCGCCGCCGACGCCGGTTCCCACCGTGACATAGAACACGATACGCTTTCCCCGGCCGGCGCCAAAACGCGCTTCGGCCAGCGCTGCCGCGTCGCAGTCGTTTCCCAGCACCGCCGGCAGCGAAAGCGCCGTGCGGCACCACTCGACGAGCCGCACGTCTTCCCAGCCGTCGATCTGGTGGCTCTTGACCACGCGGCCCGACGTGGAATCGACCGGGCCGCCGAAGCCGATGCCGATACGCTCGATTCTGTGGCGCTGAAGTAGCGCGGCGGCGTGGCGGTCGATTTCTTCCAGAATGCCCGATGCCCCGCGGCGTGGATCGACTTCCGAACGGCAAACATCGGCCAGATCCGAACCGTCGCCGGCGCCGACGCCGATCTGCAATTTCGTACCGCCGATTTCGATGCCGAGGTACATGCGTCTGGCCCGCGCTTCACTGCACTAAGAGCCTATCCAAAAACCGTCGGGGACTGGCTCGTTTTGCGGAGTCTGCGGAG
>CAYQAJ010000214.1:0-9230 GCA_964415245.1 uncultured Pirellulaceae bacterium | reverse complement strand
ATCGACCGGCTCGGTGAACGTGAGCAGGAAGCCATCGGTCTGGGCCTCCATGGTCGTAATCTCGAAGGGCGTCTTGCCCGTCCACGCCAGCCGATCGAGCGAGAAGTCTCGGTTGCCGCGCGAGCCCCAACCGCGGGCCGTGCCGCCGACGAACATCGAACCGTCGTCGGTCATCAGCAGCGACAGACAGCCGCACGCGAATCCCTGGCGGAACGGGAAGCAGGCCCCCTGGTAGCGGCCGTTCACCTTTTCGAGAAACACGCGCATCACGGTGCTGTGCGTTTGGTCGCCCACGAACAACTGGTTCTCGAAGGGGCCGAATTTGCCGCCGGTCGTGTCGCAGGCGATGCCGCTGGCCGACTGCCCCATCTTCTGATAGGGGAAAAGAACGGCCGGCGGCACGTACTGGGGGATGCGTTTGGCTTCGGTGAGAATGCGGCTGCCGCTCTTGGGGTCGGGTGGGCGGGGGCCGATCGCGTCAGTGACCGAGTACCAGCGGTTTCCGTCCGGGTGTCCTTGAAACGACCCAGGCACCAGGTGCTTAAGGCTGCACGTGCCGTTCCAGGGACCTTGGTTATCGGTTAGAAACATCTCGCCTTCCGCATTCATGCCGATTCCGCCCGGCGAGCGCAGCCCGCTACACGTGGGCGTCATGGTGCCGTCGGGCGAGACCCGCATGCACCAGCCGCGGAATTTTACGTCGCTGGTGAACGAACCGGTCAGAGTAAGCGCGACCCAAATGTTTCCCTCGCGATCGAACTTCGAGCCGAAGGCGTACTCGTGGTAGTCGCCGCTGATCTCCCATGCGTCGGAGACGGTATCGAACAGGTCGGCGCGGCCGTCGCCGTCGTCGTCCCTGATGCGCGTCACCTCGCCTCGCTGCGTGGCATAGAGGCATCCGTCCCGCCACGCCAGACCGAGCACTTCGTGCAGCCCGCTGGCAAACAGGGAGAACTTGATCTTGTCAGGCGTATCGGACTGAGGGTTCTCGACCAGGTAGATGTCCCCCCGCCGCGTTGAGACGGCGAGCTTACCGTCGGGCAGCAATTCCTGTCCGCCGACTTCCAGCACCACGCCGTCGGGTATCGGCAAGGGGACGATCTTGTAGTAGTCGTCCTCGGCAGCAGGTCGATTGTCCTGCGCGCGAGCGGACGCTATGGCGAGTGCGAAGGTGGCGGCGACTGCACAGCCAAATGCGACGGCGACGACGGCGATGCGCGGCGTGCTCAAGTGGCGATGAGTCGAAGAATTGGTCATTGGGACATTGGTCATTGGGGATTTCATGATAGGGGTTTTCGCCCTTCGTTTGTCACTCGGACTTGTGCGTTACCAGTGGTATTCGATCACAACTCGCGCCTTGCCCTCGGGCAGCTCGATCGGCACGAGCAACTCCTGCCGACCGCCGCTCTGGCGCACCTCGGGCTCCGCCACGGAGTCGATGCGCAGCTTCCAATCGCCGTCGATCAGGAAAGAGCCATCGTCTTGCCGCTCGATGCTCCCCGCCGCCTGGGCGCGGTACCAGAGGTGCTCGATGGGTGCATCGGCCGAGATGCGCAGCGTGCGGCGCAGCGGGGCGAACTTCTCGCTCGAAACCGGCTCCGGAAAGTCCTCGACTGCGGCGGCGCCAACGGTGTACAGGAACGTCGGCTGACGCCTGTCGTCGAGGCGATATCCGCGAAAGTGGTAACCCAGCTCTCTTGCGCCCTTGTCGGGCCAGGGAGCGGCCGCGTCGTCGAGCACGGCAAAGGGAGCACCGCGTGTGAGCGGCAGCACGTTGTCGCCCAGCGGCGACTGAAAGCCCGCGCCGCGGCCCACCCAATGCATCGAGGCGTCGATGAACGCGTTGTGCCAGAGCAGGGCGATGCCCAGATCGTTGGCGTCGAACGCAAGATTGACCTTTTCCGGGTACGCGACGCCGATGGCCCTTGGCCCGGCACCTTGGATAAAGGCCCGGTACATGATGGCCTCGGTGTCGGCGACCAACTCGATGGGCGAACCGATCAGGCCCGAGGGAATCGGCGCGCTGCCGCCGTCGCTCAGGTAAAGCCATACGGAGACGATCTGGGCCTGTACGTCGCCGCCCAAGACATTGGGCAACAGCACCTGACCCTCCGGCCAGGCGGAGGGCATGCGAGTTCCCGGCCGGTATTTGGGCGGATCGGGCAGGTAGCGGCGGAACCAGTCCTCGCGGAGGCGGCGGGTCATGGTGGTCATGTCGATCGACTGGATGCCGGTCGCCGGGTTATTGCCGAACGTGTGGCACTTGATGCACGAGAAGCCTTGATCGCCCACGAGCAGCCGACCCGACGCCTTGACGCGGCGATCGCTCACGTCGAGTTCGAGCGGCGGCAGCGGCTCATGCGCGTCGGCTCGCCCAAGGGCCGCCGTCAGGTGACCCACGTTCTCGCCGCCGAATCGCGGCATGCGGGCCAGCATGTAGGGGCGATCGCGGGCGCCGTCTTGAAAGATGTGGTTGAGCCACTCGCCGCGGAGCTTGTCTCCCACGCCGTCCAGTGGAGGCGGGACGCGACCTTCGTCCCCCATTTCGGGCTGGGTCGTGCGGAACAGGGCGTTGCGAGGTTCCTCTAATCCGCCGACGCCGCCGCGCGAGTGGCAGGCGTAACAGTTCATCGCAATTAGCGTGTCGGCGATGCGCTCCTGGTCGTCGGGCGGCGCGTCCGGCGGATGGCGGGCCCAGTCGATGGCCTGGGCCATCGAGTTCCGCTGGGCCGCGCTGAGGGCGAAGTGCGGCACAACCGATGGCGCCTCTTCGGCCAGGCAGCCCTTCGCTACGTCAAGCGTTGCCAATGCCGGCGCCTTGCGAACCGGTGCGATCGTTTGCCCCTCGATCCGGAAAGTGTGGCACGACGCGCAGCCGGTCTCGGCAAACAGCGCGCGTCCTTTTTCCACGAGGGAAGGATCGACGACGAATCGATCGCGTCCTTCGTTCTCGTCGTCTTCGGGCACCAGTGCGAACTCGACCGATTGACGGCGCATCCTGCGCCCCTCGTACTCGACGGTCATTCGCTCTTCGCCCGCCTGCTCGAAAAACTCGGCGACGATCTGGTGCAGACCCGCCGTCAGATCGACCTGATCGCTGGCAACGGTGAACCCGTGAATGCCGTCGTTCGTCACGACGGCCTTGCCGTCGATTAGCAGGCGGGAGCCGTCGTCGGAGCCGAGATGGAAGGTGTAGCGCCCGTCGCGGTCGATACGCATCGTTCCTGCAAAGCGGACTGCGAAATGGTCC
This sequence comes from uncultured Pirellulaceae bacterium, assembly GCA_964415245.1. Taxonomy (GTDB): domain Bacteria; phylum Planctomycetota; class Planctomycetia; order Pirellulales; family Pirellulaceae; genus CAYQAJ01. The sequence goes on along the minus strand of CAYQAJ010000214.1, from coordinate 5,980 downwards.
CCTCGACCGACGTTCACGTCGAAGCTCGCCGCCGTCCCCTCTTCCTTAGGGCGCAGCGCGCTGAAGTCGGGCAGTTTGTCCCAGTTCCCCTCGTAGTACGCGTAGCGGAGATTGGGGGGCAACTTCAGATCGCGCAGCAGGTAAGAGGCGATGTCGCGAGCTTCCTCCTCGTTCAACAGCAGCGACGGCATGCGGCCCGAGGGGCGTACGTGAAGCGGATCGCGAAGGAACTCGGCCAGCCCCGGAATCGCGTACTTTGCCTCCATGTCGGGGAGGGGAACCGAGGCCGCGAGAGGCTCGGCGTCGCCACTGCGAGGGTCGTGGCAGGCGACGCACCCCACCGAATGGAACAGCTCTTCACCCCGTTTGACGGCTGGCGTGACTGGCACCATTTCGGCGGGCCTCCCAGTCGACGCGAGAAGATGCACCAAGGCTTCCACGCGGTCGCGCTTCTCGTTGTCGTCGAGGCCAACGAAAAGTTCGGGCATCGTAGTGCCCGGCTTCGTCGCCTGCGGGTCGGAGAGGAACGCGCGGAGGAATTCGACGCGCACGCGGCTGCCGACGTCGTCGAGCACGGGTGCCTGCTTGCGCGATAGGTAATCGGCGAGCGCCGCGTCGGCTTCGTGACAGGACGTGCAGTTCAGCTCGCCCAGCAGCAGCCGCCCGGCGCGGAGCGCTGCTTCGTCCGACGTGTCGCCCGACAGGAATCGCTCGTAGCCGGGCACTACGGCGTGATCGGGTACATTCGCCGCCATCGCCGCGGTGCAGCACATAAGTGGCATGAGCCAGCAAGCAAGCGGAACGAAGCGATCCATCGTATGGCAGCGGTGCATAGGGGTCGGTCCTGGATTTCGGCGGACGCGCCAGCCGGCCAGCGACCGTCTGACGCGATCAAGGTTGCAAGTTCTGTCGCCGTCGGTGGGAGACTAGGGTGGGACGAATCGAGAAGGTGCCCGGCCCAATGGTGGCCAAGCCATGCCCAGTGTAGTCAAATGGCCGACGAGTCGCCAGCGTTTTTGGGCTCGTTGCGCAGCGGTCGTTCGTTGTGCGGCGGTCTCCTGACCGCTGCACTCGCATTCGCCCACTGGCAGGGTCGGGAGACCGTGCCAAAACATGCGCCGATGAATCGCCAGCGTTTTCTAGCGCTGACACGTCGCCCGTTCGATCTCGCTCCGCACGTCGGGATCGCTCTCGTCGGACAGACGCCTACCGAGTGCTTCGCGGGCGCGGTCATCGTCATATCGCGCCAGGGCCCAGGCACATGCCGCACGCACGAGCGGCTCGTTATCGCCAAGTCCGCCGATCAGCGCGTCGACGCATCCCGCATCGGGCCGATTACCCAGCACAATCGCCGCGTTACGCAAGATGCCGCGACGCCGCGCCCGCCACAGCGGCGTGTGGCGGAATCGCTCGCGGAACGATTCCTCGTCGAGCGCGAAGAGGGCCGCCAGCTCGATCGGGTTTCTGTCCGGCAGCGGGGCGTAGGCCGGCTCGTCGGTCTCGGGCGCGCGGTGGTTCCAAGGGCACACGTCCTGGCAGATGTCGCAGCCGAACAGCCACTCTCCCATCCCCTCGCGCCGTTCGGAAGGGATGTGGTCGCGCAGCTCGATCGTCAAGTAGCTGATGCATCGCGTGGCGTCGAGCACATAGGCTTGCGGGAAGGCGTCGGTAGGGCAGGCGTCGAGGCACGCCCGACACGTGCCACAATGATCTTGCTCGTGTGGGTTGTCGTAATCCAACTCCAGGTCGGTAAGCAGCGCCGCGAGAAAGAACCAGCTACCGAGATGCCTGTTCAACAGCAGCGTGTTCTTGCCGACCCAACCGAGCCCCGCCGTCTGGGCCAGCTCGCGCTCCATCAGTGGGGCGGTATCGACGACGCCGCGCACCTTGGCGCCCGGCGATTGCTGGCGAACGAAATCGCACAGCGGCCGCAGTCGATCGTGAATCACATCGTGGTAGTCGGCATTGCCCCAGGCATACCGCGAAACGCGCCCCTGGCCGGGCCCGACGCCAGCCGGTTCGGCCGTGCGATAGTTCATCGCCAACACGACGATGCTGCGTACGCCGTCGAGCACGCTCCGCGGATGGGCATAGGCCTCCTCGCGCTCGGGCAAATAGTGCATCTGCCCCGCGTAGCCCGAGGCGAGCCACTCGCGGAGTCGGTCGGCTCCGGCCAACGGGGCGGCGGGGCATGCGCCGGCCAGAGCGAAGCCCAGGCGAATTGCCTCGCGCTTGATAGCGTCGGTGAGCGAGGGGGTGGGCATGGTTGTTGGTTGTTTATTGTTCGTTGTCGCCAGATGGCAGTCATTCTACGGGCGGTCGCTCAGAGGGCGAAACCGCCGGCGAACGCGGTGTTTTGCGGCGTGCGAGGCCCCCTCAAACCAGGGTTTTCTTGCCTTTCACGGCCAAATCTTGCCTGGCTGGGGCACTCCAACTAATGTGAAAGTTGGTCGCGCATGCGCTGTCGCCACGGCGCCCCGCCATTGTTGCGGCGGCTTGATACCCGCGACATACGAAAACAACCCACAGCCAAGTTTCGCCAAACCGTGAGGAGGCATCCATGAAATCGCACGCACTCGTGTTCGTTCTCGCGCTGGCGGTCGTTGCAGCCGCACTGCTGACGCTACCCGCAACCGCCGACGCCCAAGGCCCGGCATTCAGCCCGTACGTGGCTTGGGGCTCTTACGGCCCGTATCCGTACTTGGGCAGCGTGAACCAGCCCAAAGTTCCTTATTACGCCCTGTACCCGCCGGTGTACTACAGCTACCCGGTCGCCCGGCCGTATGGTTACTCGCCGTTCGCGTTGCCGCCGGGCGTCGAACCGGTCGAGCCCCAGGAGCCGAGGGCCGAGGAGATTATCAACCCGTTCTATCGGGCCAAGGGGGGCGAGTCCGAGGCGAAGTCGCCGGCGGATGACGGCAAGGCGGCTCCATCCGGCACTCCCGCCAAGACTGCTTCGCTGCGACGGTTGATCGTGAATCCGTACTATCGGCAGTAAAGTCGAGAGTCAGGAGCCGGCAACGGACACCTGATCCGCCGGAGGTGGAGTGCAAATCTGCCACCACGCGGGCGGACTCCACGCTAGCAGCCATTGCCGCTATTAGAAGCTGGCGCGGAATCCGTCTTGGATCGTCGCGGCGATCTCGTTACTCTACCGCCCCGCGCCGGCACGCTCTTGCGCCGGTAGTCGTCGGCGTGGCCCATCTCTGCCCGCGCGCGTTTCGTGCGCAGTCGTGGCGGTAAAGGAGTATGTCGATGCGGCGGCCGACCATTCTGATAACGGTAACCCTTGTCCTGGCGATGCTATCGCAGGTGGGTTGCCAGAATTCGCCCTACGCAGGCAACGCGCTGTCTCCCTTCGGAGCGCAGCGCGTGCCTCCCCCCGGAACGAGCTCGTACGGCCGACCCGACGCGTACTACCCAGGAGGCGCGACCGCTCCGGGCATCACGAACCCGCCGAGCGCGTATCCGTACCCCAACGGAACACAGTTACCCGCCGGAACCGGAGCGGCGCCGACGAACGGTTATCCCAGCGGCGCCCCGGCAAGCGCCTATCCCAACGCCGCTCCCCAAGGCGGATACCAGGGCGCCGCGGCGCCCGGCAATTCGCAGCCGACCGGCACGGGCTGGGTACCGTCGCCGAGTCAGACGGATGCGACCGCCGCGAGTGCCGCGATTGCCGCCGACGCCGCGCCAAACAGCGGTACCGCGACCACGTCGCCCGTAGCGACGGCCTCGCCCCGATTCGAGGGGATGCGTGTCAACGATCTGACGCGAAGCGCCGAGCCGCGACGGTTTGAGCCGTCGCCCGGCGCCAACGCAATGGCCGCCACGCCGCAGTCGGGCGCGTCGGCGCGCACGGTGACAGTGCCACCTCCGTTGACGCAATCTCCTATGTGGGCGCCGCCTGCACCGGCTACTCCTGCCTCGGTAGCGTCGAACGGGTCGTCGCCCCCGGCAATTCCGTCGCCGCGCGTGGCATCGACCGCGGCGGCCTCGGCAACGTCGCCCATTGCGAATGCATCGGTGACATCCGCGCCGCCGGCTGCCTCGCTTCCGCCTTCGTTGGCTTCCACTGCGGCGACACCGGCTGCGTCGGCGCCTCCGGCCGCTTATCCTGCCGCCAACGGTTATCCGGCGAACCGCGGGTATCCCTATCCCCATGGTTACGTCGCTCCCGCGGCGTACGCGGCACCCGCTCCGGCCTATGCCCCGAACGCCAACGCTGTAGCTGCTGCACAGCCGGCTCCAGTTGGCATTGCCGCACCCGCGACGTACACGACACCGGCTTCGACTCCCGCACCGAATACCTACGGCGGAGTCGTCTACGGAGGCGCGGTCTATGCAGGTGCATACCCTGGAGTCTCCGGCTACCCCAATGCGCGAGGACCCGTCTACACTGCAGCCAACGTTTATGGCGTGCCAGGTGCGTACCCAAGCGCCGGCGGCTATGCTGCACCGTACGGCTACGCACCGTTTGCTTATGCGGGGCAGCCCACGGCGGCCGCCGGTCAGGCGACGCCGGAATCATCGACCGGGTCAGGCTCCGCGAGCGGTTGGCGTAACCGTCACGCCGGAATCGCTCAGTAGCGACACACCCGGTCAGTAGGGCCGCCATGGGCCCATGGGAGACCAGCGCACGTTGAGCGTCGTCGGTTGGCCCTCGGATCTGTTGCCGCGCATTCTTTCCGCGGCTCGGCTCAGGCGCTGGTCGCGCACACGGCCGCGTATCGACGCGCAGGAATCGCGCTTGGGTCGTTGCACCGACGACGAGCTGCGCAAGGAGAGCCGCTCGTTGCAGTGGCGCTCGCGCAGCGGCGAGGCCCCCTCGCGATTGCTTCCCGAGGCGTGTGCAATCGTTCGCGTCGCCGCCCAGCGAGCCCTGGGGATGCGCCACTTCGACGAGCAGATACTCGGCGGCATTGCCATGCACCACGGCTGCATCGCCCAGATGCAGACCGGCGAAGGCAAGACGCTCGCTGCGACGCTGCCGCTGTATCTGGCGGCGCTTTTGGGCCGCGGCGCCCACTTGGCCACCGCCAACGACTATCTCGCCCAGCGCGACGCCCAGTGGATGGGGCCGCTCTACGATCTGCTGGGAATCAGCGTGGGCATTGTCACGTCGTCGACGCCGCCGCCCGAGCGACACCGCGCCTACCAGTGCGACATCACGTACGGCACCGCAAAAGAATTCGGCTTCGACTTTCTCCGCGATCGAATCCTGGCGCGAAAGCGCGGCACCAGTGCCGAAGCACTGTTCCCCGTACTCGGCGCGACCGATGCCAATTCGCCCTCGCCTTCGGTGCAGCGCGAGCTGTTCATGGTCGTTGTCGACGAGGCCGACAGCGTGCTCATCGACGAGGCCCGCACGCCGTTGGTCGTCAGCGACATGCGCGGTCCATCGCCCGAGTCGGCCGCCGCGGCCTACCGATGGGCTGCCGCATCGGCCCCCAAGCTCGCCGAACCGGCGCATTACGACTACGACGCCCGCGAGCGGCAGGTCACTCTCACCGCCGAGGGACGCCGCCTGGCGCGCGAGCTCGCGCAGTCGCACGAACTCGCAAAGTCGCGTGAGCTGGCGCAACTTGCGGCGCACGATCTGTTCGAGCACGTGGAGCGGGCCGTAAAGGTGAATCGCGAAATGGTGCGGGACCGGCACTACGTCGTCCGCGATGAAGAGGTGGTCATTGTCGACGAGTTCACGGGGCGGCTCTCCGAGGGGCGCAAGTGGCGCGCCGGAATCCATCAGGCCGTCGAAGCGCGCGAGAACCTGCCCATCTCGCCCGAGACGGGCCAAGCGGCGCAGGTACCAATTCAGAACTTCTTTCGCCGATACGAGCGCCTGGCCGGCATGACGGGCACCGCAACTGGCTCGGAGCGCGAGCTGCGCCGCATCTATCGCTTGGGCGGAGTATCGGTCCCGACGCATCGCCCCGCGCGGCGAACGCGACTGCCCGACTCCGTGTTTGGCACCGGCGAG
>CAYQAJ010000213.1:0-9354 GCA_964415245.1 uncultured Pirellulaceae bacterium | reverse complement strand
CGACACTCGCTTCGGTCAGCGCGTCGATCGATCCAAAGTGCTCGGCCAGCACCTGCGCCACCCGCGTGCCCACGTGGCGAATCGACAGCGCCGCCAACAGCCGAGCCAGTCCGCGATCCTTGCTGGCGGCGATTCCCTCTAACAGATTCTCGGACGATTTCTGACCCATGCGCTCCAGGTTCACCAGGTCGTCGAGCTTCAGGCGGTACAGGTCGCCGTAGCCCTTCACCAGTCCGTCGGCCACGAGCTGATCGACGAGCTTGTCTCCCAGCCCTTCGATGTCCATCGCGTTGCGGGTGGCGAAGAAGCGGATCCGCTCCTTGAGCTGCGCGGGGCACTCGAGGTTCGGGCAGCGGATGTAAACGCCCCCTTCGTCCTTCACCAGCTTCGTTTTGCACTCGGGGCAATGCGTGGGGAAGTGGAACTTGGGCAGCTCGCCGTGGCGGCGGTGCTTCTCGACGCGCACGATGTGCGGAATGATCTTGCCCGCCTTTTCGACCACGACGACGTCGCCCACGCGCACGTCCTTGCGGACGATTTCGTCGGCGTTGTGCAGGCTGGCCCGGCTGACGGTCGTGCCGGCCAGTTGCACGGGCTCCAGCTCGGCCACCGGGGTGATGGCGCCCGTCTTGCCGACCTGCACGCGGATTTCATTCAGCTTCGTGGTGCCTTCGTACTTCTCGAACTTGTAGGCGACCGTCCAGCGGGGGCTTTTCGACGTTGCGCCCAGCCGCTTGCGCTGGTCGAAGCGGTTGACCTTGAGCACGAGTCCGTCGACCTCGAAATCGAGCTCGTGCAACCGTTCGATCAACTCTTCGCAGTGCGTCTCGGCAGCGTCGAACGAATCGAAGCACTCGACATGGGGAGTTGGCGGCAGGCCGTAGCCGCGCATCTCTTTCAAAAAATCCATGTGCGTTTCGGCCCGCAGACCCTCGCAGTAGCCCACGCTGTGGCAGAAGAACCGTAGATGCCGCTCGGCGCAGATGCGGGGATCGAGCAGGCGGATGCTGCCAGCGGTGACGTTGCGGGTGTTGGCGTAGAGTGCCTCGCCTTTCTTGGCCTGGTGCTGGTTGAGCTTCACCAGATCGGAGTTGGTCATGTAGACCTCGCCCCGCGCTTCGAGCACGGCCGGCACGTGGCGGCCGGAAAGGCGCAGCGGCACGTCGCCGATGGTGCGGATGTTGTGCGAGATGTCGTCGCCGGCGCGGCCGTTACCGCGCGTCACGCCGCGCGCCAACACGCCGTCTTCGTACACGAGCGAAACGGCCACGCCGTCGATTTTGAGCTCGACGACCCACTCGATCTTCTCGCCGGCCAGCAGCTTCTGCGTTCGCTCGCCGTACTTGCGCAACTCATCGATGCTATAGGTGTTGTCGATCGACAGCATCGGCACGCGGTGCTCGACCTGCGCCAAATGCTTGACCGGTTGGTCCCCCACGCGCTGCGTGGGACTGTCGGGCGTGACGAGCTCGGGATGGGCCGCTTCGAGCTCTTTGAGCTCGTCGACCAGGCGGTCGTACTCGCGGTCACTGATCTCGGGAGCCGCCTCGACGTAATACTTGCGGTCGTGATAGCGGATCAGCTCGCGAAGCTCTTCGATGCGACGTTTGGGGTCCTTTGACATGGAGCTGAAATCACGAATACGACGAGGGAATTGGCTCGAGAGAGCAGTGAGATGGATGTCAGTTGTCCGTGGTCCGTGGTCAGTCGGTTCGATGGTTCGTCGTTTGGCGCGGACAAAATCAAAGGCTCGGGGGCGCATCGCCCGATGCTTGCTCGGCTTTCAGGAACGCCTTCAAATCCGCTTCCGACACCGCATACAGTTCGACGAAGCCGCAGCGGGTGCAGGAAAAACCCATCAAGCGGTGCGTGGGCAATTGGCGTGGAACGATCACCTCGGCAATGAGCCAATTCTGAACCAGCGGCAACTCGTTCGACCAGTACGGCACGAGCTTCGAGTTTTCCGAGATATCGAGCGGGCAGCCCGGCTTCATGGGCGACGAGCACTTCGGGCAGGGGCGCTTTTCGATGGGCATGGGAGGCGCGGCCAAAAGCGGAGAGCGGAAAGCGGCATACGAGCCGGAAGCGTAAGCGACGGACAAATCGGAATTCGGAAGTCGGACGGCGTGAACAAGCGCCCGTCAGTGCTGCCCTACATCCGCCCACACTCCGGCTGCACGGTGGGTTTCGCCGCGGCTGCCGTGGCCGCGTTGGGCACCAGGCACAGGAACTTGAGCGGCGCGGTGCCCGTGTTGCGAAACTGGTGTACTTCGTCGGGGGCGACGAATACCACGTCGCCGGCTTTGAGCGCGTGCTCATCGTCGCCTTCGAACACCACGCCCTCCCCTTCCAGCACGAACACTTCGTGCTCGTAGGGATGGCTGTGGCGCGGTGTGAAACCGCCGGGCGAAACCTCGAACTGCCGCATGGCGAAGTTCGGAGCGCCGTCGCCCGCGTCGACCAGCCACCGCACCGTGCAACCGCTGGCCCCGTTCATCTCGACCGGCTTGGCCGGAACCTGTTCGTAGTGGTTCACTTTCATGGGAAGCCCCGTCAGTGGGAAGGGAGTTGGTGGTTCAGGAAGAACTGTCGGATGCCGTTGTTGCGGAATTGTCGGCGTCGATACCTTCCTTGCGTCGCGCGGCGCGGCGCGTCCAGAAACTGTCGGTGCCGATGGCCGCCACCGTCGCCGCAGCGAGAATCGCCAGCTCGACAATCATGATCGCCAGCCCGTGCCGATCCATGAGCGCCAGCAGCCCCCGCCCCGACTCGATTGCCTGGGCGGCCGCTTCGGGCCGCATGGTGGCCGTGATGGTCATCACGAAATACGAACACGCGGTGAGCGCGAACGCGATGCCGTCGAAGATCAGCAGCACGTAAAACGGGTTAGTTGTCTTGCGCGGCATAGTGGTGATCGGTGGCAATCAGTATGGATCGCAGAACCTCGATTCCACCGCAGATTATAGCAAACGGCACGCAAAGCGCCCCGTAGTAGGCACGCTCCGTCGTGCCGTAACCGCGGCGGGAAGACACGATCGATCATGCAACAGCATGCGACAGGCGGACGGCACGGCGGAGCGTGCCTGCTACGATCGCGGGGTGGCTCGGGCACTTGGCCGTGGATAAAATGAGGGATTCGTTGGAGCATTCTTTTCCTCGTTGGGCGAGGAGCGTAACTTGGCCGGCCGCTGCATCGAGCTGCGAGGGGTCGAGGTCCACAACCTCAAGCACGTGGACCTGGATATTCCGCACCGAAAACTGGTCGTGCTGTGCGGCGTCAGCGGCAGCGGCAAAACCAGCCTGGCCATCGACACCCTCTACGCCGAGGGGCAGCGGCGGTACATCGAAAGCTTCTCGGCCTACACCCGGCAGTTCCTCGAACAGTTGGATAAGCCGGCGGCCGAACGCATCGAGGGGCTGCCCCCGGCCATCGCCGTCACGCGCCGCAACACTTCGCGCAGCAGCCGGGCCACGGTCGGCACCACGACCGAGATTATCGAATACCTGCGACTACTGTTCGCTCGGCTGGGGCGGGTCGTGTGCCGAAGCTGCGGACAGGAGGTGCGCCGAGATAGCCCCCGCACGGCCGCCGACCGCTTGCAATCGCTCCCCGAGGGAACGCGGTGCATGATTGCGTTTGCCCCGGCGTCGGGCGACGGCCGCACGTTCGACGAGGCCGCCACGGAGCTGCGCGAAGACGGTTTTGTGCGGGCCATTTTCGATGGACGCACGGTGCACCTGGGCGAAGATGTGCCGCAGCCCGCCGCTGACGCGCCGAACGGTGGAAAGAGCGACACAAGCGCGAACTTCGGCAACGGCTTCTATGTCGTCGTCGACCGGCTCGCTGCTCGCACCACGCCCATCGAACGGTTTCACGATTCGCTCGAAACGGCATTTGCTCGCGGCGACGGTCGTTGCTGGGCTTTTGTGCTCGAACCCGACGCGACGCAGCGGCCCGATTCACCACAAGGCGGCGACGGGCACGCCGCACCTTCAACAGCCCATGAACGGCCCAACGGCCATCCGCCCGCCGGCCGCTGCACCATCGACGGCCAAACGTGGAGCCGCATCGGGTTCAGCCAATCGCTGCGGTGCGAGGCGTGCGGCATCGACTACGCCGAGCCCGACCCGCGGCTGTTCAGCTTCAACCATCCGCTGGGGGCGTGCCCGCGTTGCGAGGGGTTCGGCAACGTCATCGAGATCGACATGGAGCTGGTCGTGCCCGATCCGGCCAAGTCGATTCGCGATGGAGCCATCGCCCCCTGGAACACGCCCGCCTATGCCGGCGAGCTGAAATCGCTGCTCCAATCGGCGGACGAGCTAGGGATTCCCGTGGATATCCCGTTCCGTGAGCTGACCGAAGAGCAGCAGTTCATGATTCGCGACGGCGTGCCAGAAACGGAATTCGCCGGGCTCAAAGGTTTCTTCGCCTGGCTCGAAAAGCGCAAGTACAAACTGCACCTGCGCGTGTTCTTGAGCCGCTGGCGCACGTACCGCACGTGTCCCGATTGCGGCGGCGATCGGTTGCGGCCCGAGGCGCTCACGGTGCGCATCGGCGGCCGGAGCATTGCCGACGTGGCGCGGATGCAGATCGAAGAGGCGCGGTCGTTCTTTGCCGGTCTTACGCTCGACCCGTGGGAGCGCGCGGTCGGCCGCACCATGCTGGAACAAGTGCAGCGGCGGCTCGAATTCCTGATCGAAGTGGGCCTAGGTTATCTCACACTGGGCCGAACCTTGCGGACGCTCAGCGGCGGCGAAGCCCAGCGCGTGGCGCTGACCGCCGCACTGGGGTCGAGCCTGGTCAACATGCTGTACGTGCTCGACGAGCCGACCGTGGGGCTACACCCGCGCGACGCGCAGCGGCTCATCGGCACGATTCACGCGCTCCGCGACCGCGGCAACACGGTGGTCGTGGTCGAGCACGAAGAGGATTTTCTGCGGGCGGCCGATCAGCTCATCGAAATTGGTCCCGGGGCCGGCGAGCGAGGAGGAAAGGTCGTATTTCAAGGAACCGTCGCCGAGATCGAAAACGACCCCGATAGCCTCACCGGCCAGTACCTCAGCGGCCGTCGCGGCGTTTCCCAAGTCGCGCGGCGCCGCAAACCCAGCCACGGTTGGATTCGCCTCGCCGGGGCCCGCGGCAACAATCTTAAAAACGTGACGGTCGAGTTCCCGCTTGGCGTTTTGTGCCTGATGACCGGCGTGAGCGGTTCGGGCAAGAGCACGCTGGTGCAGGATACGCTGTACGGTGCCATCTGCCGCCGCAAGAAAAAGGATGCCCCCAAGCCCTACCCCTACGAAGACGTGTTCGGCGACGGCCAGATCGACGACGTGCTGCTGGTCGACCAGAGCCCCATCGGCCGCTCGCCGCGCTCCAACCCGGTCACGTACGTCAAGGCGTTCGACGAGATTCGCGCCGTGTTTGCCGACACGATCGAAGCCCGCACGCACAATTACACCGCCGGACACTTCAGCTTCAACTCGGGCGACGGGCGGTGCACCGCGTGCAACGGCGACGGCCGCATCGAGATCGACATGCAGTTCCTGGCCGACGTGTACATGACGTGCAGCCAGTGCCGCGGAACGCGCTACCGCAACGAGATCCTCGGCGTTACCTATCGCGGGCGGAACATCGCCGAGGTGCTCGAGATGACCGTCCGCGAGGCGTTCGCGTTCTTTCGCGGGCAGCCGAAAGTGCAGAGCCGGCTCAAGCGATTGATCGACGTGGGGCTCGACTACCTGCGACTGGGCCAGCCGGTCAACACGCTCTCGGCCGGCGAGGCACAGCGGCTCAAACTGGCCAGCTACCTGACGACGGCCCGCCGCAGCCGCACGCTGTTTTTGCTCGACGAGCCGACGACCGGGCTGCACTTCTCCGACGTGCTGCAATTGCTCGATTGCTTCGACGCGCTGTTGGCGGTGGGGCACTCGCTGATCGTGGTCGAACACAACCTGCAGCTCATCAAAGCGGCCGACTACATCATCGACCTGGGCCCCGGCGCGGCGGACGAAGGGGGCGAAGTCGTCGTGCAGGGAACGCCTGAGAAAGTGGCGCGCGACAAGCGATCGGCCACGGGCGCACTGCTAGCCGAGTCGCTGCTGGAGGCGCACCCTGAACCCGCCGGCGGGTAAACTCCAAAGCACAAACGACAAATCACCAACAAATCTCAACATCCAAGCTCCAAACGCTGTTGAGTCGCGGGCGCTGTTGTGTCGCGGTCTCCCGACCGCGACATATGGCCGACCGAAGGTCTCCGGCGATGCGCGACATGGGAGATCTGTGGTCGCCAGCGTAGCACGGTCGGGAGACCGTGCCACAACAGTAGTGGGATACCGACGTATGCTTGACGACCTTGACTTGTTCTACGGCCGAGTAACAGACGAACTGGCGCAAGTGTATGTTCGGCACCGCAACCTGGCCGGTGGCGGCGAATTCTCGATTCGGGGCCGTATTCATGGCCCGTACTGCGAGATTGCGCGTACCATTGCCAGTTCGGTTCCCTTGCGCGACGCGGGGCCGGGTGAAACGTTGCTCGCGCAAGCCGACGTGCCCGAGCCGTGCACGTGGTCGCCGGAATTGCCGGCGCACTACGAAGTCGAGATTGAGTTGATGCGTGGCGGCGAGTGTGTTGTGCGCGATTTGCGGCGACTCGGGATTCGCCGGTTCGGCCCGCGCGGGAAGAGCCTATATCTGAACACTCGTCGTTATGTGCTAAGGGGCATTCATGCGATGGCCGTAGACTCGACCGCCGCTAATGGGAGCGGGACCGACGACGAATTGGCCAGCGACCTGGAAGGCTGGCGCCGGAGCGGCGCGGCAATCGTGATCGACAACCCCTCGGATGCCCTGTGCGACGCGGCGTCGCGGCAGGGCGTGCTGATCGTGGCCCGCATCGACGCGAAACGAGCCGAAGCCCAATTGCGCCGGCTGTCGCGCTGGGCTTCGGTCGCGATCGTTGTGATCGATGGAGTAATTGACGCACAGGTCAAATCAGAAGGGACAATCTGGCACGCCGCCGCGCCGAATGTCGTGCTGGCGCAGTCGCTCGCGCCGGGCCGGCAAATCCCGCCGACACCCTGGGCGCAGCTCGCCCTCTGCGAGTTTCACGGTGTCGGCGGGATCGGCGAACCGTTGGGAGACCCGAGTCTGCCCATCGTTGCTTGCCGCAGCCTGGCTGGTCGCCATACCCTACAGGCGGCTCGTGCCGCATGCGATTCGCTGCAGCGCGTCCTTTCGGCCGCCGGCCTGTTTGCCGGATACATCGTGTGATGGAAAAGCGGAAAGCCGAGAGCGGAAAGCGGATGTGCTGGTGCCGTCGATCGTTTGGCACACACATAAGCCAGCTTCGGTAGAATAGGTATGGTGGAAACGACGTCCGCGCGAATGAGCACCTCTATGGCCGACACTCGGAAAGACCTCGATCGCTACGCACGCCAGATGCGCTACGGCCCCATCGGCGAGGAGGGGCAGCGCAAGCTTCTGGCGTCGCGCGCGCTCGTTTGCGGATGCGGCGCGCTCGGTTCGGTGCTGGCCAATACGCTGGCCCGATCGGGCGTGGGGCATCTGCGGATCGTCGACCGCGACTTTCTCGAGCTGAACAACTTGCAGCGGCAGGTGCTCTACGACGAACAGGACGTGGCCGATAACCTACCCAAGGTCGTCGCCGCGCAAAGGAAGCTGCAAAGGATCAACTCGCAGGTCGAGGTCGAAGCGGTGGTGGCCGACGTCGACCACGCCAACATCGGCCGACTGGTCGACGGCGTCGACGTGATGGTCGACGGCACCGACAACTTCGAAACCCGCTATCTGCTGAACGACGCCGCAATAAAATTCTCGATTCCCTGGGTGTATGGCGGCTGCATCGGCGCCGAAGGGCAGTCGATGACGATCGTGCCCGGGCAAACGCCCTGCTTCCGTTGCCTGATGCCCGAGCCGCCCCCGCCCGGCGTCACGCCCACGTGCGATACCGCGGGCATCGTATCGCCCATCGTGAACGTGATCGCGTCGTTAGAAGCAATGGAAGCGCTAAAGATCCTCACCGGCCACGTCGAGGCGGTAAATCGCGACCTCACCATCGTCGAGCTGTGGGACAACCGATTGCGGCAGGTGAAGCTCGACTCGCTACGGGAGTCGGCAGCGTGCCTCACCTGCCAGGGGCATGAATTCCCCTGGCTCGAAGGCAAGCGCGGCAGCCACACGGCGGTGCTCTGCGGCCGCAATGCCGTGCAGCTCAGCTTCCCCGGCCACGAGCCGCTGTCACTTGAATCGCTGGAAGAGAAGCTCGGCGGCGTGGGACAGGTCAGCCGCAATCGCTACCTGCTGCGACTGGCCGTCGACGGCTATCAAATGACCGTCTTTCCCGACGGCCGGGCCATCATCGCTGGCACCGACGACATCGCAGAAGCCCGCACGCTGTATGCGCGGTACATTGGCAGTTGAAGCGACATTAGCTATCACGGCGCGGGAGTGGAGAGGCACTGACACGGTGACACGGTGACACGGCGACGCGGAGATACTCTGACTTCTGCTCCGTTACAACTGACAACGAACAACTGACAACGGACCTCCTCCGACTGAACACTGAACACCGAACACTGAAAACTCTCCGCGTCCTCACACCTCATACTTCTCCCCATCCTCCAGGCACACCACGCGGTACATGTCACGGCGGCGGTCGTTCCAGTTCTGCACCGTGCCCGAGTGGCGGTGGTGGTGCAGCAGCTCCACGTCCACGTCGTGAATCTGCAGGGTTTCGATGTTGGGCGTCGATTCCGCCGCCACGCCGTCGCGCGAGAATGAGAAATCGACCGGCGTGAAAATGCCCGACTGGGCGTAGTGAATGTCCACATTCTCCACAAACGGCAGGTTGCCGGTGCAGCCGGCGATCGCCACGTACATGTGATTCTCGATGCAGCGGGCCTGGGCGCAGTGCCGCACGCGAAGGTAACCCTGCCGCGTGTCGGTGTTGAAGGGCACAAACAGGATGCGGGCCCCCTTGTGCGCCGCGATGCGGGCCAGCTCGGGAAACTCCACGTCGTAGCAGATGAGGATGGCGACGCGGCCGCAATCGGTGTCAAACACTTCCAGCTTGTCGCCGGGCGCAACGCCCCACCAGCGGCGCTCGCTGGGCGTAACGTGCAATTTGTACTGCTTGCCGATGGTGCCGTCGCGGCAGAAAAGATAGGCCACGTTGTACAGCACGTCGTCTTCGAGCGTGAAGTGCGAGCCGCCGACGACGTTCACGTTGTATTTCACGCTCATCTCGCCGAACAGGTCGAGGTACTGCGGCGTGAACTCCGAAAGCTGCCGCGCCGCCAGCCCGGGCCGCATCACTTTCACGCACGACATGAGCT
>CAYQAJ010000212.1:0-9388 GCA_964415245.1 uncultured Pirellulaceae bacterium | reverse complement strand
GTGCTGTGCGGCGAGCCGCAGTACGCGGCGCTGTTCGATCGAATCGCCCGCGTGCTGCACCGGCGGGAGCAAGGGAACGTGATTCTGGTGGGGGAGAGGGGGGTTGGAATCGTTCACGCATGCGGTCGCTTTCGTTAGCCGTGCTGGCCATCGTCGTCAAACTATTTTTCGCCATGAGACAGCCAAGCAGTTTAGCAAAACGGATTGGACCGAGCATCCACAGGCCCGTGTCGGGGCTGCGGCAACCCGCCCTCGCCCAACGACTTGCCGCACGGCCGAATGATCAACCATTCGAGTAGCGTGCAGCTGACGGCGCTGCCAAGCCATGATTCACCCTGCCGCGAGCATCGAATGAAGGCCGCGCCGCCGTCGGATCCTCCGCGTCGCGACAGTGACACAGGAGCGATGCGGGCGAAGAAACATCAAGCGCTGTTTCCCCGCCCGAAGCCGGAATTCTGAAGATTCCTCGGGGAGTTTAGGGCGGCCGAAAAAGTGCGGGGCGTAAGAGCGGTTGGCACAGCGCGGACGACTGCCGCCGATTAGGCGGCCACGACATAAGTGGCGAGCCCTTGTTAGTCGCTGCTATCTCGTCAGTAGCGAAAAGCGCTCGCGTGCGCATTGTGACGAAGAGGGATTGGCACGGGGAGGTTCACGGCCCCTTTTGGGAACGGCTGCCCGTTCCCAACCCTCGCTGTTCGGAACGGTGCGGATTCGGGACGCCGAAACTCTCGATCTCCCGACTCACCCAAACAACTCCATCACCGGTTTGCCTGTGGTGAGGGGGCGGGAGATGCCGCTGTTGTTTTGGGGCGCGTTGAGGGGGACGTCGAGGGCGTGGTAGATCGTGGCGGCGAATTCCTCGGGGCGGATGGGGTTGCTGGTGACGGACGCTCCGTGCTTGTCCGATTTGCCGTACACCTGGCCACCGGCGATGCCCGCGCCGGCCATGATGGCGGAAAAGCACTGGGGCCAGTGTTGGCGACCGGGGGGTAGCTGCGTGAGGATGTTGGGCGTGCGGCCGAATTCGCCCGTCGCGACCACGAGCGTGCCCGCCATCATGCCGCGCTCTTTGAGGTCGGCAAGCAGCGCGGCCAGCGCCTGGTCCAGTCGTGGCAGGCAGAATCCCATGCCGTAGGAGCCGTCGCCGAAGGCGTCGCCCATGCCCATGTTTCCGCCGTGCATGTCCCAACTGCTGCTGGGTGGGCCTGCGGTATCGTGGGGTGCCTGGCCGGTCCAGCCGTTGACGGTGACGAACCGCACGCCGGCCTCGACCATCCGCCTTGCCAGAAGCAGGTTTTGCCCCAGTGGATGACGGCCGTAACGGTCGCGCACCTCCGCCGGCTCGCGGTCCATGTTGAATGCGTCGCGGCCCTCCGGGCGCGTCATGGCATCGTAAGCCCTCTCGCGCATGTCCGACCAGTCGGCGCCCGCGGCGTCCTCGGCCAGCGCGTCGCTCTCCAGGCTGGCGAGCAACTTGCGGCGTTGTGCCAGCCGCTGCGGGTCGCCGAGGTCATAGATGGGCGGCGGCGTAAAGTTCTCCATCGCCGGATTGTTGTCCGCCGAGCCGACGAACACCGGCGCATAGGCCGAGCCGAGATAGCCGCCGATGCCGATGTTCGGCGCGCAAAACACCGGCGGCCCGACGCACTTGATGAGCCACGCATTCGAGACGATGTTGCGCGTGCTCGGCTTGTGCTTGGCGACGAACGAGCCGAGGTACGGCTGGTCATCCGTCATGCCCTCTTGCACGCGTTTCACGGATTGGCCGCTGAGCAGGTTGTGCATCGCATCGAAGTGATTGCTGATGGCGCCCGGATGGGTCATGGAATTGATGAGCGTGAACTGGTCGGTCAACGTCGCCAACTGCGTGTGCATTTCATTGATGCGCATGCCCGGCACCTTGGTGGCGATAGGCAGGTACGGTCCTCGGATCGTATCCGGCGCGTTGGGTTTCATATCCCAGGTGTCGACATGGCTCGGCCCGCCGCAGAGCAATACAAAGATGCACGACTTCTCGGCGCGGGCGGCATTGCCGCTGGCGTCCAGCTTGTCGCTGCCCATCACCATTCCCGGCATGCCCAGGGAAAGCGCGCCCATGCCTCCCACGAGGAGAGCCTGCCGTCGGTTCAGTTCCCAAGTGTTCATAAAAATACCTGGCTTCGTTCTCTTTACACAGGATGTCGGCGCGACGCGCAACATGTCCTACTTCGTGCCGGGATTCGTTCATCGGGAACACGGCGATCGCCACCCAAGTTAGCGTATGCCAAGGGCTGATGTCGAGTCATTTTTTCGTACGTCGCCATTTAGGTGTACCGGTCCAGCGAGAGTTTCGCGGCGGAAAACGAAGGATTCAGGGGTCTGTTCGGCTCTCGAATCGCGCCGAAAAGTTCGCTTGAGCCGCCTGCTGAATGGAATCGGCGCAGTTCGGCGCGAGCCGAATTGCCAGTCGGCGACGAGGACAACTCGGTTTTAGGCAAGGCTCCTGAGCGCCTACGACAGCCGAATGTTCTGAGGTTCGTTTATCGGTTCGAAATGAGGGCGGCGGCTTCACGGGGCGAACCGCGGTGAAACGGATGAGCGAATCAGAGTCCGGCCAGTCGCGAGTCAGCGTCGCCGAAGCGGTCGAGTTGTACGCCCATGCGATCCATGATCGACAGGTACATGCTGCACAGCTTGCGGTCGTCGTCGCCTCGGTTCGTGTAGTCGAGTACGCGGCCGGTCTCCAGGCTGCCTCCCAGACTGCCCGCCAACAGAACGGGGACCTTCGAGGAATCGTGGTTCTTGCCCGACCACAGGTTGTTGATGAACAACAGACAGGAATTGTCGAGCACGGTGCTTTCGCCCTCGGGCATGGCGTCCAACTTGCCGGCCAGGTACGCGAACTGGCTGATGTAATAGGTCGTGATCCGCTCGTATTCTTCGCCCTGGTCGTTGTGCGACGCGGGATGGTGCGCCATGCGTGCGTTCAGAAACGGGTAGACCAGGCCCGAAATGTCGCGACACAACAGCAGCGTGGCCACGCGCGTCTTGTCGGTCTGAAAGGCCAGCGCAACGATGTCGCACATTAGTTGCATGTGCTGGCGGATATCCTCGGGCATGCCGTCATCGGGTCGCTTCATCGCGATCAGGGTTTGGCCGCGGTCCCGCGCGCGATCTTCGGCGCGGTCCTTGTGCTCGCGCAGGCGCTCGACGCGCTGCTCCACGTCGCGCACGCTGGTCAGGTATTCCTCGAGCTTGGCCTGATCGTCGTGGCTGATTTCCTGCTTCAGTTGCGAAGCGTGCTCCTGGACCCGATCCAGGATGCTTTGCGTGCGTCTGCTTCCGCTGTTGTCGAACAGACTGTCGAACGCCAGCGATGGGTAGACTTCCATCGGCACGGGCGCCGTGACGTTCCGCCACGAGATGTGCGAGCTGTACACCATCGAGAAGTTCGTCTCGTGGTAACCGGTCACCGGCTGCTCGCAGCCCAGCACGAGACTGGACTGAACCGTCTGCTGTCCCAAGTGCTCCGCCAGCACCTGATCCATGCTCACCCCGCCCTTGAGCACGGCGCCCTTTTGCAGCGACGCCCCCGAGAGGATATTGCCGGTCTGACCGGGATGGATGCCGACGCCCGTTGCATTCTTGTTGAACAGTCCCTGGATGATGTTGGTTTTGGCCTTGATCGGTTCGAGCGGCTGCAGGCACTTGCCGAGCTCCATCTCCGTGCCCGATCCCTTGGCCCACCAGTTCGGATAGTTGATGCCGTTGGCCATGAAGATCGCGCCGAAGCGCTTGGGCGGAGCCGCGTCAATCGGGCTGCCCCAAACGGGAATCGACTCCAGCCAGGGCAGGGCCATGGTGACCCCTGCACCGTATAGAAATGCCCTGCGGTGGAGTTGCCAATGGCGCGTGCTCATGTCTCGCTCCCGGGTTCGATCTGCGTTGGAAAATCGAGTTTTCAGTTTTCAGTTCGGAGGAGGTCGGTTGTTAGTTGGATGTTGTTAGTAGTACGGCAGAAGTGGTCGGACAACTAACAACCGACCACGAGCCACTGTCCGGCCGAAAACTGAAATCTGAACACTTGCGTATTTCTGTCCCCTTCTCCGTACGGTTTTTGGATAGCCTCGGAGTCGCCGTGAGAACCGGATGCTAGTGCGTGCCGACTGACAACGGCGCGTAATCCCGCCCGCGCTTGCGCAAAAACTGCGGGCTGGTCACAATTGTCTCCATGATACTGGAAAACCGGTAGTCGTTGGCGGCCAATCGCTCTTTCATCTGCGAGATCGTAATTTCGTCCGGCAAAATCAGCGAACGGCCCAGGGCATACGACAACAGCTTGCGACAGAGGTTGTCGATAAATTCGGCCTGGCGGGCTTCGTTCACGTAGCGTTTCAGCCCGGCGAGCCCTTCGCCTTCACTTCCGTCGGGAAACTTCACCTTGCTGTCGACCGCCCGGCCGCCGAGATCCACTTCGCGAAGTTCCCCAACCGGTCCATATCCTTCAAAGGCCAGTCCGAGCGAATCGAACTTGCTGTGGCAAGCGGCACAGCTTTTCGATTCGCGGTGTTTGGCAAGCAAGTCACGCAGGCTGAGATCGCCCAGCGTTGATTCGTCTTCGGGCAGCTTCGGCACTTCAGGGGGCGGCGGCGGGATGCGCTCGCCGAGCAACCGGCGGACGATCCAGTATCCGCGCTTCACCGGACTGGTTCGCAGTCCGGGCGAGTTCTGGGTCAAAAAGACCGACATCGGCAAGAGGCCGCCGCGTCCGTATCGACTCGCATCGTCGATGCGGATCCACTCGTTCGAATCGCCGGAAGGAAACGGGATGCCATAATGTTCGGCCAGTACCGGATTGACGAACGTGTGGTCGGCTTCCAGGAATTCCAGCACCGAGCCGTCGCGCTGAATCAAATCGGTGAAGAACCGGATGGGTTCTTTGTACATGGCATGGCGCAATTCGTCGGTAAATTCCGAAAAGCGATCGCGGTTCACGCCGTTGTGCGTTTCAAAACGCCGGAAGTCGAGCCAGTTGCCGCCAAACTCCGTCGCCAGCCGGCTCGCCCGCGAATCTTGCAACATCCGCCTCATCTCAGCGAGCAGGACCTCGGGATCGTGCAGGTCCCCGGCTGCGGCATGTTGTCGTAGCTTCGAGTCCGGGATGCTCGACCAGAGAAAGAAACTCAAACGGCTGGCGAGCTCATAATCGGAAAGCGGCTTAGCGTCGTTGCCGGGTTCGGCCACCGTGATGCGGTAGCAAAACCGTGGAGACATGAGCACGCTGACGAGCGTATCGCGCACCGCGTCTTCATGGCTCAAACCTTCCTGCTCCTTTAGCGATCGGTAGAAGCCGACGAGATCATCGCGATCCGACTCGGTGAGCGGCCGTTGCCAGCCACGTTCGGCCAGCGAAAGCAAGGCATCAACGTGACTTGGTTCGGCATCGGCGCGTTCCTTTTCCAGTCGTCGAATGTTGGCCGACATGTCCGCAAAGTACGCATCGATGACCTGCAATGCTTTCTCGTCGACGCCGGCGGTGCGAGCCTTGGCCAGATACAGCGGTGCCAGCCGCTTCATCTTGGATTCGGAGGTAGCGTCGGCGTCCGCCCGCGCGAAGGCAAACTCGTCCGCACTCAGAAATCCCGGATCTTCCTCCCGTTCAAAGTACACGAAGTCGACGAACTGCCGAATCGGCGCCTGAGTGACGAAATCCAGTTCGTGCCACATGTCGTCGAGTTTCTGCTGTTGTGGGCGATCCAGAATCAGATCGTACAGAGGCGCGTCGTCACGAAAGTACCCGACCATGAGATGGAACCCGGCGTTCAACAGCCGCCCCTTCTCCCGTTGGCCCGGAGGCAGGAACATGCGGCCGCGCTCGGACACAAAGAACGTGTCGGGAAAGACGCGGCAGAATCGCGCCGCCGCGCTGCGAAGTTGTTCGGTTTCGGGCGCGCCGTCCGGTTCGGGTAGCTTGCCGAGCCGTCGATGGGCTGCGATTTCGCGGTCCTTCCACAGGATGATCGGCTGGGCGCTCGGGTTCAGCGCTTTCACTGCAAAGTTGCCTTCGGGTAGATTGAATTCCTTGCGCGTGACGACAACCAACTCCCGCAATCGCTCGCACGCCGCGCGCACCGTATCGGGAGTTTTTTCTGCGTCACCATCGGGCAAAGGCAGACGATTCCATTGTTCCCGTAACTTCGCGATCGGGCCGGCGTTATCCTCGGTGTCGGTCAGCAGCGTCCAGAGCGTCGTGAGGTACTTGCCGCTGACACCTTCCGCCTTGGCGACTTCGTCAAGCGTTGTGTCAGGCGTACCGAGCTGAGCCCGATGACGGAACCGCCACGCGGCGACAAAATAGTCGGCGTAGTCGGTCGGCTGCTGCTGGTAAAAATCCACGATGCGATGCACGCAGAATTTGTCGCGGTCGGAATAGACGACCACTGGGTGCGGAGCGAAATCGAGCCCATCGGGAAGAAAGACAAGATGGTCGGTGACGTGCCGCGCGGCAGCGAGGTACTTGTTCAGCAAGGCCGGCGACATGTTGAGCGATTCACCCGAATTGTCGAACCCGGCCTGGTTGGCCGGATCGACCGGAAACTCGCGCGTCGGCCGAATGTCGATTCCGGTCAGATCGTGGATCGAATAGTCGTATTCGGCGTTGCTCAGACGCCGCGCCAGAACGGGACCGGGGTCTCCCGCATTTCTCGCGGCCTCGTCGTGGCGCAGGCGTTCGATCCACTGGACGATTCGCCGTCGCAGTTCGTCGTCGGGAAACGTCGTCGCCTCTTCCGGAGGCATCTCTTTGCCGCGAAGCCGCTCGCGCACCGTCTCCCAATGGCCCAAGTCGTTGGCCACCGAATCAAGTGACGTATACAAACTCAAGTCGAACTTTGCTTCGGGTTTGTCCCCGCCGTGACAGTCCGTGCAATACGTCTTGAGGAACGGACTGACCACGTCTTGAAAGTCGCGTTTCAGTTCGTCGCGCTCCGCCGCCCCGCCGATTGCCGGAAATGCGACGACTCCGCAGACAAGCCACATGGCAACGGCTGTTCTCATGGCTCCAATCCGATGACTTTTCGCATTCGTCGCAGCCGGTTTCCGGCTCTTCGCGTGGCCGACGACGTTCTCGAACACGTGGGCCTGATCCTGGCAAGCCACT
The DNA here is from genome assembly GCA_964415245.1 of uncultured Pirellulaceae bacterium. Lineage (GTDB taxonomy): Bacteria > Planctomycetota > Planctomycetia > Pirellulales > Pirellulaceae > CAYQAJ01. The sequence goes on along the minus strand of CAYQAJ010000212.1, from coordinate 2,250 downwards.
GCCGGCGACTTGGACAAGAACGATTCGTAAAACGAGTCGAGAAAATGAACGTCACGACGACATCGGTAGTAGCTGTCGGTCAATTCATTCACTTGCACGACCCTCCGGTAGAGCCAATGACGGAGCGGCGCAATTGTCCCTTCCTGTTTATTCCCGTGTCGATCGGCGCTGCAAAACGAGCCGGTCGTCAGGGCTTCCAAACCGGCCAGCGGGGATTGTCTGATCTTCCTCAAAATGAATGCTGCTGGCAACGATGGAATTACGTGATCGTCGTTTCGGCGGCCGTCGTCCGCTTGCGCGAGCCCGGGGCCCATAATCGGCCCAGGGGCTGGTTTGGGCGGTTTCCTTGACCGGACGGGGCAAGCGGGAAAACGCCAAAAAATCCGCACGCGCTAGACACGGGGACGTGAGTGTGTTGCTACAATAGCGCAGTTTTCACGGCACAGCCCAGCGGCGAGATCTCGCACGCCGCCGCAAGATGCACGGGATTGTCGATTAACACCTGAAAGTACTTCGAGGCCACCTGTGCGGAGCGCCGGCTCCCGGAATCCGCTCGCCACCCCCTTCACGTTGGAGCCAACGATGAAACGACGATGTCTCCTGTCCCTGTTGTCCGCGTCCATCGCGATGATGGCACTGGCCACCGCTGCCCAAGCTGAAGTCACCCTGCCGGCGATTTTCGGCGATTCGATGGTCTTGCAACAAGGCATGCCCGCGCCGGTCTGGGGTTGGGCCGAGCCGAACGAAAAAGTGACCGTGACCATCGGCGATCAAACCCACTCGACATCGGCCGATAGCCAGGGCCACTGGCAAGTGAAGCTCGACGCGCTGAAGGCCGATAAGAAGGGCCAGACTCTTACGGTCGCGGGGAGCAACACGATTGAATTGAAGGACGTGCTGGTCGGCGAGGTCTGGATCTGCTCGGGCCAATCGAACATGGAATTTGGACTGGGACGTACGCTCAACGCCCAGGAGGAAGTTGCGGCCGCCGATCATCCGCAGATTCGGCTATTCGATGTGCCCGGCCATACGACGGCCGCCGCACCGCAAGAAAAAGGCGCCGGCAAATGGCAAGCGTGCAGCCCGAAGACGGTCGGTGGCTTCACGGCCGTCGGTTATTTCTTCGGTCGCAAGTTGCAGCAAGAACTCGATGTGCCCATCGGCCTGGTCGGTTCCAACTGGGGCGGCACACGCATCGAACCGTGGTGCTCGCTGGCCGGTTTGGAATCGGTCCCGGAACTGAAGGACATCGCGGTGCAAGTGAAGGAGCGCGAAGAGAAGTCGAAGACCGAAGCCGTGCAAGTCGACGGCGGAACTCCTTCGGCGATTTTCAATTCGATGGTGAGCCCCCTGGCCCCCTACGCGATGCGCGGGGCCATTTGGTACCAAGGCGAATCGAATGGCGAAGAAGGCGAGTCGTACTATCACAAAACGAAGTCTTTGGTCGAAGGATGGCGGAAGCTGTTCAACCCCGAACTGGCGTTCTACTGGGTGCAGTTGGCCAACTTCCAACAGCCCAACGACGACCCCGCCGGCGGCGACGGCTGGGCGAAGCTCCGCGAGGCTCAGCGAAAGGCGCTAACCATTCCCCACACCGGCATGGCCGTAATCATCGACATCGGTGAAGCAGGCGACATTCACCCGAAGAACAAGCAGGACGTCGGCGACCGCCTGGCCCGCTGGGCGCTGCACCAAACGTACGACAAGAGCAGCATCGTCCCCAGCGGACCTCTATACAAGAGTTACAAGGTCGACGGTAGCGCGATACGCCTGACTTTCGACAACGTCGGCGGCGGATTGATCGTCGGCAGGAAGGAAGGGTTAGAGCCCACCGAAGAGGTAAAAGACGGCAAGCTGGCCCGATTCGCCATCGCCGGAGAGGACAAAACCTGGCACTGGGCCGAAGCGAAGATCGACGGCGACACCGTGGTTGTCTCTTCGCCCGACGTGAAGGCGCCCGTCGCCGTTCGCTATGCGTTTTCCATGAATCCCGCCGGCGCGAATCTGTACAATAAAGAAGGTTTGCCGGCTTCGCCGTTTCGAACGGATGATTGGTAGCATTGCAATGCACGGAGCCAACGGCCTCCGCGCCAACGCGTCTCGGACACGACCGTCGGCATCGTTCTCGCATCCATGCCGCGGGGCGCGCCGGACGAATCAAGGCCGGTAGCGGACACCATCGACTTAGAGCCTATCCAAAAACCATCCCGGAGAAGGGGACAGGCACATTTTGCTCCGCGGACTGCGCAA
>CAYQAJ010000211.1:6778-9419 GCA_964415245.1 uncultured Pirellulaceae bacterium | reverse complement strand
TTGGTGATCGACCAGACCGAGGCCCTGGTGGCCATCGACGTCAACAGCGGCAACTTCCGCACGGACGGCTCCGCCGAAGACTCGGCCTTCCAGCTCAACAAGATCGCTGCCAAAGAGATCGCCCGCCAGCTCCGCCTTCGCGACCTGGGCGGCGTGGTGGTCAACGACTTCATCGACATGCGCCGCGAGCGCCACCAGCGCGACGTCGAACGCACGCTCCGCGACGCCGTCAAACGCGACCGCGCCCGCACCAAGATCCTTCGCACCAGCCCCTTCGGCCTGATCGAAATGACGCGGCAGCGCATCCGCCCCGGCCTGAAGCGCAGCGCCTACTCCGATTGCCCGTGCTGTGGTGGCCGCGGCGTCGTCAAAACTGCCGAGAGCATGGCCATCGAGGTCGTGCGGCTGTTGCACGTGGCCGCCCAGCAACCGCGGGCCGCGCGGATCACCGTCCGCGTCAACGACGAGGTGGCATCGTACCTCAACAACAAAAAGCGCAAGGAGCTCACCCGACTGGAGGAAGACTCGAATCTGTCGGTGCAAATTCTGGGCAGCGAAGAACACTATCCCGAGTTTTTGGAGCTGGAATGCCGCGACTCCGAAGGCCGCATCGTGGCCCTGCCGATGTGATGCGGATTGTCGGTTGTTCGTGCTCCGTGGTTGGTTGTCAGTGGTCAGTTGTTGGGTGATGATTGGCGGTTGTGGGCAATCGTGAATACTCGGATTTGATGTTTGACCGCGCTAGCGGGCCCATTGGTCATTTGGATTTGGTCATTGGTCATTCAGAGGCGTGGTTGCACTTGGTAACGTTCGTAGCTGCGAGTGGGAAACCATGCCCAAGAAGCGCGTCCTCTTCGTGTGCGTCGAGAACTCGAACCGCAGCCAGATGGCCGAGGCGTTCGCGCGGATGCACGGGGCCGACAAGGTCGAAGCCTACAGTGCCGGCTCGCGCCCGTCGGGCAAGGTGAATCCCAAGGCCATTGAGGCGATGAGGGCGAAGGGGTACGACCTGACCGCGCACCACTCGAAGTCGCTCGACGACATCCCGGCCGGCCAGTACGAAGTTGCCGTAACGATGGGCTGCGGCGATTCGTGCCCCACGGTCGACGCCCGCCGCCGCAAAGAGTGGGACATCCCCCAGCCCAAGGACATGCCGCCCGACGAATTCCGCACCGTCCGCGATCTCATTGAACGCAAAGTGCTGGAACTACTGGCAACACTGTGAGTGTGAGTCCTCAAATCCCTCGCCCTGTGGGAAAGGTTTGGGGTGAGGGCTCAATTTGCGGGCGCGTGCAACGCCTGGATCGCGTGATTCCTACCACTCGCCCTCGACTGCGGGCGGTCTATTGAGGGCCGAACTGGCGATCACGAGTCCGGCGGCGAGTGCCAGGGCGATCAGCACCGCGCCGAGGTGGAGTGCGGCTCCCTTGAAGCCGCGGAGTTGGGCCGGGCGGCCGAAAGCGCAGCTCCACAGGGCCAGCGGAGCAACGGGCACGAGCATCAGGGGGACGAGCGGCCGCTGCGGTTCGATGCAGCCGATCCACGCCCAGCCTCCGACCGCGACCGCGTAGGCCAACGACATGCCGCGCGCGGCCGATGCCTGCGGCAGGATGCACGCACCGACCCAGCAACCGACCAGCGCCGCCGCGGCGATCATCGCCATCTCGCCGTACATGACGCTCACCATGGCACCGGAGAACACTGCCAGGCACACCGCCGTGAGGGCCATGCCTCCCAGTACCGAAGTCGCTGGCAATCGCCGACCGAGCGGTTCGACGAGCGCGGCGATCGCCAGCAAACACGCGGTCAGGATCGGAACGTACACGGCGCGCGGAGTCAGCCCGAGCGAATTGTTCGCGGCCAGCCACGCGGGCAATTTCAGCCAGTGAGGCAAAAACAGCCACGCCGATACAATCGCCGCCAGAAGAAACACCAGCCAGCGAACGACAAGCGGCACTCGATCGATGGCCGCCAACGCGCCGATTGCCGCCGCAGCCGGCACCAAGTAGAGCGTCCAGTGCCAATGGCGCGAAGGAATGAGCTCGGCCCACTTGGGCATGAGCACGTATGCCACACAGTACGCAGCCGCAAACGCCATGGGAGCCGCGAAGCGCCGACACGATTCGCCCCACGGCAAGCGGACTCCAGCGCTGTAGACCGACAGCGAAACGGCCGTCGGAACGGCGACGCCGATTCCCAGCGCTTCGACGAGGAAATTCATGGCCCACTCGTCGGGCGCGAGCGCGCCGACCACGACCGGGGCGCGCCATGCGCAGCGCCTGGGATTTCGAACCATTTGGCCAAGGCGCGATCTCCGCACACTCACACGAGAGCAAACGGCCGATCACTCGTCGTTTGTCGGTCGCTTGTCCGCAGCCGATTTGTCGTTGTCCGGCGGCGGATTGCCCCCCGGACCCCGTCCACCACCGGGCGGCCGAAAGCTACGCATACGGGCCTCGAACTCGGCCTGCGAGATCGCCCCGTCGCCGTCGGTGTCGATGGCCGCCAGATCTTGTCGCATAAGTTCGGGAATCTCGTCTCCAGTCAGTTTGCCGTCGCTGTCGGCGTCGCGCTGCGTGAAAAAGGCCGCCGGATCGAATCCGCCTCCCGGCCCTCGGCCGCCTCCCGGCCCTCGGCCGCC
>CAYQAJ010000211.1:0-6678 GCA_964415245.1 uncultured Pirellulaceae bacterium | reverse complement strand
CCGCCTCCCGGCCCTCGGCCGCCTCCCGGCCCTCGGCCGCCGCCACGGCCCGGTCCGCCGCCTCTCGTAGCGCTCCCTGGACCGGGCCCGCTCGTCTGGATGGGCCCTGTCTCTTGGCCGATTACGACCGTGAGGGCGACCGTGTTGACGACGCGTTCTTGCAATCGGTCCATGCCGAATTCGGTGCGGTCGATGTTGAACTCCGCCTTGAGCGACAGGCCGTCATCATTGACCGAAACGACGGCCGGAAAAGAGATTTCCTTGGTCGCCTTCAACAACGTGAAGTCGCCGGTGATCGTCACCTCGCCGTCGTCGTTTGGCGCCGAAATCGAAGTGATCTGGAACTTCGCCGTGGGGTACTCTTTCGTGTCAAAAAAGTCGGGGGAATTGAGGTGCGTGGTCAGATCGGGGTGGAACGTTGCTAGCGAGTTCGTTTCGATCTCAACCGAAACGGACTTCAGCGTCTTGCCGTCGGTATCGAGTTGGGCTGTGCCGCTGAACTTCTGGAAGTTGCACGTGCGGGGATCGGGCCGATCGCCGACATGGGTTCCCACGAACTGGATCAACGTGTTCTCCGGCCCGAGCGTCGCCGCGCCCGAGGAGAGCGGAACGCGACCGTCGGCGACGGGGGCGGGAACTATTGGGCCTCCCTGGCTGCCGTAGTTGGAACCGCCGGTCCCGCTTGGTGAGCCGGCTGCCGCGCCGCCCGGAGATATCGTTCCACCGCCGCTCTGGCCGCAACCGGCCAACAGCAGGCACGCCGCGACGACGCAACCGATCGTACGTCTCATTGAAAGTCTCCTCGTAGGAATGCGGCTGTGAGAATCGACGGCGACGGAATCGGCCGTCGATTCCTTGTCGCAATGTACCGTCGGAGCGCGCGGGTCGCTAGGTGCGTGGGGGGAAGCGAGAATCCGGGCGGCGGCGCACCGCGGGCGCGGAGCGCGAAACCGCAAGCGAGGTGCACGCCAGCGTGGTCGATCAGGTTGCAGGGAATCGGCTCGAGCGTGCGAGCTATTTCTCGGCTACACAGTAGAGATGCGTGGTCGAGCGAATATACAGCTCCCCATCGCTCACCGCCGGCGTGGCGACGAATTCCTCGCCCCTTGCATCCGAAAGCCGATTCATGCCGACCTGTTCGAGCTTGTCGCCCAGCTTGTAGACAAAGCCGTCGCCCGAGCGGCTCATGTAATACACTTTGCCGTCGGCCGCGATGGGCGAAGAGTAATCTCCTCCGGCCATTCCGCCGCCGAAGCCGCCCCCGCCGAAACCGCCAGGAGTGCGCCCTCCCGACCCGCCGCCGGTCGGTCTGCGACCGCCCGATCCTCCGCTGGGCGGCTGGCGATCGCCGCCGCTGAGCCGAGTTTGGTAGATACGGGAGCCGTCGCTGGCGTCGATGCAGTTGGCGACGTTTCGTGAGACGTAATAGATGCGACCTTCGTGCACGAGCGGTGTCTCGATGCGACTATTGTCGCGGCCCGACCAGACGACGTGCGTATCGGTGACGTCCCCTTCACCGCCGGCGCGGACGGCAATCGATCCCCCTCCCATCGACTCGATGGCATACACGACGCCATTCTCGGCCACAAGACTCGAGCAATAGGTCTGGTTCCGCATCGCCAGGCAATACCAGAGAAACTTGCCGGTGTCCGGATTGAATCCCCAAATCTCGTTGGGCACGCCCAGCACCAAATCGGTGCGGCTGTCGTCGATTTCCACCAGCACGGGCGTTCCCCAAATGCCGCCGAACCCGTCGGCCGTCTTCTTCCACACTTCCTCGCCGGTTTCCTTGTTCAGGGCGATGAGCGACTTGCTCTCGGCCGACGCTGTGACGATTACCAGGTCCTTGTAGAGAATGGGGCTGGAGGCCGATCCCCAGCCGCGCGAATCGGTGCCGCTGCCGACCTTAGTGTGCCAGAGTTGGTTCCCTTCCATGTCGTAAGCCAGCACGCCGGTCTTGCCGAAGAACACGTAAACTCGCTCGCCGTCGGAAACGGGCGAGTGCGAAGCGTAACCATTCTCCGCAAACATGCCGGCGTAGCGATCCTCCGGCAGCACGGGCTCCACCGTCTTGGACCACAGGGTCTCACCGGACTTGCGGTCGATGCAAACGAGGTGACGGCGCAGCTCGTCTTGATCGCCGGGGCTGCCGCGGTCCACTCCATACCCGCTCCAAGCGGTGACAAAGATGCGGTTCCCGACCACAATCGGGCTCGATGCCCCGGGTCCCGGCAGCTCGGCCTTCCACTTGATATTCTCGTCGGCGCTCCACTTCTCTGGCACCGGCTTTTCGTCGGGGGCAACGCCCGATCCGTTGGGTCCACGGAAACGGGACCAGTCGGCCGCCGAAGCGGCACTTGCCGCAATCACGGCGAGCAGGCCACATAGGGCGAGTACGGTGACGATTCTTTGCCGAGAGCGCATGGCGATTCTCCGATTGGGTTCGCACCCGCCTCGACGGGGCATCGGGGGCAGAAACGGGGCAAAGGGGATAAGACCGCGAACGCGACGGCCGACTCCCGTGTCAAGGCGCAGTACGGGCGCGGCAACCGTTACAGGTCAAACACCGCCCCTGCGGCAGAGTTTCGCGGTTTTTCCTGGCATGAGGGGTGCCGCCGGGTGTGAAAACCCCGGCCTTCCGGCCGAGGCTATCCCCCCATTATGGCATGGTCCCCGTAAACCATTCTGTACTCTGCACTTTGCATTTTGCACTCGCCGCTCTCCGCTTTCCGCTTTCCGCTTTCCGCTCTAAACTCTGCACTTTGTACTCCGTACTTTGCACTTGCCGCCGCCCATGCTTGTCTCCTGGAACTGGCTGAAAGACTACGCCTCACCCCCGGCGACCCCGGATGAGGTTGTGCGGCGCCTTACGTTCTCGGGACTCAACCACGAGTCGACCGAGACCGTGGGGAGCGACCTGGCCATCGACCTGGAGGTCACCAGCAACCGCCCCGACTGCTTGGGGCACATCGGCGTGGCCCGCGAAATCGCCGCGCTTTTTGGCGTGCCCATGAAACGGCCCGATCCGGCGGCTCCCGAAGCTAGCATTCCGGCCGCGAAACTGACGCAGGTGACGATCGAGTGCGACGACCTTTGCTGGCAGTACACGGCACGCGTGATTCGCGGGGTGAAGGTTGGGCCCAGCCCACGGTGGTTGGTTGATCGGCTGCAAACTGTGGGGATCGCGGCGATCAACAACATCGTCGACATCACCAACTACGTGCTGATGGAGTCGGGCCAGCCGCTGCACGCCTTCGACCTGGCGAAGCTGGCCGAGCAGCGGATCGTCGTGCGTCGGGCACGCTCTGGCGAAACCATCGAGGCCATCGACCACAATACCTACACGCTCGACGATTCGATGTGCGTCATCGCCGATGCCCGTTCGGCGGTGGCCGTGGCGGGAGTGATGGGCGGCGCGTCGACGGAGATTAGCCCGAGCACGACCGACCTGTTGATCGAGTCGGCGCAGTTCGCCCCCGTTTCGGTTCGCGGCACGGCGCGAAAGCTGTCGCTGCACAGCGACTCCTCCTACCGCTTCGAGCGCGGTGTCGACCCCGAAGGCGTCGAGCGGGCCAGCCGCCGCTGTTGCCAACTCATTCTGGAAATCGCCGGCGGGGAACTTGCCTCGGGCGCGGTGAGCGTCGGCCGACCCATCGAGCCGCGCCAGTCCATCGTGTTGCGACTGGCACAATTGGCGCGGATTCTGGGCATCCACTTCGAAGCAAGAGAAGTGCCCCGCTTGCTCGAAGCGCTCGGGTGCCGGTTGATTCGCAGCGACGCCGCGAGTGTCGAAGTCGCACCGCCAAGCTGGCGCCGCGACCTGGCGCGCGAGATCGACCTCGTTGAGGAAGTCGCCCGACTGCACGGCTACGACACGATTCCCGAGGACGTGGCCGTGCCGATGACTCCCTCGCACCGCGGCGACGTCGACCGCGTATTGGAGAAGGTACGGGGCGTGCTTTGCGCGGCCGGCTACGACGAGGCGATGACAACCAGCGTGGTCGCGCCGCAATTGTCTGAGGCGTTCAGCCCGTGGAGCGACGCGGCTCCGCTTCACACCAGCACGCCGCTCTTGCGGGGCGACGACGTATTGCGCCGCAGCCTCGTCCCCAGTTTGCTCGAAGCGCGGCGGATCAACGAGTCGCTGGCTGGCGGCGACGTCGAGCAGTTTGAAACCGCCCGGGTCTACCTGCCGCGCCCCGGCGATCTCCCCGACGAGCCGCTGATGCTGACGCTGGTCGGCAGCAGCGGATTCTTCGGCGTCAAAGGGATCGTCGAGCAGCTTGTGAACGTGCTCAGACCGCGGACCGAGCTCGAAGTAGCCGATGCTTCCATCGGATTGCTGGACCCCGACAAGTCCTGCGCCTTGCGTCTTGATGGCCGCTTGCTCGGCTATCTCGGGGAAGTGTCGGACGAGGGGCTCGCGCAATTCGGCCTGCGCCAGCCGGCGGCGGTGGCCGAGCTGTCGTTGGACGAGCTGGCCCGAGATGCGTGCCTCGTTCCGCAGTACCAGCGGCAAAGCGACTATCCCAGCGTCGAGCGCGACCTGAACCTGGTCGTCGACGAGAGCGTCCGCTGGGCAGCGCTGTCGCCCACGGTACGCGAGGCGGCGGGCGAGCTATTGGAATCGCTCCAGTACCGCGAAACCTACCGCGACCCCCAAACCGACGGCCCCGGCAAGAAGCGTCTCTTCTTCTCCCTCAGCCTCCGCTCCCGCCAGCGCACCCTCACCGGCCAGGAAGTCGACGCCGTGCGCGACCGCGTAGTGGCGATATGCGCCAAAGCACACGGCGCGAAGCTGCTGGGATAGCGAGCGTGTGCCCAAACGCACCGAGACTTCTTGTTGGTCAGAACGTGCCTGACGTGCTTGATCTGCGCGAGCCGGCAGGGGAGGCTGGTCCGCCATCCCCGGAATGCTGCAGGTGCGCTCCCTTGGTCCGCGTCCGACGAGTCCCCAATTCAGTGATTGCCATAACAGCCTGAAATGTCGAGTTCGCCATCGCAGTCCCAGTAGCAGATAACGAAGTCGTCGTTGCGATTTCCTTGACACCCAACAAGCCGGCAATGTTTGCCGGGCCTGCGGCAGTGGGTTCCTCGGGGACAACACTTGCCGCTGGCGCGTGCAACGCCCGGCAACACCAAAGTTCCTCCCAGTATCGCAGCAACCGTGACGGCGCATTTTCCGAGTCCTCCCAGAAACTGCCGGCGCGATACGTTACTCGCCGCCCGTTCAGCGACGTTCGTAAGCTTCTCAAGCATGGGTCATCTCCATTGAGAAATCAGGGTTTGAGGATTCCGGCTCGACCGTCGAGCCGTTGTCCGATAGTTCGTTTTCGTGACGCACCTTTGTGCGATTGCCTGCCCCGGTGAGGACATTTCGCAAGTACTGCGGGCTGCCGACGACGTTTTTGACTCTTTGCCCGCTCCAGTTCAGGCAGCGGTGATTGGGGCGGCCACGCTATTGGGGATTAGCAGCCTGATCGGTGGCGGGATTGCCCTCGGCTTCGCGCTTGGCCAAGGAGGAAAGAAGACGACCGAAGGCACCGCGAAGAAGGTCGGCGAAGAGGGTGCAGAACAAGTAAGCAAGACACTTACCAAGGTGCAAAGAGTTGCATCGCCCGATGCTCAACAAATTGGCAAGGGACATGCATGGTCCAAGCACAGAACGGAATTTCCAGAGTTCTCTACGGCAGACGACTTTACTCGACATGTTGACGACGTTATGACTAACCCTTCCGCGTCAAAGAACCTTGCGAAAGGGCGCAAGGCATTTTGGGACGACAATTCCAAAACCGTCGTGATTCGAGATCCGAACCACCCCGACTTGGGGACAGCTTTCAAACCGAAAGATGGAAAATCGTATTTCGACGGTTTGAAGTAGGAGCGTGCTCTATGAACGTGCAGGAAGTTACCAGTACAGGGGTTGTGGTCACTCTGACATCTAACGACTTGATGATTATGTGTAACGCTCTCAATGAGGTATGTAATGGATTAGACATCCTCGAGTTTGCAACACGCATGGGGGTAAACAAGGAAGAGGCGCTAGCTCTGATGAAAACTCTCGGTAGTGTTTACGAGAGGGTTTTGCACCATCAAGAATCAGAGTAGGGGTGACGGGCCGATGCCCCCGTTTCCGCCTGAGCCGCAGTAAGCGAGTCGATTCATCTTGGCCCAGCCTGAACGCCTCCCACCGCTGACCGATCCGGCAGGACTCGCATTCTGTGACGCCGGCGCCCTGACCAGAACATCGTTGCCGAAGCGCTCAACTAGCCATTACAATCCCCGGCTGGGCGTCCCCTGGTTTTCCCAAGGTCTCTTCGTTGGGCTCCCGCGCCACGACCGTCTACGATGCCGCCGGCCGCACCATTGCCGCCATCAACGGCCGCGGGTTCGCCTTCACCAGCACGTACGACGCCGCCGGCCGCAGAATCGAGGAAATCGACCCCCTGGGCCGCATCACCACGCTGGGGTACGACCCCGCCGGCCGCCAGACGCTCAAGTGGACGCCCCGCGATATCCGCGCCACGATGGTCTATGACGCCGCCGGACGCCTCACCGGCCAGCTCTACCCCAGCGGCCGCCGGCACACGTTCAGCTACGATGCGGCCAGCCAGAAGCTCACCTCGGCCGACCCCACGGGCGTCACCACCACCACGTACACGCCGCGGGGCGAAGTGG
>CAYQAJ010000210.1:0-9449 GCA_964415245.1 uncultured Pirellulaceae bacterium | reverse complement strand
GCGCTGTACATCGCCGACTGGTACAACCCGATCATCCAGCACGGCGAAGTCGACTTCCGCGACGAGCGCCGCGACCACGTGCACGGCCGCATCTGGCGCGTGACGGCCAAGGGGCGGCCCACGCTCAAGCCGCCGAAGCTGGTCGACGCGAGCGTGGCCGAGCTGCTCGAACAGCTCAAGGCGCCCGAGGACTGGACGCGGCTGCACGCCAAGCTCGTTCTCAAGTCGCGCGATCGCGACGAGGTCGTGCGGGCGCTGGCGGCGTGGCTGGCGGCGCTCGACCCGGCCGACCCCGACTACCTGCACCACCGTTTGGAGGGACTTTGGACCTACCAGGCAATTGACGAGATCGAACCGAAACTGCTGGGCGAGCTGCTCACCGCCGACGACCATCGCGTGCGAGCGGCCGCAGTGCGGGTCGCGTCGCAGTGGCGCGACCGGCTGGGCGATGCGGCCGCGATCTTTCGCACGGCGGTGGTCGACGAACATCCGCGGGTGCGGATCGAAGGGGTGCGAGCGCTGGCACAGCTTCCGTCGCTCGAATCGGCGCGGTCGGCGGCGCTGGCGCTCGACAAGCCGATGGATCGCTTTCTCGACTTCGCTCTGTGGCGGACGTTGCGGGACTCGTCGCCCTATTGGCTCGACGCCGTGCGGAACGGCAGCTTCGACTTCGACGGCAACATTGACCACCTGACGTACGCCCTGGCGGCGGTCGATTCGCCCGGGGTGGTCGCTCCTCTCTTGGAGCTGATCGCCACGAACAAGGTAGCGCCCGACCGGCTGCCCGACGTGCTGGGGATGGTGGCGACGCTGGGCGGGCCCGACGACCTGCGGGTCGTGCTCGATGCGGCGCTGGCCGACTCCGACGCCGTCTCCAACGCACAGCGCGCATCGCTGTTGGAAGCGCTGCTGGAAACCACGCGGCAACGCAAGGTGCAGCCGTCCGGGAATCTGACCCGAATCGCCAAGCTACTCGACGCCGACGACGAGGTGGTGCAGGCGGTCGCCGCGCGCGCGGCAGGCGTCTGGAAGATCGAGCCCCTGCGGTCGCGGCTGGCCGATTGGGCCGCCGGCAGGCAGGAGGCGAGCGAGTCGCTCCGCCATGCCGCGATCGAAGCGATTGGACAACTGGGAGGTCGATCGAACGCCGAACTGCTGGCCGATCTGGCGAGCGGCGAGCGTCCGCTGGCCGATCGTCGTCAGGCGGTGATCGCGTTGGCCGGGGTCGATGCAGGGCTGGCCGCTCGGGCGGCTACCCACTTGCTGGCGAACCTGCCCCAGGATGAAGACGCGGCGACCGCCGTCGCGCCTATCGTCTCGGCGCTGTTGGTCCGCACCGACGGTCCCGACGCGCTTCGTGCCGCGTTGGAAGGAAAGAGCCTTCCGCCCGACGCCGCACGATTGGCAATCCGCGCGGCCCAGAAGTCGGCCCAACCGGCGCAGGAGCTGATCGACGCGCTCCGCCGCGCCGGTGCCCTGGGCGAATCGCCCTGGAAGCCGACGCCGGAGCTGATTGCCAAGCTAGCGGCCGAGGCGATGGAAAGCGGCGATGCCGCGCGGGGGGAGACGATCTACCGCAGTCGGCAGCTTCAATGCCAGAAGTGTCACGCCATCGGTGGAGCGGGCGGACTGGTGGGTCCCGACCTGATCAGCGTTGGCGCCAGTGCGCCGGTCGATTATGTCGTCGAGTCGCTGCTGGCCCCGGCCGAAAAGGTGAAGGAGAATTACCACTCGATCGTCGTTCAGACCGACGAGGGAAAGTCGGTCACAGGGATCGTCGTCCGCGAGACAAGCGACCAGGTCGTGCTTCGCGACGCCGAAGACCGCCTCGTGTCGATACCGGTGGCGTCGATCGAAGCCCGCGGCGAAGGACGTTCGCTGATGCCTGACGGAGCGGTCGACGATTTGACTCGCGGCGAGTTGGTCGACCTGGTGCGATTCCTTTCGGCACTGGGCAAAGTGGGCGATTACTCGCTGGGCAATGCCCTGGTTGTGCGCCGCTGGGAGGCGCTCGCGTGGACGAACGAGGCAAATACCCTGCTCAACCGCACCAGCTACGACTCGGCCGCCACCGAAAATCCGGCGCTTTCGTGGAGACCGGCCTACAGCATGGTGTCGGGCAACCTGCCGCTGGACGATTTCAGCCCCTTCGTCGTGCACAGCGGTAACGACCCGGTCGGCTTCACCCGCTGCCTCGTCGACGTCTCAACGGCCGGACAGATCATGTTGCAGCTCAACTCGCCCGACGGACTTCTAATGTGGGTCGACGGCAAACCAACTTCGGTAGAATCCGAGTTGGCATTTGACCTGGACGTAGGCCGGCACTCGCTTGTGATGGCGGTCAACTTGAAAGAGCGCAAGGACCCGCTGCGGCTGGAGCTGGTCGACGTGCCGGGCTCCCCCGCCCGAGCACAGTTAGTCTCGGGCAAATAAAGCACGACCTCTCGTCGATGCCTCGGTGCTGTCATGCTTGCGCGGTGGGCAGTTTTATGCTACGCCGCCAGCGGAAATCCGCGTGTTTCGTTAGCGGACTCTGATGCTGTCTTGTACCCCTCATGCGCACGCGGAGGAATTCGGTATTGACCGTGTCGGGCGGTCTTGGTAATTAACCCGTCCCTTCCGCAATCTCGGCTCATCGCAGCTCTTCCCCTCGTGAGCGTTAGGGAATCGTGCAAAGCTTCTATTCATTGAAGCGCCTTTACCTGGCGCTTGCTCTGATTGCCATTGCGTCGCCCGTTTGGGCGCAGCGCATACGCTTTCCTAGCGCCGGCGACACGAGCACGACGACGTACGTACCGCCGAACGTGGCCAGCGGCCCGATCGGCTGGACGGCCCCAACGCCGCCCATTCTGGTGGCACAAGCGCCTGCGACTGTGCCGGGAGCCATGGTTCCTGGTTCTTCGGGCGCAGTGCTGGGACCGCCCTCGTTCGACGCCTACACGACGGCCCAAGGTGGCGCGGCGAATATCGCGCCATCGCTACCCGGGGCGCCGCCGGTGTCGGGAGCGCCGTTCGTCACGCCGGGCGCTCCGCCGACTTACCCCTATGCGGTGCCGCCCGGTCAGGCTGTGTACGGGCAGCCCGCCGTTGGCGCACCTTACGCCCAGCCCTACTACGGCCAGCCACTTCCGCCGGCGTACCCCGGCGTACCACAGCAGCCGCCCTACTATTTTCCAAACGGCGTTTTGGGACAGACCGGTCCCATCGATAGCACGCCGGTCGGGCAGTACTTGCGGCTGTTCCAGGACTTCGGCTTTCGCGTTACCTGGGTCCAGGGAGGCGACGGAGCCGACGTCGACATGCTCGACAACGAGGTATCGGTCACGGGCAACTTTCCCAACTTTCTGTTCAGCGGACGGCCGCTGGCGGTGACGCCGACGTTCATCTTTCATCTGTGGGACGGCCCGGCGCCCCCCAGCACCGGCGATTTGCCGCCCCAGGCGTACAGCGCGTTCATTAACTTTGGTTGGGATCCGTGGCTCACACCGCAAATCGGCGCCGAGCTGGACGCCAGCTTCGGCATCTTCACCGACTTCCAAACTCTCAACAGCGACAGCTTCCGCATTCAGGGTAAGGGTCTGTTGGTGTTGCAGCTCACGCCCACGTTGGCCGTCAAAGGCGGCGTCGAGTACCTCGATCGTTTGAACATCAAACTGCTGCCGGCCGGCGGCGTGCTGTGGACGCCCAACCCGCAGACCTATTTCGACATCTATTTCCCGCGACCCAAGCTGGCTCACTATCTCACCACGCTCGGGAACACCGACATCTGGATCTACGTGGGCGGCGAATACGGCGGCGGCAACTGGACGGTCGAGCGAACCGGCCCGCCCGAATTCAGCGATCGCGTCGACATCAACGACATTCGCGTTCTCGGCGGCTTCGAATGGTTCAGCAAGGCGGTGGCCATCAAGGGATTCGCCGAGGTCGGCTTCGTGTTCGACCGCGAAGTGCTCTACAACGTGGTGCCGGCCGACAACTTTGACCCCGGCGATACGTTCATGCTCCGCGGCGGGCTGTATTATTAGCGGTGCGTCGATTGGCCACGCGCTGTCGCGAGAGGCGAACCGACGTGCCGATTGCCCGCCGCAACATTCGTGGTAATCTCCACCACGAACTCTATCGACGATGAACGCTCGCCCGCCCATCGAACGATCGACGCTTACGCCGTGTTCGCGATGGGGCGCGGCGATTGCGGTGCTCGTCGCGAGCCTCATGGGCGCCGCTGCTATGGCGGCTGAGCCGATTCAGCGGCTGCCCGCGATCGGCGCCGGTCTCGCGCCGGCCGAATCGGAAGGTAATGCGAACCTCGACTGGCCGGTCTCGCATCAGACGGGTCTGCCGCCGTCCGATGAGCCGTTTCTCAACGACAACTATTGGCAGACTTCGACGCGCCTGAGCGACCACAAGGAGGGTTTCTTCCAACGGTTGGTGTTTACGGGCACGTGGATCGAAGGAGGCCGCGTCGACGACCTGGAAATCACCGAGCTCGAACTGTACGCCACGTTTGCTCTCCCGGCGCCGACGCGCGAGTATCCGCTTCTCATCACGCCCGGTTTCGCCACGCGCTTCTTCGATGGGCCGATCGCGCCCGATCTGCCGGCCGAGGTGTACAGCGCTTACGTACAGTTCATGTGGCTGCCAAGGTTGTCGGATCGATGGACGGCCATTCTGGCAATCAGTCCGGGCGTGTACGGCGACTTTGAGGACGGCGGCAACGACCCGTTCCGTTTGCTGGGGCGCGGGCTGTTGCGGTACGACGTGGTGCCCGATCGGCTGCAAATCCTGGGCGGCATCTACTATCTCGACCGCGACGACGTAAACATCCTGCCGGTGGGCGGCATCGTGTGGAACCCGACCGACGACTGGCGGCTCGACCTGGTTTTCCCTCAGCCGAAAGTCGCCTATCGCTTCTCGTGCTGTGCTGACCGCGAGGACTGGGTTTACGTGGGGGGCGAGTTCGGCGGCGACTCGTGGGCCATCCAGCGGGCCGACGGTTCGCCCGACCACGTCATCATGCGCGATCTTCGGCTCTTGCTCGGCTGGGAGCTCAAGCGAGGCGGCGGCACGGGCATGCGGCTGGAAGCCGGCTACGTCTTCGGCCGCACGTTCGAGTACGCCTCAGCCACGCCCGACTTCGAGCCCGGCGACGCATTGCTCCTTCGCGGAGTGCTGTCGTACTAGGGTAAGCGAGACAGGCGCGCCGTACTGTCGATGGAGCGGCGCGCGGCTGTGAATGGAATCGCGCTCGACGACTAACGCGCCTGCCCACGTTTCCCGTTCCCCCGTTTCGCGTCCGTGGTGCGCCGAACTGGCTGCGCGCACCGGCAAGGCCCCTCCGGGGGCCCCACGACGGTGCGCCGAACTGCTTTCGCGCACCAGACAGCGGCCTGGGAAGTCCAGAGTCGAGAGTCCAGTGTCCAGAGCCGAGAGTCGAGTGTCCGGAGCCGGCGAGGGGCACGAGGCATGGGGAATTAGGCTCTAGGTTCTAGACTCTAGGCCTTCGGACTGCAAGCGCGAAGTCTGAAAACGAGGGCCCGCTTTCCGCCTGAAAACGAAAACGGAAAACCCTGGCCGCCATCGAATTGACAAAGAGCCGAACCTGCCACCCTCATGATACGCCAAGGTCGTTGAGATGCCAACAGTAATTGTTAAATACTTAATTAGTAGTGTGCGGATTCGGAGGGAAAAAGAGCTGCGTCCCCTGGTATGTCCCCCAGTCACCCCCTAATCACGTGGACAGGTCCGCGCGGTACGATGAAAATCCTGCTCGTTCGCGCCGCGCGGACCGTAAGGCGCGAACGCGTGGCACTCGCGGCCGGCGAGACGTGGATGGCGCCACCGGCTCGCCGGCCGTTTTGTCGCTACGATCGCCCACGCGGAGTCAGCGATTGGTTCTCTCTGCATCAAGCGTTTGTCCCCGGTGGCTAGGGGACGAGACTGCCATTCGTGTCGGCGACGTTACCGACGCCGCCGCTGACTGTGGAATAGAAGCCGCTTGCAACATTGTCTTTGCCACCGCTAACGCTCGCACACAAGTCGCCGCTGGCTTCGTTGTCAATGCCACCGCTAACGCTCGCAGCGTAGCCGCTGGCTTCGTTGTCCTCACCGCCACTTACAGCCGAGTAAGGCCCGCTTGCCGTGTTGTAAAGGCCGCCACTAACGGTGGAGGCGTCGTAGCTAGCGACGTTTTGAATGCCTCCCGTCACGCTTGACTCAACGCCGCTGACGGTATTGCTATCGCCGGCCACAAAGCAACCCCAGCTGGTATATGAGTGATTCCATCCCACGATGAGATTGTGCGATCCCGTGCGCTCGGCGGGCCCATCAAGCAGGTCTTCGTTGTAGCCCACCACCAGATTTCCCAGCCCTGACAGGGGGTTTCCTAATCGTTGGAAATCGTCTGATTGACCGCTCCCGCTGCGGATATGGACGTTGCAGCCCTCGATCATCAGATGCGGCCCGGTCAGACCGTTGATCTCGCCGTCGGCGACACTCACAAAGGCCAGTTTCGCTTTCACGTCGTCGAGGTCGCTCTGCGACTGGCCCTGTCCATTTTGCAAATCGACGATGGCTGCCAGCGCATCGGCCAAGTCGGCCTGGGTGTCGGCCAGGTCTGCGCTGAGTGCGGCGAGCTGGGCGGCGAGCCCCTGATTATTCGCGTTGGCGTTCCCGCCCCCCATCTGGGCGGACGCCGAGTGCGGCGGAAGCCACGCCACGGCCAACCCACCCATTACTGCCCCCACGGCCAATGCTGCCCAGAGGATTCCCACTCGCAGCTCGATTCTGCCCGCTGTTTGCCGTCGTGCTCTGCGCAATCCCACATGATGCCTGGTCATGGTGTGTTACTCCCGTATGTCGCGTCCGCGCAGTCCAAGACAAACACCCTTCCTTCGCGCCGCGCAGACTGTAACGCGCGGAGGGTGGCATTCGCGGCTGGCGAGACGTGCTCGTCGCTGCCGGCTCATCGGCCATTTTTCGTCTTCACTCGCCATTCGGCTGCCCCTCCACCAGCGCAAAGCAGAGGGTCACGAGCGTGCGCGCATCTTCGTCATCAGACGCTTTGCCTTGCAGGTGCCGCGGTCCAGCGAACGAGTCGGGCAATCGCTACCCGAGAACAAAGGGACGGTCCGCCGTGAACCGTGAGAAAGGAAGGAACCGCGCTGCGACGGAGTTCACGCGTTGACGGAACCGCACGCGGCGTGGGAGGGGGCTTCGCACCCGATGTGGCCCATCGGTCATGGATGAACCAAGTGTTGCGCAATGTATCGAAGCCAGCATGGCATGTCAATCAAGCGGGTCAAAGGGACGCAGCTCTTTTTCATGGAACTTGACGATGTGGTAGGCGAAATCTTGCGCGTGGTACCTTGCGGTCAGCGCCTTGGTACCAATGGAAATGAATGAGAAAGCTGCGTTCACTTTCCTGCCTGCGTTCGGATTCCCCGGCCGATAGGCTGTGCCGCCTATTACCTCCACTGTTCCGCCCGTCTCATAGTTGCTGGGCGGCTCACGGTTGCTCGAACAACTTGGCGTCGAACTCTTCCATCTCCATGGCGCGGAAGTCGGTGATTTCGGGTTCGAAGTAGCCGTCGTGCTCCTTCAGCGCGATCGGGATGCCGTTGAACTTTTTGTAGTCGCTGAACGTGGTTTCGCGAAAGTTGACGCTGCCGCCTTTGAGAAGCAGGTGCGTTTCCTTGTCGAAATACATCGCGCAGTGGTAGTGCGGGCCCGTGACCTGCACGCCCACGGCGGGGCGGCCGTCGATGGTGGCTTCTTCGTCGAGCAGGGTTGCCTGGTGGTCGGGGTCTTTGAGCCGCAGCACCTGGCGGGGGCCGAAGAATTTAACGTAGTCGAACCAGACTTCGACGGGCAGTTCCAATCCGAGCGGGATGAACTCCTGCGGCTCGCCGTCCGGCTCCTTCGTCCACCATCTGCGGCCGTCGGGGAAGAGGATGACGATGAGCTTGCCCGTCCGGTCCCGGTGGGTGGTCTCCCAGCGGAAGTTTTTGGGAGGTTGGACGAAGTAGTACTGCGTTTCCCCGTTGCTGTGCTTGACCGTCATCGTGAACTGGAGATGGTTCAGCCGCTCTTCGCCGCCGTGAGCAGCCAGCACCTGATCGATCAGCACCCGCAGCTTCTCCTCCTTCGTCATGGGCTGCTTCTCCTCGCTCGGCTGCTGATCGCTAGCGGTCTGTTTCAAAACCGTCTGCAGAGAAGGGGACAGGCACAATTTGCTCCGCGGACTGCGCAAATTGAGCCAGTCCCCGACGGTTTTGAAACAGCTTCTAGACTGCCGGTCGCTGTCGGCGGCGGGTTGGTCCTGCTTCACCTGTGGCTCGTCTGCCGCTTGCGTCCGGCAAATCGGCCCAACCCCGATTCCAGCGAGGACTAGTCCGGCAACCAGCACCGCCATCTGCTCGACTCTGATCGTCCTCATGAACATGGTTTTCAGCACACTTTCTTTGAGTCGAAATGGTGCCAGGAACCGAATCACTCTTCCACGGAAACGCTACGCTGCCGCGCGGCGTACTTCTCGCACTAATCGTGCGACGGATTCAGGACAGGTTCGAGGAGAGTGAGAACGCGCTGGACGTAGTCGTCGTCGGCTCGGGCTGCCGCGCGAAGCTGGTCGGAGGTTTCGCGGGCCTGTTCGAGCTGGCCCTTTTCCAGCAGCGTGAGAGTCCAATTCACCAGCAGCAGCGATCGCACTTCGTACGCAGAGTCGGGCGTGAGGATTTCGGCGGCATCGGCGTAGCTTTTCAGCGCGGCGTCGTTGTCGCCCGCGCGGGCTTGGGCGTTGCCGAGGTTGACCAGGGTGTCGCACCGCAGTGCATCGTCGTCGAGCGAGTCGGCCATTGCCAGCGACTGCTCAAATGTATTGACGGCGTCCTGGTGGCGCGCTTGCCGGCTGTAGAGCGTTCCCAAGTTCATGAGTACGCCCGCCAATTCGCTACGGCGGTCTTCGTAGGGCTGGAGCACCTGCCGGGCTTCGACGTAGGCGGCTTCCGCCTCGTCGAAGTGCTGACGGTGCTTTTCCACGTTGCCGATCGACGACAGGGTGATGCCGACGAGGCGCGCCATGCGCGACTTTTGCTCGGGCGTGAACGCCGAAGTCTCGGCTGCCAGGTCGTGTAGGGCTCGATACGAGGTAAGCGCGGTCTGAAAGCGGGTAAGGGCCTCGTCGTATTCTCCCAGCTCGGAGCGGGTCCGCCCCAATTGGAAGTAGGCGAATGCGAGTTGCGCTTCGTTGCCTTGTGCGACTTCGAGCATCCGCTCGGCGGCTTTGTCGGCGCGGCGGGCGTCGCCCAGTCGCAGCCACTCGTTCGAAGCGCTTTGCAACAGGCCGAACTCGCGCTCCTTGTCGCCGGCCTCGCGCGCTTCCTCGATTTGCCCTTCCAGCCGTTTCAATTCTTCCGGCACGTCGCTGGTACCGGCGTAGGAACGAATCGGAA
>CAYQAJ010000209.1:7410-9540 GCA_964415245.1 uncultured Pirellulaceae bacterium | reverse complement strand
TCGCCACGATCGAGCCCACGCTGAGAGCTTATCCAAAAACCGTCCCAGAGAAGGGGACAGGCACATTTTGCTCCGCGTAACCCGCGAGAAAGCGTGGCAGCATCCACCCGCTCCGCAAAATGAGCCAGTCCCCGACGGTTTTTGGATAAGCTCCCAATCCCCCGTTCGGGCCAATCGCTAATTCCCCTTGTAACATCCGGCCCGGAAATGCGCTTGGCATAACAGTGCCGGGTCACAACGACCCGCGTCGCCCGAACGTGTGCGTCCCCCATGGCCGCCCCCACTCGGGCACACAGCTTCTTCTCGAAACAGGCGCCGCGCGTCTGGCAGTGCGCACTGCGCCCGTAAACCCAACTGCCGACGAAAGGGTTCTACCATGTACGCTTCGATCCACACCTACCGTCTCGAGGTGATGTCCGCCCTGCGCCGTAGCGAGCGCGAGGCAACATTGCCGTCCGTCCCCGCGCAGCGCCCGACGCTGCGCAAGGGAATCGTCGTCGCCACGGCGTCACTGTTGGTGGCCGTCTACGTGTTTGCGTCGGCGGCATCGTTGGCGCGTGCCGACGACAAGATCATTCTTCGCCGCGCTCCTGCCGCGCGCAAATCCAGCACGGTGCGAAAAGTCTCGCCCGGGCAGTTGAACATCGCCAAGAACATCAAGCTCCTCACGCTTGAGGTTCAGTCGCCGGGCACCAATCCCGATTTCCCGGCGTGGAAATTGGCGAAAACCATTAACGAGCCGGAGAAGCTCCAGCTTCGCTGGTCGCCCAGTGGTCCGGCAATCGCGTCGGCCCAGTGGCAGCTTGCCCCCAGCCCGTTCGACCCCAAGGACGCATCGGGCGCGTCGGCCAACATGATCGCCTCGGGCAAGATCGGCAGCGTTCCCGCCAAGGGCTACGGCTACTTCCAGGTTGCCCTGGCCGATCACCTGTCCGCCAAAGCGCCCGCCTCGCCGCAGAAGTTCTACCTGCGTCTGGTTGGACTCGACGCGCAAGGCAAGGCGGCCGGCGTACCGTCGGCGTCGATCGTTCTCACGTACCAAGGGTCGGGCAACTTCGGCCAGAAGTTCGCCTTCCCCGCGATCGAAAAGGTCATCGGCTCGACCGATCACAGCATCGAGCTAAGGCGGGCCGTGTCGACGAAGGTCGGCTCCAAGTGGATGACCACGTACAAGCCGCTCGTGTTGGTTGGCCGGACGTTTCACATCGTCGGCACCGACATCGGCGAGTACAAGCCCGGCATCCGCGTCGACTTTGTTAAGGACAACGCGGTGAAGGCTCGCGTGCAGCTTCCGGCCAGCGCCGTAAAGTTCAACTCCGGCAAGACGGTGCTCACCGTCTCGGTGCCAGACGACCTGCCCGTGGGTGATTACTACGTTCGCGTGGGCGTCCGCTACGACGGCAACTCGTGGACCGACAGCAACACCAAGCCGATCTACGTGCAGCAGGTGCCCAATGTATCGGTCACCCTCACGAAAATTCACTGCATCGAGGAAACGGACGAGAGCAGTGCGTCGGACGAGATCTACGTGGTGGCGTTCACGGCCGACATGGGCGGCATCAGCCAGGACGTCATCGACGGGCTGGGGCTGCTCGGCCTGTCCGAGGACGACGCCAAGTCGGTGGCTTCGAAGGTCGGATTGAAGCAGATGACCAAGGTCACGAACGTGTATGAGGACTTCGACAAGGGCGAGGATCGCCAGCCGAACCTCAAACTGTGGGGTCTGAACAACAAGCCCCGCGCTCTGCCCAATCCCGAGGACGTGATCTTCCTCGTTGCCATGATGGAGAACGACAACTCCAGCCACACCGTGGTGCGCGACACCGTCGACGCCATGACGATCGTGCGGCTGGTAAACCTGCTGGGCGCCGGTTTCGACCGGGCCGACATCGTCAATGAACTCCGCCAGACGATGTTTGGCGCCCTGAACACCGGCGCATTGGCCGGTGCCGGGTCGGCCACCGAGGCTCTCAACATCGACGAGCGCCTCGGCTATCCGACCGAGCTGACGCTGACTCTCCAGGATCGCATCGCGCTGCTGCAAGGCGTGAGCAGCGTGAACAAGGAGATGACGTTTGAGGGCAGCGACGGCAAGTACAAACTCTACTTCCGCATTGGGACCGGGAAGTA
>CAYQAJ010000209.1:0-7310 GCA_964415245.1 uncultured Pirellulaceae bacterium | reverse complement strand
GCACCGGCGCGGCGATAGCTTTCGATGGCCGGTTTGTATTTATCGGCGAGCGGCTCCGCATCGATGGGGCGATTCAGCCCGTCGACCATTTCTCGCAGCGCCAGCGGCATGGGGGCGAGCGCGGCGGCCACGTCGGGCAGGTCGCCATGCGTGAGCGCGCCGGGCACGTGTACGTCGTACGGAATGTAGATCGACCAGTGATCGAGCACGCTCAAGTAGTCGGCCAGCCCCCGGTCGACGCACACGGCGGCCAGATCGTCTTCGTACAGAGCGGCCAGCAAAGCCAAGAGTCCGCCCAGCGGTTCGCTTTGCGCCGGTCGATCGTCGATGCCGCGCGGCACGCGAAAATCCGCATCGGCGCCGTTCACCGGCGCGAGCGAAACGCCCCACACGGCAATGCGATGGGGATCGAATTCCTTGCTGGATCGCAGCCACGTCAGCACCGAGCGAAGATCGCGGAGCCGCGCGCCGAGCAGCGTGCCCCCCAGCATTAGCTCGCTCGAAGCAAGCGAAGTGGCGTCACTCGTGCGATCGAGCAAATCGCCGGATTGCGTCTCGCCGGTTCCGCGCGCATCAGGAAGGCAGACCACGACGCCAGCCGCCAAGAGTCGCGCGATCTCATCGCTGCGGTGGGCAAGCAAATCGGCTTTGCCGCGGTGGGAAAGCATCACGACGACCGGCTGTGGTTTGTCACGGTCCGCATCGCCTATCGGCCGAAGTAATAGCAGCGGTACCACAATCCCTGGTTCCACGTGCAGCGTGACACGGCTGATGCGAACGTTCAACGCATCAAGAGGCTCGCCGTCTTTCTTAACCTCGGCTTCGACGTTCTCAGGCACGTCGATGGGCCCCAGCAATTCCCGCCATGCGGTTTGCAACTCCTTGCGGCACTCCGCCGGTTTCAACTTCGACCGCCGAGCCCGCTCCTCGTTAAGCCGCGCCGCGCACTCCGCCTGAAGCTGCTCGTGCAACGGCACCCGAACCAGCGACTCTTCCAGCTCGGGCGACATACAGCGCAGCCGTTCGGCAGGCAGCGGGCTCGAATACTCGGTTTCCGTGGAGTTCGGCAGACCGAACCAGCGATCGAACGCCTCGTGAATTCGATTGCGGTGCTCGCGGCCGATGTGCGTGCAGTGCGATGCGTCGGGCGGTTGCCCTGAGAGCAGGCCGTGGCCGTTCGTGAATGCGAGATTCTGCGGCGCGTCGTACATCTCGTACAGTATGGTGAGTCGTTTCCACACGGGATCGCGCTCGCGGTCCCAACTGAATTCGTGGGCGTACACGAACTTTCGCGGTGCAATGCTCCCCACGATGGCCCACGGCAGAAAGCCGTCGGCGGCCGAGCGGCGCAAGTTGCGGGTCGATTCCCAGCTTCCGCCGCCGGCGTAGTGAAACGACTCTTCGGCATCGTCGGGCAGCGGATAGCGCGTCTCCGGTTGCGGCCCACCGAAGTTGAATACCACCGCCGCACCGATTCGCTCGTCGAGCGCCGCGGCCACAGCGGCCGGATCGCCGCCGCCGGCCACCGAACCCAGCACCGCGATCCGCTTGGGATCGACGCCGTCGCGGGCCACCAGCACGTCGACACAGCGCGATATGTCCCACGCCATCTGCCCGATGAGACTTTGCCCCGCCAGATCGAGCTGCACCCCAACGTCGTACCGGTGATAGTAGTCCTGCCGGCTCACGCGGAACTCGCCGCGGTAGTCATCGGCGGTAAGAAACGGGTGCTCGCGCCGCTCGCCGTGTCCGATCTGATCCATCACCATCACGCATGCGCCGGCGCGGGCCCACGTCATGCCCATGTCTTGCAACTCGCGGTGAGTCTTCGGTGTGTGATGGCTATGGACGATGACGAATCCCGGCATCGAGTCGGTTGGTTTCGCGGGGCGGTAAAAATTGGCGGTAATCCACAAGCCGGGCCGCCCGCGCACGACGAGATTCTCGACGACGAAGCCGTCCCCCTCGATCGTGCCCGACACGTGCACTTCGACAGGCTCGTTGCGCGGTGGAAACTCACCGAGCGAACGGCGGAGCGCGGCGACCCTCTCGCGGCGAAAAGTTTCCCACGCATCGCGGTCCGCGCTCGCCGACTCGTGCCACGCGCGCGAGCTGGCCCGATTGGCCTCGCGCAGGCGGCGCGAAAGGTCGCGCTCGAGCATGTCGCCCCGCGATTGTCCCTCGGGCGGCTGCCACACACCGGCATCAATCGCGCGAAGCTGCTCGGCGAGCGTTGCAATTTCGTCCTCTGTGTCCTCGGCGACTACCGGCATCGCGACACAGACAACGCCCAGCGCGATCAGGACAAGTAGCAGGCGTGCAGCCATTTGCGTTGCGACCTCTCGGCGCGCCGCGGCATGGCGCGGCGTCTCTGGAGACGCTGCAATCTAACGGTTGTCCGTCGTCAGTTGCCAGTTGTCAGTTGTAGGTCCGCCGCCGCGTGAACCCTGAAAACTTCACAGCCCCTTAAAAAGCTCCTTCCACCGCGCCCACGCCTCGTCGTGCCCTTTGCGGTTGGCTTCGCTGGCGTCGGACGCTTCGCCGGCCCGCATGAACCCGTGACCGGCACCTTCGTACACGACCGGATCGTACTCTTTGCCGGCCGCCTTCATTCGCTCGGTGGTGCGGGGCACTTGCCCGCTGATCCGCGCGTCGTTGCCACCGTAAAAGCCGTACACCGGGCAGGCGATGCTTTTCAGCGCCTCGTCGTCGTCGGGGGTCGTGCCATAGAAGACATAGGCTGCGGCGAGGTCGCTGTTGTGCGTAGCCAGCATGAACGAGTAACCGCCTCCCCAGCAAAAACCGCACACTGCCACCTTGCCGTTGGCCGAATCGATCTTCTTGGCGTACGCGACCGTAGCATCCAGATCGCCGAGCACCTGATCGCGAGTCAGCTTGTACAACGCGGTGCGGGCATCGTCCTCCGACGTGAAGCTGCTGGTGCCGCCTTCATCGGGCCCGAGTCCGCTCAACAGATCGGGCGCCACGGCCACGAATCCCGCCTCGGCCAATTGGTCGGCCATGCTGCGGGCCCAATCGTTGAGCCCGCGGTTCTCGTGAATGACCACGATGGCCGGGACTTTTCTGTCGACCTCGGGAAACACGACGTACGCCTTGAGCGCGCGACCCGTCGCCGTTTTGATTTCGACCCACTCCTGGTGGCGGGGCGAGTTTTCGAGCCGCGCCTTGACGGGATCGGCCGGCTCGTCGGCCGCACGAGACGCCGGCGCCGCCCATCCGACCAGCGCCGACATGCACACAACCGCTAACAAATAAAGCTTCTTCATGACGGGACTCCTCGCTGAATGAGCTTTGCGGCGCGTCTGGGCTGCCGCTGAATCTGCGCGCATTCCAACCTTCCTCGGCCGCCATGATACCGAACCGCCGGGCGCCGATACAGCATTCGGCGGCACGTAATCGGCCAAAAACCGGTGGGCGATGCCGCATTTGGTGGCGTCCGAGTTGCTGCGTATGTTAGAAAAGCATCTGGGGAATTCGCCGATTCACGGGGCCGCGAGACTCAGATGCGAACCATGGGGCAGAGTCGATTCGCAAACGGACGTTCAGTCGCGTATCTGCTTGCGGGAGCGTTGGCGTTGGCTGCCCCGTGGCCGCTTTGTGCTCAAGAGGCCAAAGACGCAGACGACGCGCCTCGCGCCGATGCAGCCGCTACGTTTCAGCAAAGCGTCGCTCCCATCTTCGAGCGACACTGCCTCAAGTGCCACAACGACAACGACCGCAAGGGTGGGTTGTCGCTGGCCACCGCCAAGTCGGCGCTGGCCGGCGGCGAGAGCGGCGCTTCGATTGAACCGGGCGATCCCGATGCCAGCTTCTTGCTCGATTTCATCAACGGCGACCCGCCCGAAATGCCCAAGGACGGCGAGCCCCTCAGCGAAAAACACATCGCCGCCATCACTCGCTGGATCGCCGACGGGGCGAAGTGGCCGGAAGGGCTGACACTATCCGATAAGAGCCTCGTTGGCTTGAATTGGTGGTCGCTCGAACCGCTCCCTGTCGTCGCGCCGCCGGACGACGGCCTCGACTTAAGCGCGGGCAATGGCGCCTGGCCCCGCACGCCCGTCGACGCGTTCCTGCTCGCACGGATGCAAACCGAAAAACTGCACCCATCGCCCGAGGCTGACCGCCGCACGCTCATCCGCCGACTGTATTTCGACCTGTTGGGTTTGCCTCCTTCACCCGACGAGGTGGCAGCGTTTCTCGCCGATGATTCGCCCGATGCCTACGAGCGGCTGGTCGACCGCCTGCTGGCCTCGCCGCACTACGGCGAGCGCTGGGCCCGGCACTGGCTCGACGTGGTGCACTACGGCGACACGCACGGCTTCGACAAAGACAAGCTCCGCCCCAACGCCTGGCCCTACCGCGATTACGTGATTCGCTCGCTCAACGCCGACGAGCCGTACGCGCGATTCGTCGAGGAGCAACTTGCCGGCGACGTGCTGTACGGCGACACGCCCGACGGCATTGCCGCCACCGGCTTCATTGCCGCCGGCCCGTTCGACTGGGTGGGGCAGGTCGAGCTGGGCGAGAACCAGATCGACAAGAAGATCACCCGCAACCTCGACCGCGACGACATGGTGTCGACCACCATGAACACGTTTACCAGCCTTACCGCCCAGTGCGCCCGCTGCCACAACCACAAGTTCGACCCGATCACGCAGGAAGACTATTACAGCCTGCAGGCGGTGTTCGCCGGGGTCGATCGGGCCGATCGGCCGTACGACGTCGATCCGGCGATCGAGTCGCAGCGGCGGGAACTGACCGGGCAGCTTGCCGATGTCGAGGTGAAGCGCAAAGCGCTCGAAGAGACCGTGCGAGCCGACGGGGGCGAGGAGCTGGTCGCCCTCGAAGCGCGGCTCGGCGAGCTGCGCCCCAAGGCTGAGCCCAGCGGCAAACCGCCCCAGTATGGCTATCACAGCGCCATCGAGAGCGATCCCAGCCGCGCGAAATGGGTGCAGGTCGATCTGGGCCGCGAGGTCGAGATTCGCAAGGTGGTGCTGCACCCGTGTCACGACGAGTTCGCGGGAATCGGCGCGGGCTTCGGCTTTCCTGTGCGGTTCAAGGTCGAATCGACGCTCGATGACGCCGAATTCGCCGCGTCGGGCAAACACGCAGTTCTGGCCGATGAAAGTGCCGCCGACGTGCCGAATCCCGGACTCGCACCGTGGGAAATCACGGTCGATGGCGTCAAGGCGCGGTACATCCGCATTACCGCGACGAAGCTCTGCCCCCGGCAGAACGATTACATCTTCGCGCTTTCCGAGCTCGCGGTGCTCGATGGCGACGGCAAAAACGTGGCCCGTGGTGCCGCCGTGACTTCGCTCGATTCGATCGAGGCGCCGGTTCGCTGGGGCCGTGCGAACCTGACCGACGGCTTGTGGCCGCATCCCGCCGACGAATCGGTGCTCGGGGAATTGGCGGCTGCCCAGCGACGCTATCAGGAGATTCTCGCCCGCACCAACACGCCCGAGCGAATCGCCCAGCGCGACCGACTGGCGAAAGAGGCGGGAGAACTTAGTAGTCAGTTGAGCGCGCTCCCCGCCGGGCGGATGGTGTTCGCCGCCGCCACGCACTTTGATCCGCAGGGCAACTTCGCGCCGACGCGAGGAATACCCCGGCCCGTCTACCTGCTCGAGCGCGGCAGTGAAAAGAACCCCTTGCAGGAAGTCGGGCCCGGCACGGTGAGCTGCCTGTCGGGTCTTCCCTCGCGGTTCGATTGCCCGCCCGACGACGAGGGCGCGCGTCGCGTGGCGCTCGCCCGGTGGATCACCGATCCCAAAAACCCGCTCACGTGGCGCTCGATCGCCAATCGCGTGTGGCATTACCACTTGGGCCGCGGCATGGTGGAAACGCCCAACGATTTCGGCCGCATGGGCGCACTACCGACGCACCCGGAACTGCTCGATTCGCTGGCGGTCGAAATGCGCGATCGCGGCGGGTCGATCAAACGGCTGCACCGGCTGATTGTCAATAGCGCCGCCTACCGGCAAGTATCGACCGGCGACGAAGCGCAGGAGCGGATCGACGCCGACAACCGCTTTCTGTGGCGAATGAATCGCCGCCGCCTCGAAGCCGAATCGGTGCGCGACGCGGTGTTGGCCGCTGCCGGAGTGCTCGACGGCCGCATGTACGGGCCCGGCTACAAACCGTTCGGTTTCATCGACGACCACTCGCCCCATTATCTGTACGACCAGTTCGACCCTGACGAGCCGGGTACGCGGCGGCGGGGCGTGTACCGCTTTCTGGTCCGCAGCGTGCCGGACCCGTTCATGGAAACGCTCGATTGCGCCGACCCTTCGCAGACGGTCGCCCGCCGCAACGAAACGCTCACCGCCCTGCAAGCCCTGGCGATGCTCAACGACAAGTTCATGGTCCGCATGGCCCAGCATTTCGCCGATCGCGTTGCCGTCACGGGATCGACCGACGCCGAGCACGTATCGGCCGCCTTCCGCCTGGCATTGGGGCGCGAGCCCGACCAAGAAGAACAATCGCTGCTGCTCGAGTACTGCGCCCAGCACGGCCTGGCTAACACCTGCCGGCTGATCTTCAACACCAACGAGTTTCTGTTCATCGATTGATTGCTTATCCAAAAACCGTCCAAGAGAAGGGGACAGGCACACACAAAGTTTTCAGTGTTCAGTTTTCAGTGTTCAGTGGGGGAGAGAGTCGAGAATCCAGAGCCGGAAACGGCGACGCAGTCACTCAAGGCAATGCCACCAAGTGGCAACTGACAACGGACAACTGGCAACGGACGGCGTCTGCAAAATGAGCCAGTCCCCGACGGCTTTTGGATAAGCTCTATGGAAGGGAGCGTGATATGCAAAATGCATCATGCCCTCACTGCGGCAAAGTGGTGACGAGCAATCCGCAACTGGCCGGACGCACCGTCGAGTGCCCGCGGTGCCAGGGTCAATTCACGATGCCGGGCTCGAGCGCACCTTCGCCGCCCCCTCCGCCGGTCATTCAGCAGCCCGCTCCCGCACCGAGTTCGACTACGCCGAATCCGCCCTTGCCGCCGACGCTTCATTCGCAAGCAGCTCCACCCGCGTCGTGGAGCCCGGCGCTGCAATCGGGAACCGCTCCGCCCTTGACGAACTTCTCCCGGTCGCGGCCCGCGATTAGCAACAAAGTGCTGCTGCTCGTGGTGGGTATCGGCGTGGCGGTCGTGCTGTTGGCCGGGGGCGGCGTGGCGGTCGTTGTGGCGATCGGTTGGCTTGCCAGCGACTCGGGTGGCTTCGTCGCATCGGGCGAGATTGGCACGAATGGCCGCAAGCAATCGTCGCGCGACGGCG
>CAYQAJ010000208.1:2012-9580 GCA_964415245.1 uncultured Pirellulaceae bacterium | reverse complement strand
ACAACTCACGCCCCGCGAAAAATGTGGGTAAGAACAAGGCCGGAAGGCCGGGGGTGTTCACCGCGCCGATAAGCGCAGGCGAGGGGTAAGGAACCACAGCTATGAGCGGAACGACGCGGCGGGAGAAGATCGAGGCCATGCTGACCGACGATCCCAAGGACACCTTTTTGCGTTACAGCTTGGCTCTGGAGCTGGAAAGGGAAGGTCGGAACGACGAAAGCCTCCTGCGGCTGGCTGAACTAGCGGCCGACGATCCGCCCTACGTGCCCGCGTTCTTCATGGCCGGCCAACAGCTTGCCAAGCTGGGGCGAATTGCGGAGGCGCGAAGCATCCTCCGCGACGGCATCGAAGCGGCACGACAGCAGAATAACGCTCATGCGGCCGGGGAGATGAGCGAGTTCCTCGCGGGGCTGGGCGCACTGGGCGAGTGATCCGCCCGTGAGGGCGGAAGCAAACTCGAATCTAACTGGCGCGGCGTCACGGCGACGCGGCGAAGAAACTTGTCACTTACCACATGATGCGTTGTCGTCCGCACCCGTTTGAGCTTTAGAGCTTATCCAAAAACCGTCTCAGAGAAGGGGACAGGCACATTTTGCTCCGCGGACTGCGCAAAATGAGCCAGTCCCCGACGGTTTCTGGATAAGCTCTTAGCCGTTGAGATTTGTTTGGGATTTGTGTTTTGGGATTTGGAACTTCGCGATCCGACAATCGATCACGGGCCAAGCAACAATGGTGGGATCGCGTCGAACCCCAGCCGCTCTTCACACCATCGCGCTACTTCGAGCACAGAATCGTCGTCGCCCGATTTCCCGATGAGCTGCACGCCGACGGGAAGTCCCTCGTCGGTCAGCCGGCAAGGAACCGAAACGGTCGGCAGGCCGGCATAGCTCCACGGCGAATTGAATCGCGGGTCGCCCGTGGTCTCGTTGGTCGGTGCTGCCGTGACTGTCGCCGGCGTGATAGCGGCGTCGAACTCGGCCAGTGCCGCCGCCATCGCGTCGCGAAACGTTTGCTGGTGCTTTAGCGCTTGCTCGAATCGCCGTGCCTCGGTGGCGAGGCCGTTCTCGATCAACTCGGCAATCTTCGGGGCGTACTGCGACTTGTGGGCGGCGAATTGCCGAGCATGGTATTGCGCTGCCTCGACCGCCATGATGGTGTAGTGCATCTCCCGCACTTGGAAGAAACTCTCCGGTAGCTCTACCGACGGGATGGTGGCGCCCGCTGCAGTCAATCGCTCCATCGCCGCCAAATACGCCGCGATAACTTTGTCGCTCGATCGCTCAAGAAAGTACGGCTGCAAACACGCCAACCGCATTCCACTCGATTCCGCACGACCACCATCGCCGCTCCCCGCTTGCGGTGTCGCGCTCCGATCGCCGACCGCGCGCCGCTTATCTCGCGCGCGCATCGCCTGCCACATCAACCGCAGATCTTCGACGCATGTTGCGATCGGTCCCGCGTGATCCAACCGCGGGCTCAGCGGTACAATCCCTTCCACGCTCACACCGCCGAACGTCGGCTTCATCCCCGCCACGCCGCAAAAAATTGCCGGGCGCGTGATCGACCCGCCTGTCTGTGTCCCGACCGCGCCAAGACACATGCCGAGCGCGACGGCTGCCGCACTGCCGCTGCTGCTGCCGCCCGGTGTGCGGTCGAGATTCCAGGGGTTGCTCGTCGGCGGCGGGTCGAAGCAAGCGAACTGGGTGGTGACTGTCTTGCCCAGGATTACCGCTCCCGCACTGCGTAACGGTGCCACCAGTGGGGCATCGCGCTCGGCCGGCTTGTCGGACGTGATCGGCGATCCGGCCCGCGTGGGCAGTCCCGCCACGTCGATAATGTCCTTGATGCCGATCGGAATGCCGTCCAAGGGTCCGAGCAGCCGGCCTTCGCGCTGCCGCGCCTGCGATTCTTCGGCCGCGCGTTGTGCTACCTCGCGATCGACTACCACCCACGCTCGCACTTGCTCTTCATGGCGGTCGATTCGTTCGAGGCATTGCGCCAACAAGTCGACGGGCGCAAGCTCGCCTCGCTCGATCGCCTCGGCGGCTTTCGCGATCGTCCAACGGGCCGGTATCATGCGCTTATCCAAAAACCGCCGGGGACTGGCTCATTTTGCGAAGCCGTTTGGGAAGGACTAATTTTCCGGAATGTGCTGAGCAAAATGTGCCTGTCCCCTTCTCTCTCGCGGTTTTGGGATAAGCACTCAGCCATGTGCCCAGCGTAACGAGCGGCGCCGGCGGAAAAAAGGGTTGGGGTGACCAGTTGCTCGCGCTGGACATCAAGAGAATTGCGTACCCATGACCAAGAGCACGCACTTTCAGCCGGACCTGGTTGACCCCACCGCCTACATCGCGCCGGGTGCGGTCGTGGTGGGCGACGTGACCATTGGCCCACAGTCGAGCGTATGGTTTAACGCCGTGATCCGCGGCGACGTCGAGGCGATTCGAATCGGCAGCCGCACGAACATTCAGGATTTGGCCCTGCTGCACGCCGACGAGGGTTTTCCCTGCACGTTGGGAAATCGCGTTACCGTGGGGCACTCGGCCATTGTGCACGGCGCCCGAGTCGACGACGATGTAATGATCGGCATGCGGGCCGTCGTGATGAACGGCGCCCATATCGGCGCTGGCAGCATCGTGGCGGTAGGGGCCGTGGTGCTCGAAGGTACGGTCATTCCCCCGGGCAGCGTGGCCATGGGCGTGCCCGCGAAAGTAAAACGCCCCACCGACGACCGCGACCGCCAGCGCATCGCTTACGCCGCCGATCACTACGTCGCCGCCGCGGCGCAATACGCTGCCGATGATTGACGGAAAGACTTGCCTGCCGCCCTTAGCGTTCTTCGCGCCTTGGCGGTCCCGCTAATCGCGGACCCGTGTTCCGCAGGCTCGCGCTACCACGCAGGTTGTGCACGTTCCGGTCGCGCAGCCGCCCGCTTCTTCGGTTCCGCAGCCTGGTCCGCAGCCCGTTTGCAATAGCTCGGCGAACTCGCGCAGTTTGGCCTTGCTCTCGTAGACCTCGCCCAATTCGGCGGTGACCGCTTCCAGCTCGGGCGTGACGTCGCCCAGGAAGTAGAAGTAAACCGTTCGGCCGTCGAACAGCGGCTCCACGTCCAACAGCGCGGTCGAGAAGCCGCGCTCGGCCAGCAGTGCCGTACAGGCCCGGATCGCCTTGTCCTTGTGCTTGTCGAGCCGCGCAAGCAGCAGCTCATCCTGCACCGACAGGCGGCGGAGCAGGGGGCCGTCGGCGCTCGATCGGGCCGGCACGGGCGACAGCACCCCGCCCACTTCCAGTCCGCGCCGCGTGCGGCACACCACTCGCGTGCCGCGCGGATACTGCACGGCATCGACCGCGGCAAAGCGGCCGACGTGGCCGATCGTTCCCACGCGTACCAGGTGATGATTCGGCACGAGTGCGTGCTCCCATGCGTTCCGCCGTAGTCGCTCCGGCGGGCCCATGTTATTATTGTGGTCAATCGGGTCGTGGTTGGCTAGTTCGCCTTTTGATTCACACCGCTATTCAAGCTTACTTTCAGAGTTTGCGTGCCGCGGGCTTTGCGGCTCCCATCGAATCGACACATTCGACGAAAGACGACGCATGCAAGTCGCCCCCGCGCTTCGACCGACGCAAACCGCTGGCAGCCACACTTCCTGGCACGAACTGGCCCAGCGCGTGCTCGACGGATACTCCGTCACCGCCGACGAGGCCCTGGCGATGCTCCGCTCGGGCGACGAAGAGCTGCTCGACCTGTTGGCGGCGGCCTACACGATTCGCCGGCGGTATTTCGGCAACACCGTGCAATTGTACTTTCTGGTCAACGCCAAGAGCGGCCTGTGCCCCGAGGACTGCCACTACTGCTCGCAGTCGAAATTATCCACCGCCGACATTCCCCGCTACAGCCTGATGAAGCGCGACATGCTGCTCGACGGGGCCCGCACGGCCTTCGAGCGCGGCTCAAAGACGTACTGCATCGTGATCTCGGGCCGCGGGCCGAGCGAGACCGAGCTTCGCGCCGTCGAAAGAATCGTGCCCGAGATCAAGGACCGCTACGAGCTCAAGGTGTGCGCGTGCCTTGGGCTCTTGACGCCGGAGCAGGCACGACGGCTGAAGATCTGCGGCGTCGACCGGGTCAATCACAACCTGAACACCAGCGAGTCGTACTACTCGGAGATCTGCGAGACGCACACCTACCGCGACCGGATCGAAACGCTGCGGGCCGTGCGCGACGCGGGCATCGAAGTCTGCTCGGGCGGAATTATCGGCATGGGCGAGGCCGACACCGACATCGTGCAGATGGCCCTGGCTTTGCGCGACCTGAAGGCCGAGTCGATCCCACTCAATTTTCTGCACCCGATCGACGACACGCCGCTGGCCGGCACGCATCGCCTGAACCCGCGGTACTGCCTCAAGGCGCTGGCTATGTTCCGCTTCGTGAACCCCACGAGCGAGCTGCGAATCGCGGGGGGTCGCGAATTGCAACTCGGCAGCCTACAACCCTTGGGCCTGTACCCGGCCAACTCGATTTTTCTGGGCGACTATCTCACCACCAAGGGGCAACTCCCCCAAGCCGACTACGACATGATCGAGCAGATGGGGTTCGTGGTGACCCGCGGCGCGTCGGAGGCAATCTGACGCGACTTTGGAACCGACACGTAGACCCTGCGACGCGGTGCACCGCTATGTCCTCCGCATTCCGCGCTCTGCAATCTGCATTGCCCAAACCATGCGGCTGGCAAGGGTCAATTTGCGCTGACTGAGGGCAATTCAAAGCACGCGATTTCTTCGGCGTTTCGTGCGTAGAGGCGGCCGTGTGCGATCGCCGGATAGCTCCACGTCTTCCCGTTGACGGCCTGAAACCTGGCGAGCTCTTCGTGCTGCTTCGGGTTTGCGGCCAGAAGAACGACCTCGCCGCTCTCCGAAAGGACCAGGAGCACACGTTGGTCGGCGAGCAGCAGCACTTGCCCGTTGCCGTAGCGGCCCTGCTTCCAACGGCCCTCGCCGGCTTGGGCATCGACGCAACAGAAGATCTTGCCATCGAAGCCGTACAGCGAGCCGTCGTAGAGAACGTAGTCGTTGAAGAACGGCTTGAGGTCGTGCGATACCCAGTTTTCGATTGTATGCCAACCTTCCGCGTCGTGCCGGACGGTCAGCGAAGTCGTTCCCGAATTGGCTCCCGAAAACAGCACATCGGCGTCGTCCACCAGGCACGGCTGCACGACCCGCGGCTCTCCCGGAGTGGCCAGGGCATACTTCCACAGCAATGTTCCCACGGCAGCGTCGAAGGCAGTCAAGCCGGCGTCGCTCAACAATAGAATCTGGTCCTTGCCCGCCAGGAACGAAAGCTGCGGCGATGAGTAACTCTCTCCTGGCGCGGGGGCCGTCCACGCCGGTTCGCCCGATTCGGCGTGGTAGGCGAGCAAGTTTTTCGGGCTGGTTCCGCCGGCGAACACGATTACGAGTCCGCCCGTAACGAGCGGCGAGCCCGAAAAGCCCCACATGGGAATCTTCGCTCCGGAGTCCTCGGCAATGTTTCGCAACCATACGGGCTCGCCGCTGGCAGCATTGAGACAGTTAAGCATGCCGGTGGCCCCGAGCGAGTAAATGCGGCCGTCGGCAAATGTGGGAGTCGCGCGGGGGCCGATGCCCCCCAATTGCTCTTCGAAGCGGGCGACGTCTTCGTGCGACCAGATTTCGCGTCCGGTATTCGCTTCGAGGCATACGACGGCTTCGGACGGGCCGCGCTGTTCTTGGGTGTACAGCCGGCCATCGACGATCAGCATCGACGACCAGGACGGGCCGGCGCGATTGCGCCAAACCAGCTTTGGCGGATTCGCACTCCAGTCCGTGGTGATCGCCGTGCCGTAGACCTTGCCATCGCGACCGGCACCGCGAAAGGCGGGCCAGTCGCCCGCTTGGAGCGTTACCGAGTCGCTTGACGCGTCCGGTGCACTCTGGCTTTGTGCATCGTGTGCCTTTTGCGCCTGTTCCGCAAGGAAGCGTTGTTCGGCGCTTGCACTCCACCGCCAACGGAAGTCTGGATTCCCGCCGCCGGTGAGTCCTTCCATCCGCACGAGCGTGAAGGGGATCCACGTAAGTACGAGCACGGCGATCATGCTCAGCCGTTGCCATTGGGCGGCCGTGTTGCGAACCACGGCAAGACAGATCGTAAATGCGGTAAGCGAAATCGGCACGCCCAGGAAGACGACCGATGGCTTGACGACGGATGGATGAAGGAGAAGCAGCGTGATCGTGGCGACCACAATCGCCGTGCCGAGCACGAGAAAGCGGTC
This sequence comes from uncultured Pirellulaceae bacterium, assembly GCA_964415245.1. Taxonomy (GTDB): domain Bacteria; phylum Planctomycetota; class Planctomycetia; order Pirellulales; family Pirellulaceae; genus CAYQAJ01. Next base: position 3,293 of record CAYQAJ010000208.1, on the reverse strand, counting down.
GGTGAGTCGAATCCGGCGATTGGCAAGCCACCACACCATGAAGATGAGCGCGATGAGGAGCATAGCGCCCATCTGCATCAAGAAGCCCATGAACATGGGAATTCCCGAGGCGCCGATGGCAAAGAAGATCGCCCAATACAGTGCGACGAGAACCAGTGGCGGCCAAATGCGGGGCGGCTTGATTACTGCGTCTGCGTTGGCAACAGGCACTGGAGTCGCAGGGGAACCAGTTTCCATGGCCTACAGTGCTCCTTGGCGACAATCGTTTCTCGGCACTCGGCACAACGTTGGCGCGATAGTGCGTCGCGCTGCGCGTCCTGGGCGCTCAAGGTGATCGTGAGCGCATTGTGGCGCTGTGCGAGTCGGAACAACATGGCGTATTACGGGTGCATTGACTCGGGGTCGCGCGCCGGGCGAACTCCCGATCATAAAAATCCCACGGATGGGAATCCGTGGGCTTGGGTCGAGTGTTAATGCGCAGAGGGTGCCGCTTGCTCTCTTGACTAGCTCATCCTCTTGCCGTTACAGCCCCGGGGCGATTTTCACGAGCGTGCCGGGCTTGGCGGTGTCGCCGTCGGCGGCGGTGCCGAAGACGGTGATGTACAGCGCTCCGTCTTTGTCGAACGCCATGGAGGTGGGCTTGTCGAGGCCCACGATCTTCTCGGCCTTAATGGTCTGCTTGCCATCGGCGCGGTGGGCGATGAGCTGGAACAGCCCGCCTGCGGTTGTGTCCATCCAGGCGAAGTCGAGCGCGTAGAGCTGTCCCTTGGGGCTGTAGGCTACCGCGTCGATGTCGTACAGGCCGGTGGGCAGATTCAACAGCAGCTTGCCGCTCGATGCTTCGTAGAACGTGAGCAGGCTGTCGCCCGGGACGTTGATCTCGCCCATCTGGCCGACCACCACTTCGCCGTGTGGGCTGACGGTGATTCCGACGGGCGCATCGACCTCGACGGCTTCCTTGGTGGCGATAAAGCGGCGGAAGTTTTCGACCTTGTCGCCGTTAATGTCGGCGCGAGCGACCCAGCCCTTGGTGTCGTCGCCGTTACTGGTGGCGAAGATGGCGTTCTTGGTGATGGCCAGGGCGTAGAAGTTGCCCTCCCCCTTGATGTCGTCGGTGGCGGGGAGCTTGAAGCTGAACTTCATCTGATCGCACGGGATGGCGTCGGCGCCTGCCGCGGGAACCGTATACACGCGGAGCATCTCTTCACCGTCGGGGAGTCCGCCGCCGCCGACCACGAGCGTGTCCTTGTCGAGGAACGCCAGGCCCAGCGGCCCGATGTT
>CAYQAJ010000208.1:0-1912 GCA_964415245.1 uncultured Pirellulaceae bacterium | reverse complement strand
GCTTCGCCACTACTTCGGCAGTTCCGGCGGCTCGACCAGCGGATAGCTCTCGCTGCTGAGTCCTTCCTTGAGAAACGTAACAAGATCGGCCTTGTCCTGGTCGGTGAGCTTGAGCGGGAAGATCTCCTCATCCAACTGCGGGTTCGGGATGCCTCCCTTGTTGTAGTTTTCGATCACGTCTTCGAGTGTGGCCAGGCTGCCATCGTGCATGTAGGGGGCGGTGCGGGCGATTTCGCGCAAGGTCGGCGTCTTAAACGTGCCGCGATCGCCCCCCAGGCCCGACTCGGCAAAGCGGCCCAGGTCGGGCTCGGGCTTGTCCATGCCGATGCCGACATTATGAAATCCGCCGTCGCTGAAGTTCGGCCCCACGTGGCACGCGCTGCACGATGCCTTGTTGAAGAACACTTTCATGCCGCGCTGGGCCGCCTCGGAGAGAGCCGTTTTGTCGCCGGCCTTGAAGCGGTCGTACGGGGCATCGCCGGAGAGAATGGTGCGCTCAAACGCTCCGACGGCGTTGGCAATGCCCTGCGAAGTCACGTCCGTGCCGAACACCTTTTGGAACTGGCTGCGGTAGCCTTCGATGGCGTTGAGCTTGCTTTCGAGCTCCGACAGGGTCATATCCATTTCGATGGGATTCTGGATCGGCCCGAGCGCCTGGCCTTCGACCTCGATGGCGCGGCCGTCCCAGAACTGAAAGTGCTGGTAACCGGCGTTGACGATGGTGGGAGCGCTGCGTCCTCCCTTTTGACCGCGGACGCCGGTTGCAAATCGCTCGCCGTTCGACCAGCCCTTGGCCGGGTCGTGGCAGCTTGCGCAGGCAATCGTGTTGTCGCGCGACAGCCGCGTGTCGAAGTAAAGCTGTTTGCCCAGCTCGATCTTTGCCTTGGTGAGCGGATTGTCGGGCATCACCCGCACCGGCTTCAGGCCCAGCGGAACTCCGATCTCAAGGGACTCTTGTGCTTCGGCCTCATGCGGTGCCAGCGGAAATGCGGTCAAACAAATAAGCGCCAGCGCCGCGCAGGATGCACCTGAACGGAGGCATTTCATGGTGATGTCTCCCCGATCGCGTGTCACGGTGCGGCGCGGCCCGAACAGCGCACGTCATGACGCCGCGCGGCATTTACCGCGGAAAGGCCAGCCCCTAAGCGTGCGTAGATGCCACACAACACGGGCCGCGGACCCAATGTGCAGGCGCCGACATTGTGAACGACCAGCAGGGCGGTGACAAGGCGCTGAAGCGAGTCAAGAGTCGAGAGTCAAGAGCCGGAAATGGAAAGCGGAAAACGGAGGATCGTTTAGCCCGAAGCCAGCGGCGACGGAGCGCCGCGCCAAAGCGGAGAGCGGAGAATACGCATCACCGCGCCGGGGCGATGCCGTGGGCCTGCTCAAAGGCGGCGATGCGGTCGGCGTGCTCGAGCGTCAGGGCGATGTCGTCCAGGCCGTGCAGCAGATTGTGCCGGCGTGCCGGCTCCACCTCGAATGGCACGTCGAGCCTTTGCTCGTCGGTCACGCGGCACGCTTCGAGGTCGATGGTGAGCGTAAAGCCGCCCGGTGCCGTGGCGCGGCGGAACAAGTCGTCGACCTGCTTCTCGGTCAGGCGAACGGGCAAGACGCCGTTCTTGAAGCAGTTGTTGTAGAAGATGTCGGCGAAGCTGGGGGCGATCACCGCGCGAAATCCGTAATCGGCCAGCGCCCACACCGCGTGCTCGCGGCTCGAGCCGCAGCCGAAGTTGCGTCGGGCCAGCAGAATCGTGGCTCCGTTCGCCGCGGGACGATTCAACTCGAAGTCGGGGTCCGGGCTGCCATCGCCGGCGTATCGCCAGTCGAAGAACAGGAACTCACCGAAGCCGGTGCGCTCGATGCGCTTGAGAAACTGCTTGGGAATGATCGGGTCGGTGTCGACGTCAGCCCG
>CAYQAJ010000207.1:0-9594 GCA_964415245.1 uncultured Pirellulaceae bacterium | reverse complement strand
CATCAACGACGTGCTCGACTTCTCCAAGATCGAGGCCGGCAAGCTGCAATTGGAGAGCACCCCCTTCGATTTGCGCGAAAGCGTGGGCGACACCATGCGGTCGCTGGCCCTGCGGGCGCACAACAAGGGGCTCGAGCTGGCCTGCCACGTGCACCCCAAGATCCCCGAACGCCTCATCGGCGCCGCTAACAGGCTTCGTCAGGTGATCGTGAACCTGGTGGGCAACGCCATCAAGTTCACGGACGACGGCGAGGTGGTGCTCGAAGTCGACTGCAAACAGCACTCCGATCAGCGTGTGCGGCTGCACTTTGCCGTACACGACACGGGCATCGGCATCGAACCCGACAAGCAGGAGTCGATCTTCCACGCTTTCGAGCAGGTCGATACCTCGGCCACGCGGCGGTTCGGCGGAACGGGCCTGGGGTTAGCCATTTCGACGCGGCTGGTCGAGTTGATGGGAGGCCACATCTGGGTCGAAAGCGAATACGGCCTGGGAAGCACGTTTCAGTTTGAGCTTCCTTTTGATGTCGCGCCGACCCAGGAGACCGCCCCGCCCCTTACCGCGGGCGCCGTCGAAGGGACGCACGTGATCGTCGTCGACGACAACGCAACCAATCGCCGCATACTCAGCGAGATGCTCGCCTCGTGGCACATGCGGGCCAAAGCCGTCCCCGGCGCTCGCGCGGCGCTCGAGGAGTTGAGCAAAGCACGCGAAAACGGCAACCCCTACCGACTGATTCTCACCGACGCCAACATGCCCGAGGCCGACGGCTTCTCTCTGGCCGAGGCGGTCAAGAACGACCCGCACATCGCCAGTACGGTGATCATGATGCTCACCTCCGGCGACCGACCCGGCGACGTGGCGCGGTGCGAGAAGCTGGGGATCGCGGCCTACCTGATGAAGCCCATCAAGCAGTCGGAGCTGTTCGACGCGATTGTGTTGGCGCTAGGTGTCGGGGCAGAAGAAGCGCCGCAGCAGCCGGCCGCGGCGGCGCAGGCGGCGCCGACGGCGCAGCCGCTGAGCATCCTGTTGGCCGAGGACAGCCTGGTCAATCAGAAGCTGGCCATCGGCCTGCTCGCGCGGCAAGGGCACGACGTAACCGTCGCAAACAACGGCAAGGAAGCGGTCGCCGCCTTGGCGGCCCACGGGTTTGACCTGGTGCTGATGGACGTACAGATGCCGGAAATGGACGGCCTGGAGGCAACGCGGGCGATTCGCGCGCGGGAAAAGAAAACGGGCACTCGCGTGCCCATCATGGCGATGACGGCACACGCCATGCAGGGCGATCGAGAGCGGTGCCTGGCGGCGGGCATGGACGACTACATCGCCAAGCCGATCCGCGCCGAACAGCTTTTCGGCAGGATCGCCTCCCTCACGCAGGGAGCGCCGCCTCGCGACGACAAACCGCCCTCCGCGGCGACGGAGATCGTCGACTGGACCGAAGCGATCGGTGCCGTCAACGGCGACAAGGAGCTTCTCAAGGATGTCGTCGAGGCGTTTCTCGAAGAGTCGCCGCGGCAAATATCGGAAATTCGCCAAGCGTTGCACGACGCAAACTTCGACTTGCTCCGCCGCGCCGCCCATACTCTCAAAGGCTCCATGCGCATTTTCGGCGCGCACGTTGCCTACGAGCACGCCATGCGGCTGGAGAAGATGGGACGCGACCGCGCGCTCGACGATGCCTCCGAGACTCTCGAGGTGCTCGAGGGAGAATTGGCCCGCATCATGTCCATCTTGCTGGAATTTGTCGGACGCGGCGACCAAGTGCATTGATGCCCCGAAAGTTTCCCATGAACGAACAACCGGTACGCATCCTGATGGTCGATGACGACCGGCACAATTACCTGCTGACCCGCGCCCAGCTTGAGGAGATTGAGGGCCAGACGTTTACGCTCGACTGGGTAAGCACGTACGAGGAAGCCCGCCAGGCAATTCACCGTGGCGACCACGACGTGTACTTAGTTGACTACCGGCTGGGGGCAGGCGACGGGTTGGCGCTATTGCGCGAGGCGATGGAAGGGGGCTGTCGCGCGCCGATGATCATGATGACCAATCAGGCCAACCACCAGATCGACATGCAGGCCATGAAGGCCGGTGCGGCCGACTATCTCGTCAAGAGCCAGTGCGACGCCTCGCGGCTCGAGAGGTGCATTCGCTACGCGCTCGATAGGCGGCGTCTGCTCGATGAGTTGGAGCGGGAACGCGCCCTGCTGCACGCCTTGCTCGACCACCTGCCCGACAGCATCTACTTCAAGGACCGCCAAAGCCGCTTCTTGCGCGCCAGCCGGGCGCTGGCCGATCACTTCACCGTGGCCGATCCGCAAGAACTGGTGGGCATGTGGGACTTTGATTTCTTCACCGATGAGCATGCCCAACAGGCGCTCGACGACGAGAAGGAGCTGATGCAAGGCAACCGCGCAATCGTCCAAAAGGAGGAGAAGGAGACCTGGCCCGACGGACGCACCACCTGGGTCGCTTCGACCAAGCTGCCACTGCATGGCCGCGACGGGCGGATCGTGGGCACGTTCGGCATCTCGCGCGACATTACGGTCGAGCGCATGGCCGAGGAAGCGTTGCGCGAAAGCGAACGCCGTATGCGGCTCATCATCGACACCGCGTACGACGCGTTCGTGGCCATGGATGCCCAAGGCCGCGTCGTCGACTGGAACCCTCAGGCCGAAGTCGCCTTCGGCTGGTCGCGCGACGAAGCGATGGGGCGCATCCTGGCCGAGACCATCATCCCCCACCGCTACCGCGCCGCGCACAGCGAGGGATTGCGCCACTTCTTGTCCACCGGGCACGGCCCCGTGCTGAACCGCCATATCGAAATCGCCGCCCTCAACCGCGACGGCCGGGAGTTCCCCGTCGAGCTGACCATTTCCCCTATTCGCCTGGGCGATACGTACCTCTTCAGCGCCTTCGTACGCGACATAACCAAGCGGAAGCGGGCCCAGGAAGCGCTGCGTGAAGCCAAGGAAGCGGCCGAGTCGGCCAGCCGCGCCAAGAGCGACTTCCTGGCCAACATGAGCCACGAAATCCGCACGCCGATGAACGCCATCATTGGTATGAGCGAGCTGCTGATCGACACGCCTCTCTCCTCCGAGCAGCAAGAGTACATGCGGATGGTTCACCAGTCGGCCGAAAGCCTGCTGGCCGTAATCGACGACATTCTCGATTTCTCCAAGATCGAAGCGGGGAGGCTCGATCTGGACCGCGAGGTGTTCGAGCTGCGCGAGAGTCTGGGCGATACGATGAAGACGCTTGCCGTCCGTGCCCACAACAAGCATCTCGAGCTGGCCTGTCACGTGGCCATCGACGTGCCCGAACGACTGGAGGGCGACATCGGCCGCTTGCGGCAGATCGTCGTCAATCTGGTGGGCAACGCCATCAAATTCACCGACCAGGGCGAGGTCGTGCTCGACGTGAGCCTGGCGGACGACAGCAAGGACGAAGGCAACGCGCCGGCCGCAACTGGCAAATCGGCCGCCTCCGGCAAGTCGGCCGCAACTGGCAAGTCGGCCGCAACTGGCAAGTCGGCCACATCCACCAAGCCAGCGGTATCCCCCGCTTCGGTCCCGTCTCCGGCCGATGGCGCCGACGAGAAGCCCCAGCCTGCGCTGCTGCACTTTTCCGTGCGCGATACGGGAATCGGCATTGCCTCCGAGAAACTGGCGTTGATTTTCGACGCCTTTTCGCAGGCCGACACCTCGACCACGCGTCGCTTTGGAGGGACCGGATTGGGGCTGGCCATCTCGTCGCGGCTGGTGGAGCTGATGGGCGGTCGCATTTGGGTCGAAAGCGAGGTCGGCCAGGGAAGCACCTTCCATTTCACGGCAGAGTTGGCGGTGGCCCAGGGCGGCGCCTCGGCCCACTCCACCTTCGAGCCGCATGCGGTGCGCGATGCACGAGTGCTCGTCGTCGACGACAGCGCGACCAACGCTCGCATCCTCGAAGAGATGTTGCGCAACTGGGGTATGCGGCCCGTCGCCGTGCTACGCGCCCGCGAGGCCTTGACGGCCTTGCGCCGCGAGGCCGCGGCCGACGAGCCGTATCGCCTGGTGCTGAGCGACGTCAACATGCCGGAGATGGACGGCTTCTCGCTGGCCGAGGCCATTAAGGCCGACCGGAATCTCAACAGCACCATCATCATGATGCTTACGTCGGGAACTCGGCCGGGCGACTTCGATCGCTGCAAGGAGTTGGGGGTAGCCGCCCACTTGATCAAACCGATCAAGCAATCGGAATTGTTCGACGCGATCGTGGCGGCGCTGGGGGCCGACCAGGCGATCGTCGAACCCGACGCCGAGGCCGCCCCCGCGATGCGATACAACCCGCGGCGAATCCTGTTGGCGGAAGACAGCGTCGTGAATCAAAAACTGGCCGTGGGCCTCTTGGCCCGCCACAAACACGACGTGACCGTTGTCAACAACGGCCGCGAGGCGATCGACGCGCTCCGCCGCCAGTCGTTCGACCTCGTGCTCATGGACGTGCAAATGCCCGAGCTCGATGGATTGGAGGCCACGGGTCTCATTCGCCAGCGAGAACAGAAAACCGGCGGGCGGATTCCCATCATAGCCATGACGGCGCACGCCATGGCCGGCGACCGCGAACGCTGCCTCGACGCCGGAATGGACGACTACATCGCCAAACCGGTTCGGGCCGCCGATCTGTTCGCGAAAATCGCGGCCTGGAGCGGCGGCAATGCGGAGACCGACGACGACACGCCCGCCCCCGCCGATGAAAACGACAACGACGCCTGCTCCGACAGTTCGCAACTGGTCAACTGGCAAGAGGCCCTGGCAGCCGTCGCGGGGGACCGCAAGCTCCTCCGGGAGGTGGTTGGTGTCTTCCTCAGCGAGACCAGCGCCTTGATCGACGCGATCGCAAAGGCCATCGACACGGGAGACGCGCCTGTCATTCGCAGGTCGGCCCACACCATCAAGGGAACCTTGCGGATGTTGGGAGCGAGTGCTGCGTTGGAGCAAGCCGAGCAATTGGAATTCATGGGACGGGACGAGCGAATCCCCGATGCGCCCGCGGTTTTTTCGCTCCTTCGCCGGGAACTCAAGCGGCTCAAGCCCGTCCTCGTTGCATTCACCGACGAAGACGATATGTTGGGAAATGGGTAAAGGGCGGATCGCGCTGAACGAATCCGTGGGCCGATCAATCGGGAGGAGCCCCCATGCCATTGGTACTGGTCGTTGACGACTCGGCGGTGGACCGCCGCCTGGTCGGCGGTCTGTTGGACAAGGAGGCCGACTGGCGCATCGAATATGCCGAGAACGGCTCGCAAGCGCTGCAGCGGATGAAGAAGGCCACCCCGGACATCGTGGTGACCGACCTGCAGATGCCCGAAATGGACGGGCTCAACCTGGTCCGCGCCATTCGCCTCAACTACGACGACGTGCCGGTCATCCTGATGACGGCGCACGGCAGCGAGTCGCTGGCCATCGAGGCGCTGGAGCAGGGGGCGGCCGGATACGTTCCCAAGTCGCAAGCGGCCGAGATCCTGCTCGACACGGTAAAGCACGTTCTGACGATGCTGCGGGCCGAGCGGAGCTACGAGCAGCTCATCCAATGTCTCGATCGCACGGAGTTTGCCTTCTCCCTGCGCAACGACGCTTCGCTCATCGATCCGTTGGTCGACCTGATCCAACAGATGATCTTCGGCATGGGTCTGTGCGATGCGATCGAACGCGTGCGGGTGGGCGTGGCATTCGAGCAGGCCCTGCTCAATGCGCTGTTTCGCGGCAATCTTGCCATTAGCCAGTCCGACTTGCAGCAGGAGCGCGAGCGGATGCTGCGCGGTCAGAGCGGACCTGGCCTCGTCGAGCAGCGCTCTTCGCAGACCCCGTATCGCGACCGCCGCATTTTCGTCGACATAAGCATTACCAAGGACGAAGCGCAATTCGTCGTCCGCGACGAAGGGGAGGGTTTCGACACGTCCACCTCACCGGGTCCCGGCGACCCTCGAGCGCTGGAGCGTGAAGGGGGCCGGGGGCTCGTGCTCATCAAAACCTTCATGGACGAAGTGCGATTCAACGACGTAGGTAACCAAATCACCATGATCAAACGACGTCGGCCCCAGACGTGATACGCGGCGTCGACCGAGATTTGTCTTGGTTGCGCGTGATGTCACCCGGCGGGCATGCGGTTCTGCCCACCGCACGGTCGCTGGGAAGTGCTCCCTGGCGGACAGCGCCGACGAATTTCCATCCCCAACTCATTCGGCTCGCCGCGAGACCACGATGACCAGCATCTACGTAGTGGACGACTCCGCCGCCGACCGACGCCTGGTGGGCGGCCTGCTGGAACAACAGGGCGAATGGGCCATCGAGTACGCCTCCGACGGCGTCGAGGCCCTGGCGCTGATGGAGAAGGAACTTCCCGACCTCGTCATCACCGATCTGCAAATGCCGAACATGGACGGGTTGCAGTTGGTCAGCGCGGCGACCGAGCGCTACCCGCTCGTTCCCGTGATTCTGATCACGTCCAAGGGAAGTGAAGAGATTGCGGTCGAAGCGCTAAAGCACGGGGCGGCCAGCTATGTGCCCAAACGAGTGCTCGCCGACTCGCTCATCGAAACGGTGGAAAACGTGCTGATGCTTTCGACCCAGAAGCGCAGCCACGCGCGGCTGCTAGGCTGCCTGGTCCGCAGCCACTATGCGTTCGAGCTGGTGAACGATCCGATGCTGATCCCAAGCCTGGTCACGTACCTGCAGGACGAATCGACTCGCGTCGGCCTGTGTACGGAAAGCGAACGCATCCGCATCGGCGTGGCCCTCGACGAGGCGCTGGTCAACGCGCTCGTCCACGGCAATCTGGAAATTGGCTCCGGCCTGCGCGATACCGACCATAAGACCTACATGCAGCTTGTGCGCGAGCGGCCCACGCAGCCCCCCTACAGCACGCGAAGAATCTACGTCGAAGCCAACCTCAGCCCGAAGGAAGGCGCCTTTCTCGTCCGCGACGAGGGCTGCGGCTTTAACCCCTGGGGACTGCCCGACCCGACCGATCCCGCCAACATGGAGCAGGTCGGAGGCCGTGGCGTCATGCTCATGCGCACCTTCATGGACGAAGTGCATTACAACGAGCACGGAAACCAGGTCGTGATGATCAAGCGGCCCTCCGCAGGCGAGCATTCGTCGTCCGACGATAACGGCTCGAGCGAAGACTTCGACACGAGCGAGAACGATTGATGTCCCGTACCGATACTTTCGAAGTCGAGCAGGACGGCGACACGCTGTTCGTAATGCCGTTGCGGGCCATATCCAGCTTGGCCGACGAATCGGTGCGCCACGAATGGGAGCGCGTGCTGAAGCAATTCGACGAAGCGGAAGTATCCAACGTAGTTTTCGACTTCGAGAAAACCCGCTACTTTGGCTCGTCGATGCTTGAGGCAATGCTCGTACTGTGGAAGCGCGTGCGGGGGCGCGACGGCAGCATGGCCCTGTGCAATGCATCGCATGAAGGGTTGGAGGTGCTGCAGCTCTCGAAGTTCGACACACTTTGGCCGCTGTGCGACTCGCGCCAGGCGGCGCTCGCCGCCATGCACTCTTGAATCGCGCCGGGCGGCCCTCGTTCTGGTGCGGTGCGGAGTCGTTCAGTGTGCACCGCCAGGCCGCCGCTCTGGGGCGTGTCGCCGTGCGTCGTCTGCGCGTCGCTGCCCCTCTTCGGGGCGGCATGGTACAATCGAGTGGGTGTGATTGGCCGCCCAACCGACGATCCCGCGTCTCGGTTCCCGCCTCGCTGCCTCGTTAACCCCGCTTGTTCTTCCATGACTTCGTCCGTCGAACCTGCCGTCGGCATCGACCTGGGAACCACGTACTCGGCGATCGCCACTCTGGACGACACGGGCCGGCCGCGCACCCTGCCCAACGCCGAAGGGGACAAGGTGACGCCCAGCGTCATCCTGTTCGACGGCGACGAGATCGTGGTAGGCAAGGAGGCTCTCAAGGCGATCGCCACCGACATGCAGAACGTGGCGGAGTGCCCCAAGAGGCAACTGGGGCAGCGCTTGTTCCGCAAGCCGGTGGGAGGACGCCAGTATCCGCCCGAAGTGCTGGAAGCGGTGATCCTCAACAAGCTGCGATGCGATGTCCGCTCCCACGTCGGCGAGCTTCACAAGGTCGTGGTCACGGTGCCCGCCTACTTCGACGAGGTTCGCCGCAAAGCCACGCAGGATGCAGGCTACATGGCCGGCTTCGAAGTGATGGACATCATCAACGAGCCCACCGCGGCCGCCGTCGCTTTTGGCTTCGAGCACGGATACATGAAGCCATCGGGCGATGCGCCGCCGCAGAAGATTCTCGTCTACGACCTGGGGGGCGGCACGTTCGACGTGACCGTCATGGACATCCAAGGCGCCGACTTCGTCGCGCTGGCCACCGATGGCGACGTGCAATTGGGCGGGCGCGACTGGGACCAGCGAATGGTCGACTACGTGGCCGAGGACTTCATTCGCCGCTTCGGCGTCGACCCGCGCGAGGATCCCTGCACGCACGGGCGGCTGTGGCGGGAGTGCGAGGATGCCAAGCGCACGCTGTCGGCCCGAACCAAGGCCGCCGTGGCCTGTGACTTCCAGGGACACGCCGTGCGGCTGGAAATCACGCGCGACGCGTTTCAGGACATGACCCGCGATCTGCTCGACCGCACGAAGTTTACCGTCCGGCAAACCCTCGAGGCGGCCGGCCTGGGGTGGAAGGACGTCGACCGCATCCTGCTCGTCGGCGGTTCGACGCGGATGCCCGCCGTCGGCGACGCGCTGCGCGAACTTTCCGGCAAGGAGCCCGACCGCTCGATCTCGCCCGACGAAGCCGTGGCGCATGGGGCGGCACTGCACGCCGGCCTGCTCTTGTCGCGGTACCACGGCCATCCACCCACGTTTCGCATTCAGAACGTGAATTCGCACAGCCTGGGGGTCGTGGCCACCGATGCCCGCACCAACCGCAAGCGCAACGCCATCGTCATCCCACGCAACACGCCGCTTCCGGTGACGGCGCGGCGCGTGTTCAAGACGGAGCGCGCCGGACAGCGGTCCATTCGCGTGGAGATTGTCGAGGGGGAAAGTCCTTCGCCCGATGACTGCTCGCAGATCGGCCGCTGCGCGGTCTCCGACCTGCCCAAGAAGCTCGCGGCCAAAACGCCGATCGAGGTCCGCTTCCGCTACGAGGAAAACGGCCGGCTCACCGTCACGGTGCGGGTGTCGGGCGCGGGACAGAAGCTCGCGCACGAGATCATCCGCGAAAACACCTTGTCGCGCGAGCAGCTCGACGAGTGGCGCATGTTCGTGTCGGGCGTCGGGCCCGGACCCATGCCCGACACCGCCTCGGACGGCGAGCCGCCCGACGCCGACGCTGCCGATCAAACGGCGGTCCCCTCTCAGCCTTCGTAACGTGCCGTTCGCCGTCTCGGGTCCTTCCCGCGCAAGCGGGAATCCACGATCCAACGTTTACCAGTGGTCGTGCGCCGCAAAGGAAGGTCGTATCGGTTCTACCGGCCCTGGCGGCTGCCCGAGTCCCACGCTCCTAAGAGCTTTTCCAAAAACCGTCGGGGACTGGCTCATTTTGCGCAGTCCGCGGAGCAAAATGTGC
>CAYQAJ010000206.1:0-9649 GCA_964415245.1 uncultured Pirellulaceae bacterium | reverse complement strand
AATGACCAATGCAGAGGTGCCGTTTCAGGCTCATTGGTCATTGGGATTTGAGAAATTGGTCATTTCCCCCCTTACGGCTCATACGCCTCGTCGAACGGGTTGCGCCCGCGCGGCATCCACATGCACAGCAGAACGCCGCCGAAATACAGCGCCGTCAGCGGTCCGGCCATCAATAGCATGCTTATCGGGTCGGCCGGCGTGAGCAGCATCGAGGCGACGAAGATAACCAGGATCGCGATGCGCCACTTCTCCAGGTACGCCCGGATCGAAAAGATGCCGATGCGGTTCAGGAACAGCATCACCAGCGGCAACTGAAAGCTGATGCCGAACCCCAGCGGCAAAATCAGCACGAAGCTAAGCCACTCGCTGATTCGCGGATCGGGATCGATGTTCATGCTGGCGTTGAAGCTGAACAGGAAGTCCAACACCGGCCGGAATACGAAGAAGAATGCCAGCGCCGCCCCGGCGAGAAACAGCCCCAGGCTGAACGGAAGGTACAGGTACACGTACCGCTTCTCGTGCGGATACAAACCCGCGGCAACAAACTGCCAGATCTGAAAGAAGAGCCACGGACTCGACAATACCAGGCCCGCCACAAAACCCGCTTTGAGCCAGATCATGAACGCCTCGTGGGCGCCCAGCGCTTGAATGCGCACCACGGCCGGCTTCCAGGTGGGCACGTCGACCAGCACGATCCGCGGTTTTCGCAGGTCGGGCTTCATCGCATCGCTAATGAGCAGCTTGTTCAGTCGTCGAGAACGATCGGGATCCTCTCGAACGCGAAGAACGGCCCGAAGCTCGCGCGTCGCCTCTTTGTCCCATCCTGCGATCTCGGCGAAATCGGTCGATTGATTCACCGCCGGCTGGTCGGCCAGACGATTCAACACGTTTATGACTCGGGCTCGACCGCTTTCATCGGCCGAGTCCTGCGACGCCACCTCCTCGACGAATTCGCGATCCTCAGGCGTCATCAAATGCCACAGCGCGCGGGACGGATTGGGCTCTTGCTGGCCATCGTCGTCGCGTGCGTCGCCGTCTGCCTCCTGAGTCGCGAGCCTCTTGCAGAGGGAGACGACGTTGTCGAGGGGAAGGTCGCTGGCCACGAACTGATACGGCTTGAATTGCACGTGGCCGAATTCGTCCGGCGCCGCCTGGATCAAGCACTCAAGAATCGCGGCCGGTTCGACTTTAAGGCCCTTGTCGGGCACGAGTTGGTCCCGATCGATCGTCTCGTGCATTTCCAGCGCGTCGGCCCCCGTGAAGTTCTCCTTGATGTCGACATTCGCCTGTTTCAGGTAGTACTTGTTGAGGGCACTTTCCAGCGGCGTCTCCAGGAATTGCACCACGTACTTGGCCACACCCAGGCCCACTAACAGGCCGATCACCAGCCCAATCATGGCCTTCCACAGCGATTTGCGCAGCTCTTCCAGGTGCTCGCCGAAGGTCATCGTGGTGCCTTCGAACAGATCGTCGTTGAGACGCTTGGCCATGGTGGGAGACCCTCACAGTTTTGAGAAACCGCGCGCTCGTGGCGCGCCAGGAGGAATCGGTCAACCGTCGGTTGTGGCTACCCGCGCGGGTTGCCTTCCGGCTGGTCGGGTACGGCATGCACTCTGCGAGACGCAGAGTTGGGAAGCGTACGGAGGGAAGCTGCCGTACCAGGTGAGACGGTCGAAGCGGCCGATGCTGCTCTGACCGGATTGCTTCCCATTCTAGCAGAGCCTCTGCACGCCGGCAACGCGCATAGCCGCCACATTTATGCGGCGCTTGTGATTCGCCCGTGGTTGCACGCCCGGCCAAATCCGCCATTATGGCCATCCGGAGAGCCGATCGTCTTTTCCCGTGTTCAACACTCGTTATCCTCCCGTCGCCATGCCGCCGCTTTACCCCCTTCGCTTTCGTCCTCTGTTCCGCCGCTATATCTGGGGCGGGCGGCGGCTGCAAAGCGTGCTCGCAAAGCCGATCGGCGAAGGCGACGACTATGCCGAAAGCTGGGAGGTGGTCGACCGCGGCGACGACCAAAGCGTTGTCGCCTTCGGCCCGTTGGCTGGATCGACGCTGCACGACGTGCTCTCCGCGCGCGGGGCCGAGCTGCTGGGACGACATTACCCACTGCCTCGGTTCCCACTCCTTCTAAAATTTCTCGACGCTCACAAGAGCCTTTCGGTGCAGGTGCACCCCAACGACGAGCAAGCCGCCCGGCTCGATCCGCCGGAGCTGGGCAAGACCGAAGCCTGGGTCGTGTTGCACGCCGATCCGGGGAGCCTGATCTACGCCGGGCTGAAGCGCGGCTTCGACCGCCACGCCCTGGAGCGCGAAGTGCATCGCGGCACAACGGAATTGTGCCTGCACCGCTTCGAGCCCAAGCCGGGCGACTGCGCGTTCATTCCGGCCGGCGTCGTGCATGCTTTGGGCGCCGGACTGGTCATCGCCGAAATCCAACAGGCCAGCGATACGACATTCCGCCTGTTCGACTGGAACCGTGTGGGAGCCGACGGCAAGCCGCGCCCGCTGCACGTCGAGCAGGCCCTTAACGTGATCGACTTCGATCGTGGCCCGGTCAGTCCCGTCGAGCCGCGCGAGACTGATCGCCCGGGCGTTACGCGGCTGGTGGAATGCGACAAGTTCGTGCTCGACCGATGGCAGTTCGACGCGCCACAGCCAATCGGTGGCGACGACCGCTTTCACATCGTGGCAGTGATCGCAGGCGAGGCGACGCTCGCAGGCGATCCGGCCGACGCGCCGCTAGCATTGGGGCATACGGCCCTGGTGCCCGCTTCGGTGGGTCCGCTCACCGTCACGCCGACCGGCCCCACCACATTGTTGGACATGTATCTGCCGTAGGAGAATCGAGAGTCGAATGTCGAGAGACGAGAGTCGGAGCGGTAGGTCCGCCCGTGCCGGACGCCGCTCGCTGCAGCGGACGTCCGTCGCTTCCTCCCGCGCTTCGACTCTACTTCTTGCTTCTCGCGGGGAATCGCCCGCCAAGTGCGACGGTCCGGGTCCACGATACTCGGCACCGCGGCGCGGCGGCTAAAAAGGGCGAAAGAATTGACATCCGCCGTCCAGCCGGTATTCTCAAGGCACTCCGTTTCGCGAGAAACAACTTCGGACGGAATGGGGGATGGCGTACGCGGTGGTTTGCTCTCATAACGAAACGGGAGGTTCAGGCATGATGAAGCAATGCGTGACGTTGGGAATCATGGTGGTTGTCGCCGCCGGACTGCTGCTGGCGGATGGCAACGTGTCGGCCCAGAAGACGCAGGGCAAGACGCGTGCGGCCGCGACCAAATACTTGATGCGCGGGATCAATGGGGCTCACTGCAAGAGCTTGGGCGAGGCGCTCAAGGACGACGGCCCGGCCGATGACAAGGCGTGGGACGCGGTGGCCTGCCATGCGGCGTGTCTGAATGAAATGGGCTACTTGCTGATGGACGACGAACGCTGCCCGGACGCGACGTGGTCCGACGCCACCAAGACTTTGCGCGAGGGGAGCGCTGCGGTGTTGCAGGCGGCCGAGGATCAGGATCTCGACGCCGCCAGGGCCGCCTTCGCGAGCATGACGAAGTCTTGCGGCGCCTGTCACACGGCGCACAAGAAGTAGCCGCCAGCCGTCGGTCGTAGTTGCATGGGACGTTCCTTGTGGCCGATCGGGCGACGATTCACGTTGCCCGATCGGCCATTTGGCTTGCGCTACAATTCCCACCGGTGGATACCAGGCGACGAGTTGGCGACGCGCGGATGCCAATTTCTTCGCCGCCCGGATTCGATCTGGCCGGGATTGGGCCTTTCTGGTTTAATCCCGGCCCGGAGTCTGGGTCCCTTCTCTTTTTGCTCGCGAGCGAAAGGACTTGCCAATGCGCGCCGTTAGCTTGATCACCGTGCTGTTACTGATCGGAACGCCGGTTTTCTTGACTTCTGCCCACGGTGACGACACCGCGGTACCGCCCTCGGAAACGAAAGCGCAGGTGCCCGTCGCTGTGCCAATCCCGCCCGTTCGCGCGAGGCATCCGGCGCCAGCGGTTCGCGAGACTCGGGTTTATCGCCTGTCGAACTCCGCAGCCGGGAAAGTGGCCGAGGCGATGGAACTGTTTCTGCAAGTGAAATACCACGTCGATGGAACGCGCGAGGAAGGCGACGCCGCTCCTTGGACCATCGTCGCCGAGAAGGTCAGCAACAGCATCCTTGCCAGCGCCGAGCCGCCGATCCAGGGCGAGATCGAGCGCTTGATCCGGGAACTCGATGCGCCGCGAACGCAGATCGAGATCCAGGCCAAGATCAGCGTAACGGGGCTCGACGGTAAGGCCGACATCCATTCCGAGCCGCGCATCATGACGCTCAACGGCCAGCGGGCGACGGTCGTTATCGAGAGGAGCGACGGCACGAAACTGCAGGTCGAATTGACACCGCGAGTTGTCGAGCCGACCAAGAGCGAATAGAATCTCAGGTAATGGATTCCGCTGCCCAAACCCGTTGCACACGTCCTGGTCTCGCCGATCGCGGCGGTTTTCAATCGCCGCACGCGGTGGCATTGTCCCTTTGCCTGACGATGGCGGCGATGCTGATCGCTCCGGCCGCGCATGCCCGCGCCCAGGAACGCACGGCCGAAGAGACCGCGGCGATCGCGGCCATCAAGAAGCTGGGCGGCAGGATCACTTTGGAAGACGCGACGCCGGACACGTCGGTCGTCGAGGTGAACCTCGTCGGCGAGCAGTTCGACGACGAGGTGCTGGCCGAGCTCGAACTGTCGCTCCGCGATCTTCCCAAGCTGGGCACTCTGGGCATCGTGAGTTCGCGCGTGACGGATGCGGGAATCGAGCACCTGGCGGAACTGATGGCGCTGACTCACCTGCGGCTGAACGCACACGTCACGGGCAAGGGGCTAGAGTCGCTCGAAGGGATGATGAGCCTGCGCGAGTTGGAATTCATCTGCAGCGGTGAGTTGACCGACGAAGGGCTGGCCTGCCTGAAGCAATTCAGCAATCTCCGCCTACTGCGTTTGGTCGGGGCACCGCACGTCACGGACGCGACGATCAACAATCTGCGCGACCTGAAAGGACTCGAGGAGCTGCACATTCGCTACACCGGGGTCACCGACGTCGGGCTTGTCTCCTTGACGGGGTTCAAAAGCCTGCGCAAGCTCTATCTCACTCCCGCGCTAAACAGCCAATTCAGCGTGCCGACGCTTCGGGCGTTGCAGGATGCGTTGCCCGATTGCGAGATTCACTTCTAGGCGACGCCGCGTTCTACGTGACGCCGCTGCTCGACGGGCAAACTCGCGGCATCCGCCCCTCTTTTATGTTTCCGCCCGGGTTCCGCCCGAGGAAAACGCGGTGGGAATGGCCTTCGTGGGGCACCGGGCGGCGCGTATAATCCCCGCCCCGTCGGGCCGTTGCCATTCGACCGACGGGGTATTCCTGTGCGCCGTCCCGGAGCGATTGCGTGGATCAGCCCAAGCAAGCACTTCCAAACCGACAAGTGCGGCGTGCCTTCTGGTGGTCGGTCGCACTCTGTTCATTCTTGGCGCTATCGGGCTGTGGTCTTGCGTGGCCCAGCTTCTATCAGCCAGGGGATCTCGAACACCAGCGCGAACGAGCCGTTCTGCACGACCCGTACCCGGACAGCGACGCGGGGCCGGAGGTGGTCGGCGGACGTCCTCCCGATTTTCGCGCGCCGCTGAGCGAGCCGGTGCGCAGTCGCTGGCTGCGCGACAGTTGGTGGTATCGGTAGCGGCTGTCACCACGGGCATCTCCTGTGACGCGCGGCGCCGAGCGGCTATCATGAACTGCGTGGGGCACGTTGCCCCGCTTGCGGTTTCGCGATTCCGACGGCTGTCCGTGTCATGTCCAATTCTCACCCCTTGTCGAGTAAATCGCCGTCGGACGAAGCGCCGAACGGTTCCGCATCGAACACACAACGATCTCCCGACGCACCCCACGCGGACAGCAATCGCGGCGAACGGCTTCAGAAGGTGCTGGCGTCCGCCGGCATCGGCAGCCGCCGGCAGTGCGAGGAGCTGATCGCCCAGGGACGCGTCGAGGTCGATCATCGCGTGGTGACCGAGCTGGGCACGCGGGTCGACGCCGCAAGGCAAGTCATCTCAGTCGACGGCACGCGCGTCAACGCCCGAAAACCTTCGTACTACGTGGTGAATAAGCCGCCTGGGTTCGTGTCGACCAATCGCGACCCGCAGGGAAGGCCGCGGGTGATCGACCTGGCGCCCCGCGACGAGCGGCTGTTTGCCGTCGGCCGACTCGACCGATCGAGCGAGGGGTTGATCCTGGTGACCAACGACGGCGAGCTGGCCCACCGCCTGACGCATCCCCGTTTCGGCGTGCCGAAGACGTACCTCGCGATGGTTGCCGGCTCGCCGCAACCCGAGCAGCTCAAGAAGCTCGTGCAGGGGGTACACCTGGCTGAGGGCGTTGCTCGCGTGGCCGCCGTGCGTGTGCGCAAGCGGCACAAAGGGGGCACGGAGCTGGAGATCGTGCTCCGCGAGGGGATCAACCGCGAAATTCGTCGCCTGCTGGCCCGTATCGGGCACAAGGTGCTCAAGCTGAAGCGCGTGGCGATCGGACCGATTCGGCTTGCTGGGCTACCCGCCGGGGCCTGCCGGCGCCTTACGCATGACGAGGTCAAGCAGCTTCGGGCCCTCGTCCGCCGCGGACGGCGTGAGCCGACGGCCGCACAAGGGAAACCCCCACGATCCGCGCAAGGCGTCAAATCAGACGATGGGCGCGAAGGGCAGCCACGTGAGATTCGCACCGCAGGCAAAGTGCGGACGGCGCGGGCTCATGGTGCGAATCAGTCGGGCGCAAGCGTGGCGCCGCGCACCGGCACCGTGATACTGCCCGACGACGTGGCACCGGAAAAAGCGACTGGTGAGCGTGGTGCGCGACGTCCGCGCGGCAAGGGCGCTGCGCCAAAGAGCAGCGGAGAGCGCAAGAAGCGGCGCCCGGTCGCATCGGGTAGCAAGTCGCGGTTCCGGCCGCCGCGCAATAAGCCACCGCGCCGCAAAGGCCGCCGATGACCAATCCCCTGCACGCCGACTTCTACGCCGATAACGCCCTGCAGGCGACCGTCGAGGTGGTCGAGAACGTGCCGCTGGCCCAGGACACGCTCCGCGTGCGGTTCGTCTGTCCCGAAATGGCGCAGCGCATCGTGCCGGGGCAGTTCCTCATGATGCGGATCGACGGCTGCGAAGATCCGCTCATCGGGCGACCGCTGGCACTGTACGACACAGCGCCCGGCAACTCAGGCGATCCCGAAGCAATCGACGTGGTCTACCTGGTGAAGGGCAAGTTCACGCGCCGCTTGGCGCGGCATCGTGCGGGGGAGCGGGTCGTGGTGTGGGGGCCGTTGGGAAACGGTTTTCCGCCCGGTCCGCCGGCCGAACATTGGATCTTCGTGGCCGGCGGCATCGGGCAGACGCCGTTTCTGGCTCTGGCGCAGGAGAAGCTGGGGCAGCGCCAGTACGGCGCGCCACGGCGCAGCGCTTCGGTGTGCCGTAAGGTCACGCTCTGCTACGGTGCTCGCTCGGCCGATCTCTTGGCCGGTGTCGAAGACTTCGAGCGCGTGGGAATCGACGTGCGGCTGTCCACCGACGACGGCACGCGAGGACACCACGGCCTGGTGAGCGACTTGCTCGAAGAACTACTGGCCGACGACGAGCCGTCTCTCTGCGTGGCCTGCTGCGGACCCGAGCCGATGATGGAAGCGGTGGCCGGAATCTGCGCGGCGGCCGGAGTCGAATGCCAAGTGTCGCTCGAAACGCCGATGGCCTGTGGCGTGGGCATCTGCTTCAGTTGCGTGGCCCGCGTGCGCGATTCAAGCGGCGGCTGGGACTACCAGCGCACCTGCGTCGAGGGGCCGGTGTTCGACGCGGCGCGCATCGTGTGGTGAACGAGTCGAGAGTCGAGAGTCCAGAGCCGGAATTGGCAATCGTTATTGGTTTTGGCTCGGCGAGCGACAGACAACCAACTACCGACAACCAACAACCGGCATCCGCCGCTTTCAGCTTTCCGCTTTCGGCTGTTGCTGCTTTTGCTGCTCTTGCTGCTGCTTCAATGCCTGCTCGAAGCGCTGATAGACTTCCACGGGCGACAAGTCTTCGATGTGCGTGGAGATGGTCCACAGGTGGCCGAAGGGATCGACCAGCATGCCGGCCCGGTCGCCGTAGAATTGATCTTGGATGGGTCGCATCTCCCGGGCGCCTGCGGCGATCGCCTGGGCAAAGACCGCGTCGACGTCTTCGACGTAAAGGAGGATGCACGATGGCGAGCCACCGATCGAGAGTGGGCCGTGGACACCCATTTCGGGATATTCGTCGGCCAACATGAGCCGCGAGTCGCCGATCTGTATCTCAGCATGCACAATGAGGCCCGTCGGGCTGGGCAAACGCGTGATCTCCGTCGCGCCGAACGCTTCGGTATAGAAGTCAATGGCCTTGGCCGCCCCATCGATGAACAGGTAGGGCGTGAGGGAGTGGTAATCGTGGGGAACTGGTTTTACGGTCACGAGATCGGCCTCCCGGTGGGGCAGGCTTTCCAGCCTGCCAGGTCATCGGCCCGTGGGTTTGTCGCTCGCTGGGAAACGGCAGACAGGAATGTCTGCCCCACTTATTCCCTTTTTCGCGCGATTACAGCTTCCACCACGTGATCGATTCGAGCGAGGCGGCGCCGCCCTCGGCGAAGAACTGCACGCCCAGGTCGCTCTCGCCTGGGTGTATCACGCGGGTCCAGCACTGGCCGTTGGCGTACACTTCTACTACCGAGCGGTCCATCAGCACGTGCAGCTTGAGTGGCTTATCGTCGGTCAGCGGCAGCGGGCCACTAGCGCCGTCGACGTTCAGGTTCTTTCCATCGTAGCGGATGACGATGCCGCGCGAGCCGTCGTCCGAAGCGCGTAGTTTCAGGCCGACTGATTTGGCGGTGCCCCGGTCGATCTCGGCCACGAACTCCAACATGTCGCCGCGCAAATCGGGAATCGTTCTGGTTGCGTCGACGAGATCCATCTTGGCCCCCTCGGCAACGGCGCCACGGTAGGCTTGGAGCTCGGGAGCCGGCTCTTGCCGTAATCGGCCCTCCTCGTCGAGCGAGAGGACGCGGGGAAATGTGAAACATCCGTTCCAGCCGCGGCCGTCGGGAAACCCCCGCACCCAGCCCCACATGATGCGGCGGCCTTTGTCATCCTTTAGGCAGTTGGGGGCGTAGTAGTGGTCGCTATGATCGAGCACGCCGTGCTGCTCGGGCGTGAACTTGCACGCCGCCACGTCGAGCTTCCCCACGTAATACCGCACCAGCGAATGGGGCGAGTAAACCAGCACCCAGCGGTCGCCGAGGCGGAACAGATTCGGGCACTCCCAGTTCCCCTCCTCGCCTTCAAAGGGAATGCCCAGGAACTTCCATTTCACCAGGTCGTCGGAGGAATAAAGGGAGATGCAACCCTTGCCCCCCTCGCGATGTCCACCCAGCACCACGTACCACTTGCCGTCTTCCTTGAACACAAACGGATCGCGCCAGTCGAGTATTCTTAGCTTGTCGCCGTGCAGTTTGTCGGTCAGCAGCGGGTTGCCCGGGTGCTTGTGCCACGTAATGAGGTCCTTGTCTCCCACCGCTCCCCATTGCTCGGCCGAGTCGCCCGCCCGGCG
>CAYQAJ010000205.1:0-9673 GCA_964415245.1 uncultured Pirellulaceae bacterium | reverse complement strand
CTCGGGCCGAGGCTCAGGTACCTTACGCTCCCTCGGCGCCGTCATCCGCAGGTCGGCGTCGTTGGCCAGTTCCTCCGCGCGTCGCAGGGCGCGCTCCGACAGGCCCCCTTCCGCGGCGGATTGCATCCGCCAGATGACTCGTTTGACGAGCCATTGCTTGTGGCGGCTGTTGGTCGTTTCGCCGAACACCTCGGCGTAGCGGCGGCGCAGCTCGCCGACCGTCATGCGACGTAGCGCGGCCAGTTCCTTTGCGACGTTCAGTGCCATGGGTTGCTCCTCATCTTGAAACTCTCGAACCGCTAACCCCAACGACACTGAGCGGTGAGTTGGCGGGAACCGCAAGGCCCGGTTTGCCGGAATCTTGTAAGTTTTCGCGAGGCGATTCTCCGCTCAAATTGCGCGATTTCCTGAGTCGCAGGACGCCTCTGGCGAGAATGCCCGCGAGCTCTCGCAGACGTTCTTCTGGCGTCATTTCGATGGGGTCGAGATTACTGGGCATGGGAACGATCCCTCCGCGCTGTGCTGACTCGGCAAGTGGTGGCAGCGCTTGGCCGCTCGGCCTGCTGCCCGCTGAAGCGCTCGAATCGCTGCACGATGACGTCGCAGTACACCGGGTTCAGCTCCATCGGAATGCACACGGCCACGATGGAACGCGCCACGGCAACGCCGACCTGATCAATGACCCGCGGGTGCTGTTCGTACGGAACAATCTCGCTAAGCCTTTGCATTTCGTTCTTCATCGGGGCCGTTCCTGCGATTCGGTTCGTGCGATTGAGTGGTGCGCATTTGCTTGCTCAGGGGTGGCATTCAGTGGCGGTCCAAGCGGTCCAATTGGGCCGCCGCGGGCTGTTTTTCCCGCGTTCTGGACCGCTTCCGTGGACCGCTACTACAACCTTTCGACGGTAACGGTCCACAAAAGCGGGCCAGTCCCATCGCTGCAAAGCAACTAGTGGACCGGTTGGACCGCATGGCCCGCTCTCCCGGCCCAGATACGCTTAGCAATGTGCAACACTCTCCTTCGCTGTCCTTCCAATGTTGGGCGTGCTGTCGTCCGCCCTGGGTCTGAGGATGCCAAGTATTTCTTTTCCTTGAGCCGCTTCTGCAGCGTCACCGGCCCCACCGCAATCCCTTCGCTATAGCGGGCCATTTCCTGGACGGCCTTGAACGAGGCGTCCGGGTCGAGATATAGCTCGCCCCTATCGAGCCAACCCACACGCTTGCCTTGCGGCCTGTAAACAGGTTCCTTTGTTCCTTCCTCTCTCCATCCCCATCCTTCCGCGTCTTGAGGCTGATAGCCGTTACCGTTGGCGACGTGCGCCTCGCCGGACGCGAGTGCCGAATACAGCAGCTCGAAGAAGCGCCGCTCGGGTTCCGCGGCAGCCAGGAATTCTCGCTGAGCTGCTGCGGCGTCGCCGATTGCGTTCCATGCTTCCTCCCATAACAGGTTTGCTTCCTCATCGCTGAGAGCACCCACGTCCTGGGCGAAATTCAGGAAGTACCGCACCCCGAGGGCAATGTTGGCGACCAGTTCCGGCGTGCGCCGATGGATGGCCGAACCCGTAGCCCGTTCCCTCAGTTCCGCCAGCTCGCGCCCCAATTCCTTTTGCACCTGGTCGTAGCGCTTTGCCAGCCACTCGATGTAGGCGGCCATCACCCAGGTATAGACGCCTTCCGTGCCAAGGCGCTGGCACTTCGTTAGCAGGTCCCAATCGATCTCCGGCATCTCCAGAATCAGCATGCTGGCGCGGAGCGAGTGGCCGTTGGGAATGTCTTCACCGGTGGCCACGAGGATGCCGCGGGGATGCTTGGTCGTTCGCATCCGGCCGTCGGCCCACAATCGCTGGCGGCCCGACTTGTTCCGCTGGGGGCGGATCACGCGCTCCGCAAGCTGGTGATACCGCTGCAGGTCCACCGTCGTGCCGCGGGGACAAAAGTCGTCGATCACAAACACCACGTCCTTGGCGGCGTGAGCGGCAACCTCGAGCGCGTTGCCGGTCGAGAACCAGGAGCCGGGAAGCGCCTTGGCGCGGAAGCGCTGGCCGAACAACTGCTGGTATCGCGCAACCAGTTCCGTCTTGCCCGCGCTCGACCGACCCGACACCCAGAGGGTCGAGTCACAGTCGCCCAGCGGGGCGCGAAAGGCGGCGCCTTCCAGGCAGCACGTGACGAACATTGCAGTAAGCCGTCGAAGCTCCAGCACGCTCCGGATGCACTCGTGCAGATCAGGTCCGCCTTCGGGAACCGACAGGTCGTAGAGGGAGTGTTCTCCCACCAATCGGACGTCCGTGTCCGAAGCCGGTCCATTCGGTCCAATTGCGCCGCCGGCGTGCAGGAACACGTAGTGGTCGCCAACTTTCCGCCAGCCGGTGTGCGTATAGACCACCCGCCGCGGTATGTTTCCGCTAAGAAGCTGTATAGCAACGCGTACATGGTCCTTGACGATAGGCACGGCGAAGAGGATGGCTTCGGCACCGAGTTGTCCGTTCACCCAAGCCATGCCGGCGAACTCGATAGCGGGAACGGTGATCGAGAATTCCTTCCCTCTCAGACTTGCCTCGATCTCGAAGTGCGAACGTCGTTCGCTGCCGTCGTCCTCTGTGACTTCGCCGGTGATCGTGGCCGTAAAATTCGTGAGCTGAATAGGAACGGTTCCGTCAGCGACATACTTGTCGTAGACGAGACCATAGGCCGCTGCCCGATACGGAACGCAATCGGGCCCCTGGTCCCCTGAACGGTTTCTATGCTCGCGTTTCAGCCGCTCGACGACAGGTTTTAGCGCGAGTTGCAAGTCGTTGAGATTGACTTTACCTTTGAGCGCGGCCTTGCGCCGCGCGAATGCGGAAGGGTTGAGTACCTTGAGCGTGGCAAGCGGCTCGATCACTTCCTGGCTAAAGATTCTTTCCGCATCCACTTCTCCGTCGTCGAGGCATTGAAGCTTTTCCTCGGCGTCCGAGACTTGCTCTGCGATGGCTTCTTCGGACGTGGGTTTTCGGTATTGGGTCCAGTCGTAGAACTCGCTGCACAGCGAGAGCGCTTTCGCGACGGTCATCGTGCCGTACGTCTGGCCGTCGGCGCTGTGCCTTTCGGCCCACTTATCCCGCATCAGCTTGGAGCGGCGAAACAGGCGATCGATGCGGTCGGCATCCGGACCTGTCCAGAAGACGAGTATCGAGCACAGTGCCAGGTCCGCTTCGCTGGCGCTGGAGTGACCGGACGTGTCGCCGTCCTCGAACAAGCGCCGGAACTTGTCGGAGTTGCGTGCAGCGGCGCAGAGATTCAAGATTTCGTCGTCCGATACACTTTCGGGTCGGGATGCAACGGCATCGCCATTTTCGCTGGGCAAGGTCACAGCGCGGCCGCCGCCGTTATCCGACGGGCCCGCCATAAACGCCTCGTAGAGGTCGCGGAGTTTCATCCGTCAATCCTCCTGATGGCGGGAGGAGCAGAAGGAAGTTTATGACCTGTGATGGTGAAATAGCGGCCGCGATCGTACATTTCGAAGTCGCCTGCCTTTCCGCCGTTGGGCACCCGCCCCTCGACGATGATCTTCACGCCCGTCTGCGAGGGGGATACTTCCGCGTAACTTGCCAGCGCGTCGATGATCTGCTGGGGCTCAGGGGCATCTTGCGTCCATCGCCTGCACGCTCGCTGCTCGGCACTCCACGGAAGAATGACGCCCGTGTCGGGATCACGGCAGTGATCGAGATCGATACCGACAAATGGATCGTCCGTTGTGAACACGAAGCCGACGCTGTCGTATGCATTCGCTGGGTCCTGGCATGCGGCCTTCGCCATTTCGAAGTCGACCCATGTCTTCGGTTCGGTCGTGCTTGCGTTTCTGCCGTGGCGCGCGTTCAACGGAGGCTTATCCCATTTCGAGTGCTTTTCGTTCCACGTCCAGCGCCAAACAACCCATTGCACCAGTACCTTGAGCGCCGGCGGTATACTGTCCCATCGCACGTCCAGCGGCAGGGGTCGTGGCGGTCGATCTGATTCCATCGTGCTGGTCATCCCTCAACCGCCCCGATAGCCTCGCGGTGACAGCTGCCAAGCCGCGCGCCGACGAGACGCTCGGCAAAAGTGGCTGAGCTCGGTTTCGCCGCTCACTCTTGCGTCTCCGCGCTGGCGAGGATCACGGAGTCCAGCTGTTGCCGATCGACGACGATGCGGCCCGGCACCGGCCTGTACGGCGTCAGCTTGCCGGATTGCAGCATTCGACGAATCGTTTCGCGGGACAGCCCGGAATACGAGGCGGAATCGCGAACTGAAAGGAACCGTGGCGGATTCGCGTCACTCTTCAAGCTTGCTCGATGTTCGGCCATTGCGTGACCTCTCGATTGCATAGGTGATCGTGCATAGTCATGCCCTCACCTATGGATCAAAAGTTCGCGAACTTCCGTGCGAACTTGGCGAAGCGCCGCGGGGCGCAATAAGAAAGTCCCGCTGATTGCGGGACTTACGGCAGATGGGAGCGGGCCCTGGGCGGGCGGCACACACCTAAAAGAGGCTGCGAACTTACGAACTTTCAATCCGAACCATCATCTTCCGAGCGGCGATCCGGATTCGTACTACCGTCGATCGTGTGGCCCCAACCGGTCGCCTGCGGGGTTTCGCCGAGGATCTGCTCCAACTTCTGGCCGAGCTTCCCGGACCGCAAAAGCGCCAAGTGGACCTGAAAGCCGGTCCTGCCGTCCGCGCGCCCGAAGAGGCGTGTAAACGACTCGGTGATGCGCTCTTTGGGGATGTGAATTTTTTCCACGACGTACTTCCCCGTGATCTGTCGCTCATCGGAAATGGTGCCGCTCTCGTACTTGTAGAAAGTCACCAGCAATGAAAGCACTTGAGCGTCGATTTGCAGTTCGCTAAGTCCCGTTCGGCGCCCCCTTTCTTTCGACTTCCCGGCCTTTGGCTGATCTGCGCGCAACTTACCGTCGCTCGTGTAGCACGTGCACACGTGTTCGATCTTGGACTGGCTGCCGACCCAGTGAATCGTCTGACCCTCGCCCACCAGTCCGTGATCTTGAAACACGGCAAGGACCTGGGGCAAAAACTCTTCCGGCAGCTTGCGGTCCGCCTTGGGGCAAACACTCGGAACGTCGCCTTCGACGATCTTGGCGTCGAAGCTGGAGATGGGAAACTTTCTGGCGAACCCCGGCGCCGGCCCGAGGTTGATCTGATCGAGAAGCACGCCGTAAGCGCGAACACTCTCTTCAGGAATGCGAATCGTCCCATCCGCGCCGAACTCCATGTCCCCCGACCCCATCGGACCACAGTGCTCGTCGATGATCTGCCACATACGTTCGACCTCCTCATCCTCCGCGTCGAACGTCAGGGCGTCGATCACTTCTGCCAGCGACATCGCCAGGGCGTCGTCGGCCTTGGCAAGGTCGTCAGGGGCCCGCGAATAGAGGATGCGGACAAGTGGGGATTCAAGAAAGAAGTCCGTCAGCCGATCGCCCGGCGTGAGCTTCCTGTGGCGCACCAGCAGTCCGCGCAACTCTTCGGCCAGCCCCTCGTACTCCCTAAGGCGCTCCCGCACTTCCCGTTGCAGCACGCCCTGCCGATACGTTTCGTCGTCGCGAAGTTTGATCAGTAGGCGCAGCGAACTGAGGGGCCGATCGGCAGCGCCCGCGTCCGGCCAAATGAACTCCATTGTTTCGTCGAGGGCGTCGTTCAGATCGTAATCGAGCTGAGGAGATGATTTCAGAAGCTTTCGGAGTGTCGCGTCCGACTCTCCGTCGCTGACCGCAAGAAGTACGACCTTTGCGCTGCTTGCCTTGAGCTGATCGATCCAGTGGTCCCACTGGTGCCGGCGCAAGGCGGCGACGAGCTCCCTCAACCGTCGCATGCGTTCGCGGAGCAACTTGGCTCGCTTCGTCGTGTCCCAGGACACGAGGCGGACGTCGTTACCTTTGCGAGCCGCTCGATAGGGAATCCGCAACTCATGTAGAAGCTGCAGTTCGCTCACCGTGGCTCGTGAGAATGCCTGGAACAGTTCACGGCGCGAGTCCTGCTCCGCTTCTCTCTCCGTGCCAGCCGCTTTCGCTTTGTCTGCTTCCGCATCCAGAGTCGCCTGTGCGCTTTGCCACTTCGACATGGGAACT
Organism: uncultured Pirellulaceae bacterium; assembly: GCA_964415245.1. GTDB lineage: Bacteria > Planctomycetota > Planctomycetia > Pirellulales > Pirellulaceae > CAYQAJ01. The sequence goes on along the minus strand of CAYQAJ010000205.1, from coordinate 3,569 downwards.
ACTTTCGCAATGATAAAGTCGCGGCCAGCCACCGGCCGCACCGCACGAAGGACCATCCATGCGTACGCATGCTTTGTCGTAATGCATTTTGCCGAAACTTGTGAATGGCTGTCAATGAGAAAGGCCGTACAATGAGGGGGCACGCGCGCTCCCTTGCGCCGTGCGCGCCGTTTCGTCGCCGTGGAGAAACGCGCCTGCGTCCGCAATCTCGAATCGGTGGCGTCGTTAGCGTCCAAACTCTCAACGGAGTGAGTTCCCATGAAGATCGAGCTCTGGTCCCTGTCACGGATCAAGCCCTATGCCAAGAACCCTCGCGTCAATGACGCCGCCGTAGACGCCGTCGCGGCAAGCATCAAGGAGTTCGGTTTCCGTCAGCCGATCGTGGTCGACGGCGAAGGCGTGATCATCGTGGGCCACACTCGGTGAAAGGCTGCGCAGAAGCTGGGCTTGGCGAAGTTGCCGGTTCACATCGCCAAGGACCTCTCGCCCGAACAGGCGAAAGCCTATCGCCTGGCCGACAATCAGACCAACACGCTGTCGGACTGGGACTATGCGCTCTTGCTCAACGAGTTGGTGGAGCTGCAGCACGTCGACTTCGATCTCGACCTGATCGGGTTCACCCCCGACGACCTGGCGCGGATCATGAACCCGGCCGTCGCCGGCGGGCTTACCGATCCCGACGACGTGCCCGAGCCACCCGATGAGGCGACGACGCAACCGGGCGATCTTTGGATTCTTGGCGACCATCGACTCCTCTGCTCCGACAGCAGCAAGCCCGAAGAAGTGGATCGGCTCCTCGGCGGTGCCGAAATCCACCTGGTGAACTCGGACCCGCCGTATAACGTCCGCGTCGAACCGCGCAGCAACAACGCCATCGCCGCGGGCCTCTCCTCGTTCTCGAACGATGCGGCCGCCAAGAAGCTCCGCTCGGGCCAGGGCAACGCCGCGTTCGACATCGCACGCGGCAAGACCAAGGTAGGCAAGGAGCACCATCAGAAGTTCGACCTGGCGCGCCACCCCGAGAAGGCCAAGGCCACGCATCGGAAGATGCGCGCGAAGGATCGGCCACTAGCGAACGACTTCGTGAGCGAAGAAGCATTCGACCAGTTGCTCCACGCTTGGTTCGGCAACATCGCACGCGTGCTGTTGCCCGGCCGTGGCTTCTACATTTGGGGTGGGTACGCCAACTGCGCAAACTACGCTCCCGTGCTCAAGGCGACCGGCCTCTATTTCTCGCAAGCGCTGATCTGGGTCAAAGAGCACCCGGTCCTCACGCGCAAGGACTTCATGGGCAACCACGAATGGTGCTTCTACGGTTGGCGCGAGGGCGCGGCCCACAAGTTCTTCGGCCCCAACAACGTGCCCGATGTGTGGAGCGTCAAGAAGGTCAACCCGCAGTCAATGGTCCATCTCACCGAGAAACCGGTGGACCTCGCCGTGCGCGCCATGCAGTACTCCTCGCGCCCCGGCGAAAACGTGCTCGATCTCTTTGGGGGTTCCGGGAGCACGCTGATCGCCGCGCAGCAGACCGGGCGGCGAGCGTTCCTGATGGAACTCGACCCGCTCTACGCCGACGTCATCGTCCAGCGCTTCGAGCGCTTCGCTGGAATCAAGGCGAAACGCATAAAGGCATCGGTCCGCCGCAAGGCCAGCGCGAAGGTCTAATGACGTATGGACCCCTGGCATGCCCAAGTCCGCCAAAATCACCGTCGCCGCGCGTGTCAACGACGCGTTTCGGCTCCTGCTGGTGGGGGCCGAGTTCGCCGATATCCGTCAATACGCGTCCGAGCACGATTGGGGCGTCAGCGATCGCCAGGTCCGCCGCTACGTCGAGATGGCCCACAAGCGGTTCGCCAAGGCGAGCCAGCGCGACCGCAAGCAACTCCTCGGGCGGCACTTGGCACAGCGACGCGCGCTGTACGCCCGGGCCATCAAGAGCGGCGACCTTCGTTCGGCCCTCCAGGTGCTCCGCGACGAGGCTGCGCTGGAAGGTCTGTATCCCAACGGCAAGCCCGGTCAGCCCGTAGCCGACGGCCAATTCCTGTATTCCAGCGCGGCCACTCCGCCGCTGAGCCGACGCGAGCGCGTCGTGCGCCTGCTGTCGGTCGAGACCAAGGGAGATTACACCGAGCGCCGTTTGCTGGAACACGCCACGCCCTGGTGCGTCTATCATCTTCGCGACACGATGATGCCGACGCTGATGCTCCACCTCATGACGCTCATGTACGTTACCGAGCAATTGGAATCGGCGTTCTGGGTCGCCAACTCGATGTTCTGCGCCGTCATCGACGGAGACGCCGACGGCCAGTGGGACGATGTCGGTGTCGCCGCCGCATATCGATTCCGCATCGGCCACGAAGCATGGGCTGGGTTCACCACCAAGCTGGGCGTCGATGGCGACCGCCTTGTACGGGGAAACTACCTGGGCAACGCGCTGGTGACGTACGGCTCGAAGATTTGCGACTTGGCGCCCACGTTCGAGGAGGCACAGGTGTTGTTTCAACGATTGGGCCAGCGTGTGGGACGCACCGACGGCAGCATAGCCACCGCGGCTACTCTGGAGCGGGAATGGCGAGAACTCTTCGACGAAGTGTGCCGCGAGTGAACTCGATCCACTGTCAGGATCGAATTGAAGCGACGTCATCGGTACGATTACTATCTAGTCGACGCTTTGCCGGCATCCGCTGCATTTGGCGAGCTTGCGCTGCGAGAATCCATGCGAATGCACGTGAGGTGAATTCATGACTCGCTGCTGGCGCAGAATCAAGAACGTGTTCGTGCTCCCTGCCTTTCAAGGAGGCGCCAAGCACTACAATCAGTTCCGAGGTCGAGTTGCGAGCGTATTGGGCACTGCCCAAAAGTCTGACACGGACCCCGCGTTTTGGCCCGCGTTCGCTCTGAGAGCAAGGCACCGTGCCGATATCGCGAACCGACACGGCGAACGAATCGAAAGGCTACTGGTGTCCACCGTCCAATTCGGACTTGTCGCCGCAGGGCTAGTGCCGGTGCTTCAGGGGGTTGTCGGGATTTGGTGGTGGCTTAGCGCCATTGCGCTCGCTTGCATCGTTGTCAGTGTGCTGTTCTCGCTTTCGTATCTTCGGCCGAGGACCGCTGATCCTGACAAGTGGAAAGCAGACGTCGGTATCCAAAACAAGCGCCACGACTGGCGAGTGATGCTGCCCCTTGAGCAGCTGCATGACGCATACTTTCGTGAACACGTCAATCAATGGCTCGTGAGCAACTTGCGCGTCCCAATCGGCTTGTTCCTTGCAGCCTTTGTCTGTGTCGCCATCGCCATAGTGGTGGTGCGCATTGAACCCTCGAATTACGAAGAGTCTTGCGCCTCGTCGCCGGGGGATCGCCTCTTGCCTAGCTCGCGAGTCTGTTTGGCCTGGACGGGCCTCGAAGGCGAGACGGCCGACCAGGTCGACGCGGCCGCGTATGCGGCGAAGCACGCCAGCGGCCACAGCAGCATGCTCGAATGGGGCGGCGTGGTGACACCGCATAGCCCCCCCGGCGGCTATCGCTCGTACTCGCGGTTCGGTCCGCCGACGCGCGATCTCATGTGG
>CAYQAJ010000204.1:0-9674 GCA_964415245.1 uncultured Pirellulaceae bacterium | reverse complement strand
TTCATCGTGCTGGATGAGCCGATCTCGGCACTCGACGTTTCGATTCAGTCGCAGATCATAAACCTGCTTAACGATTTGAAAGACGAGTTCCAGCTCACCTACCTGTTCATTTCGCACGACCTGTCGGTGGTGGAGTACGTGTCCGACCGCGTGGCCGTAATGTACCTGGGCGAAATTGTCGAGACCGCCGCCAGTGGCGAGCTGTACCATAACCCATTGCACCCGTACACCAAGGCGCTGCTGTCGTCGATTCCCTCGCTGAGCCCCACCGAGAAGCGGGAGCGCATTATCGTCGAGGGGGACGTGCCCAGTCCCGTGAATCCCCCTAGCGGCTGCCGATTTCATCCCCGCTGCCCACTGGCGATGGATGTGTGCAGCCGCGAAGTGCCCCGGCTATTGAACATCGACGGCCACACGGTAAACTGCCACGCGGTGGAGCAGGAGATGACGGGAAGGAAATAACGCGATGAAATCGCAAATCCCAAAACACAAATCACAAACAAATCCCAATGTCCAAATCCCAATGACCAAACGCCGCGTCGCGCGCTATCGGTGGCTTTCCGTACGTCGGCAGCTCCGGCGTGACTGTTTGCCTGGTTTGGGTATTGAGAGTTGGAGCTTGTTTGTGATTTGCTATTTGGGATTTGGAGTTTCTGCGCTCCTCGCGGCCCATCGCGTGAGCGCCCAAGAGGCTGAAGATGACACAGTCAGTCCTACCGAAAAGATCGCTCTATTCAACGGTCGCGACCTCTCGGGTTGGTACACCTATCTCAAGGAAACCGACCGCGACGATCCCGATGGCGTGTTCAGCGTCGTCGACGGCATGGTGCACATCTCGGGCCAGGGGGCTGGGTACTTGGCCACCAAACAGGCGTACCGCGATTATCATTTGAGTGTGGAGTACAAGTGGGGCGAGAACACCGACGGCTCGGGAAACGTGCGGAATAGCGGCGTCCTGGTGCACAAGATCAACAGCGATCGCGTATGGCCCACCGCGATCGAGGTGCAATTGGCGCAAGGTTGCGAGGGTGACTTTATCGTCATCCCGGGGCGCGACGCCGACGACAAGCCCGCTCCCGCCACCATCACCAGCGAAACGCGCGTGGCCGAGGACGGCCGCACCCGCTGGCACAAGGGGGGCGACAAGACCGTGTATTCGGGCCGGCAATTCTGGTGGTCGAAGCACGAGGCTGGCTTCGAGGAGAAGCTTGACACCCGCGGCCGCGACGACGTGGGCAGCCCGGTAGGCGAGTGGACCCGCGTCGAGTGCATCTGCCGCGCTGGCCGCATCACGGTGAAGATCAACGGCCACACGGTCAACGAGTGCTTCGACGCGTTCCCCTCCTCGGGTAGAATTCTCCTGCAGAACGAGGGGAACGAAGTCTTTTTCCGCAACGTCGAGCTGCGCCCGCTGGTGGGCGAGAAGTAGCGAGTCCACACTTGAGGGCGGCTCAATCCGGGGCAGAGCCGTTGCGATCCCCACTCATGCCCTCAAGCGACTTGGACTTGAATCGACCGGGCAGCGACGCAGGCGACGGAAGCGCGAAAACAGCAAATCACAGATACCTACACAGCCGACTTTTCCCAAATATGGTGGCGGTCATCTTTTCTGGACCTGCCCCAAGGCTAGCCCAGTGCCCAGTTAGCTCCGAGGACCGTCCTTTCGCCGGTCGCGCTACGCTACCTCTGCGGGAGTTGCTTCAGGACCTCGCGAAGGTATTGAATATGTTGTTCCTCAGTGGCTTGGCGCAGGCGTGCCTTCACTACTGCCGTGGCAGCTTCAGTTCCCAACGTTCCGCGTAGCAGTGCCGTAGAATAAGCAAGTGCCCACGGCGACCTTTCGTGCTGCAAATGTCTCAGGACTGCTGGAATCGCTTTCCAGCGCGCCGAAATGAGTGCTCGAAAGCATGGCCGAGAGTCGAGAACGTCGGTGTCGCCTACGATAACATCGACGGCCACGTAAAGTGCCAGATGCTTGGAAAGGAAGTCGAGACTTTCATCGTCGCCGAGCTGCCCAACAGCGAGAATTGCTGCGCGGCGCTCATCATTTGTGCGAGATTCGTCGAGTGCAATCGCCTGAAAGCGGGCAGACAAGCCGCGCGTTTGCTCTTCGCGTCGATCATTTTCGGCGACCAATGCCTTCAGTTCGGCCGACTGCCTGGACAGAAGTTGCATGAGCTTTCGATCGTCGAACGATTTCGAAGCGGCCCTTATCTCTTTGCTGTCTCCTTTGTCGATGTTCCTCATTGGCATTCCTAACGCGGCATCATCGCTCATGGATTCGTCTCCCGTGGATTGGTCCGTTGCGCGCGTCACCGGAGCGGAATTCAAGCGCCCACCAGCGCATATGAGCACGGCATATGACTGGACCACTACGAACACAAGTAGCGCGAGCAGCGTCGCGCGAGCAAGTTGCAATGGACGCAGCATAGTCAACGCGTCCCTTTTCTTGTGCGAGAATCGAGTAGCACCTACGGACCGTCACCAGCGTCAATGAGCTCGATATTTGCGTCGTTTTGCTTCCCGTTCACTGCGGTGCTCTTGAAAACGCAAAACAAAAACTCGTCGCCGGTTTCAAATGCCGTCGCGCCCTGGGTAATCACGACACGCACCTTCGTGCCAAGGGTGATCGTCCACGTCGTACCTGGGAGAGCCGCGTCGACCTCGTCGGCTGCCGAATCCCCGGTGCTATCGGCCGTAAGCGTTCGCTTCAACCCGGCTTTGTCATAACTGGCCGTGTAACCGTCTGTATCTGCGCCTGCAAGCAGCGTGACGGCGATGGTTCATTTCCTGTACCCTGGCGAACTGGATCGCTGTAGGACGGATTGTCCGCATCAGGCACCGATTTCCCTGCTTGCCGACGAAGATAGTAAACGCAGTGCCAGTCATACTTGGGTGAGCAGGGTGAGCCATAGAGTTTGTCGTGATCCGGCGGCTCGGGAAAATCGTCGGATATCTGCATGCGAACCCGTTCCTTGAACGTTTGACGCGCGATGTAGAACGCGTAGTCGCCAGCAAGGATGGCAACCGCGGGTGCGTCAAATGAATAGAGGTGACCGTTGACAGGCTGATTCTGTTCATCGCTGGAGAACCCATCGTCGTTCGGAAGCTCATTATCCTTTGGTTCAGATTCCTCCCAGGGAAAATCAGGGTTAATTCTCTCATCGAAAGCGCCGGATCCGTTTTCATGAGCCACTCCTCCGCGTCTTCACATAGTCTGTATCGATTCGAGGGCGGTTTCCGCGCGGCAAGTGGTTGCCGCTCGCGTCCAGCACTGCCCCCCTCAGCCCCACATTTTGCCTTCGGCGTTGGGGCTGGCGGCGGGGGGTGGGGGTTCGATGCTGAAGGGGCTTTTGGGCCAGTCGCCGGTGTAGAGCATTACCGCGACTTTCAGCGCGATCCCCAGGGCAACGCCCAGTACCACGATGGAAAAGCGTACTCGCATCGGACGCGATTCTCCGGTTTTCGCGATGGCCGAGGGCTTGCCGCAAGAAAGCAGCCCGCCGCATTCGTCGAGTATACACGTGCAATGCGGCGCCGGACAGTTAGAATGGCAGGATCGTCGCGACCCAAGCGCATGTCAAAACCGTCTCGGAGAAGGAGACAGGCACATTTTGCTCCGCGGACTACGCCAGTCCCCGACGATTTTGAAATGCGCTACCCTCAAAGCGCCGGAGAAACAAGCTATGAACATAATCCCAAGCCCGCTCAGTCACGTCGCTCGGGGCGCGCTGGTTTGGGCGGCAGCACTGACCCTGTTCGTGCTGGTTGGACCACCCGCCCGCGCCGACGATGACGCGGATGCATTGAAGGGGCTCATCGCCAAACCCGGGCTTTTCAAATCGCTCACCGAGCCGCCGTGTTCGTACTGTTCGACGCAGGACCTGAAGAAGCTCATTCACGACGACGACCCCTGCATCGTGTGGCTGCGCGGCATGCACAACGGCGGGGCGGCGCCGCTGCGATACTTTTTGGCCGGGCCGCGCGTCGTCAACGACACCTATGGGCTGTTCTTCTACGATCCCGACGGCGGATACGTGGCCGCGTACGAGAAGGATTACGGCTACGAGTTCCACGGCTGGCGACGCGGCGTGATGGTGGTAAAGGGTCGCGACGGCACGCTGTGGTCGGCCCTGAGCGGTCGGGCCATCGACGGCCCGCGCAAGGGGGAGCGACTGCGGCGGATTCCCAGCGTCGTCACCCAGTGGCGGTACTGGCTGATGCTGCACCCGGAGTCGACGGCGTACGACCTGTTCGAGGGCAAGACGTACGACGCGGCGCCGCTTCCCGTGGCCATGAGCGACGAGGCGAAGGAGTCGATGGGCAAGGTCAACGCGCGGCTCGAACCGCTCACCAGCGTGCTGGGAGTGGAGATCGACGGCCGGGCGGTGGCGTATCCGCTCGACAAAGAGAGCCCGCGGGCGTGCGTGACCGACACCGTCGCCGACCACCCGATCGCCGTGTTCTGGTATGGCCCGACACGGAGTGCCGTGGCGTTCAGCAGCCAGCTTGACGAAAGGACGCTGACGTTTTTCGCCGACGAGATATCGCCCGAGTCGGCCCCGTTCAAGGACAAAGAGACGGGTTCGCGGTGGACGATCGCCGGCCGCGCCGTTGACGGCCCACTCAAGGGGAGCGAGCTGGAGTGGGTCGACAGCATTCAATGCCGCTGGTACGCATGGGCGGCCGAGTATCCGGAGACGGGCGTGTATGAGAAGGCGGAGTAACCGGAGTCGATCTGAAAGCCCTTTGCGGTGATGGGAACATTCACATTCTCCGCGGCCCGAGTTTTCAGTGTTAAGTTTTCAGAGTTCAGTCGGCGGTATGATGGACGACCTACGGCGTAGTTGCACTGCTCAGAGCCGCACTCGGCAGACACGACAGAGTGAGCCGGTCGCCGACGGTTTTCAGATCCGCACCAGCGCGACTGCGGCGATTTGCGCGATCGTTCTCTTGTTGGGCTGCACCGGGCCGGCATCGGACGAGGGCGCGCATCAAGCCGCGCCCGATCCCGCGCGGGAAAACGAAACCGGCGGCGAGCGCGATGGTCTGCAAGCCGAGATGCTGTCGGCAGCACAGGTCACGGCCGAGCGCATCGACGCGGCGCGCAATAGGGGCGCCAATGCAATCGTGCTCGAAGTGAGGGGCGGCTCGGACGAAGAAATCGCAGCCGAGCGCAAGGCGGCCGAAACGATCGCCGAGTCGGGCCTTGCGCTCTGGTGCTGGATCGAGATCGCGCGTCATCCCGCTCTGGCCGACGCCGAGCCGCTATGGATGGCCAGTCTTCAGGGGCACGGCGAATGGCGGCGCTTCTTCCCCGACGCGCCGAAGCCGGGCGACGGCGAGGTGGTGAAGGTATATCCCTGGGTGCCCATCCTGTATCGCGAGGCGTTCGACGCGCATCTGGCGCGAGTGGAAAAGCTGCTAAGCGAGTTGCCCCAGGCAAAGGGCATTCTGCTCAACGATGTACAGGGGGCGCCTTCGGCGTGCGGGTGCGGCCATCCGCTCTGTAGATGGACGGCCGACTACGGCCCGATCAAAACCGCCACGCCGCTGGAGTGCAACGCCGCCGCACAGTTCGTGGCAGCGGTCGCGCAATTGGCGCCCGATGCCGAGATCGTGCCGGTGTGGACCACCGAATGCGAAAAACACGACGGCGCCGCCGACGGCCTGTGTGCCGGAGTCGGCTGTTACGACGGTCTGTGCTGGAAAGAGTACACGGCGCAGCTTACGCCGCTGGCCGACGAAGCCGATCGCGTGGGAGTGCTGCTGGCGTATCGCGACTTCCACCGCGATCTTGCGCGGTACGGACCCGAGGGAGGCTGGATCAGACAGGCCATCCGTTCGTTCGAGACCGAGCCAAAGCGGTTCGGCGCGAGTGGCGTGAAGCCCGATCGGCTGATCGCCGTCGTGCAGGGATGGGACATGGAAGCCGAGCAGGTCGATGCGCAGGTCAAGATGGCGCGGGAGTCGGGCGCGGCCGGCTACGTAGTCTCGTACGTGAAGATCGAGCAGACATGGGAGCCACGGATTGTTAACTACGCGCCTCCCGAGAAGTAGACGTTCAGGGTGCAAATGCCAAATCTGAGCCCGTCTTATTCACCACCCCGATGATTGTACCAGCCAACGGCGTGGGAGGGAGTCGCGAGGGGTGATGGGTGCCAGGAAAAGTGGAGTGGCTCGGCAGGGCCCTCTTTCCCCCACAGCGACTGACACGGAGACACGGAGACGCGGGGATTTGCCCGTTGTCCTGCTTCACCCCGTCGGGGCAACTGCCGTTCCGGGCAACCAACGGTCCCAAGCCCACGGACTGCCGTCTGTGGGTCGTGCTCCGCCCCGATCGGGGTAGGGAGGACCGATTGAGTTCGGTCCCCCCTCCCGCCAAACCGTACGTGCGGATTTCCCGCGTACGGCTTTCCGGTTGATGGTTCACCTGCGGGAGGACTGAACGAAACAACCATGGGCTGCGTTCAGGCTGTACAGCCTGTGGTCGTTGAAGTAGGCGTTGGGCCAACGTTGGTGGTCGGCGCCCCGTGCCCGGCCGCGGCGTTTGTGGCGTTTGCGCAGGATGCTGCGCAGGCGCCCCCGTATCCACTGATCCAGTTCGCGGAACACCGTCCAATGACAATGGCGAAAGTACGTGAACCATCCTCGCAACCGTGCGCTCAGCCGGGCGCACACGAAGAATAGGTCGCGTCCGTTCGTGCGCCGGGTTTGCTCCCGCACCGCGTCCTTGAGTTTCCGCAGGCTCTAGTCTCGCGGCAGCCGCAGTCGGCCCCGGAAGTGGTAGCCCAGGAAGTCGAAGCCCTCGGTGCGGGCGTCCACGATCTTCGTCTTGGTCGGGTGCAGCGTCAGCTCGTTTTCGGCGACCCAACTCCGCACCAGGGCCAAGGCCCGCTCCGCCGTGCCGTCCGCCCGCGATGTCGCGACGACGTGCGTTTGTCGCCCGCGACGCCGCTCGCAACGTATTGATTGGCCGCGAGTTGCGTCGATTTCGACCCCTTTGAGTCGCAATGTCGCGTCGCATTCGAGCTCTCACCCGCGCCGCCTTCTCAACTTCAGCACCGCGCATACCCCAAGCGCCTCGGCCAGCGAACCGCCGCCGACACGTCGCGACCGTCCAACGCGTACCTCTCGTTCCCAGGCTCCGCCTGGTAACGCACTGTCTTCGAGGCTCTGCCTCACAACGGGCCGCAATCGAATTGCCAAAGAGCCAACTCACCAGCCTGATTGTACGCGCAGGTCGTTGATATGTCAATATGAGTTGTTAACGAATCATTACGTACCATGCCGAGTCGCACGCGCTCTCGTTGCGGACGTCGGTTCAGAGTTTGCGTATGCCAAATCCCCGGCCGCTGGCCTTCCCGCCATCGGCGGCTCGACCGGTCACTCGCCTCCGGGGCACTCCGAACCCCGCACGCGAGTGGGCCAAGCGTCATTTAGTGGCCGACAGTGCTTCATCGAGCGCGTCGTCGCGTGGCGGCCAATCACTCAGACTTTCGGGGATCTCTTCGAGGGCCGCGCGAAAGACGAGCCCATCCGAGAGCCAAGGTGCGCCGCCGAACTGCCGCGACTGAATCGTGCGCACGGGAACGATATGCGGTCCGGAACACGTAAAATCGAGCGACTTCTTTGAGTCAGCGACACGCGTTAAGGTGACCTTGGCACACGGGACGCAGTCAAGCTCAAATAAATGTTGCCCCTGAATGAACATCAGTAGGTCGGATCCGATCTCTAGGAAGTAGCCCGGCCCCTCGTCCTCGAATTCGCTTAACTCGACGGCCCGTGTTACGTCGCATGAGATGATCTCGACACGCCCGTCGGAAATGGCGCGTTCAACTGAGCGACGCGACGCGCGATACCAGGTACGGCGAGTGCGTTCATCTCGTATTACACTGTACGACGCGAGGAGCACTCCAATAGTCAAGAGAACGAAGGCAAAGAGTCGCGTTCCTTCGTGCTTGAGAAGCATGCTGAAAACCAGCCAGTCGATTGCTCGTCCCAAAAACCATCCGCTTCCCGCATAAAGCACGAGCGCCAGGAACGCGGTTCCTACAAAACCGGACACTTTGAACCGCTCCCACTCAAAACTGCGGCGGAGATTCTTAACCTCCACGTCGCTCAGGCTGCGGTATTCTCGGGTGATCACATATGCGTTCCAGGAAGGCAGAGACTCGAGATCGACAGCGTGTCGCCCTCGTTCACGCTTCGCGTTTTCGATTACTTCGCCGTTTCCGCGATCTCGCGGTAGCGGCGGAGAGCCTCTTCGTACTCTTCCAGGGCTTCGTCGCTGAGCACGTCGCGGTTGCGGGTGATTTGGCGCTCCATGAGGCCGATGAGGTAGTCGGTTTCGTCGCGCTGGGGGCGCAACGGGCGGTCGGGGACTTCAATGAAGAACGGGGCGGTGTGGGCGAAACGGAGGCGGTCGCTTACGCCGACGCGCTCGTTTGCCACATCATCGCGGGCGGCGACGCGCTCGTAGCAGCGGACGGCGAGCCAGGTGGAGTGGTCGATGGGGAGTTCCACGTCGATCGGGCTTTCGTAGCCGCCGTGGTCCATCGGTTTGTTTGCCGGTTCGAGAGAGTGGATTACCTGGCCCTCGGAGACGATTTCCAGGCGCACGAGCGGGGCGGCGCTGCGGGCGGTGCCCGAGATGTGGTAGCGGATCGGGTCGGTTGAGCGATGCTTGAACGTGTGGCCGGGTAGCTCGCCGTTGACCGTGGCCGTGAGCATCGGGCCGGTGGTGACGAACGAGCGGCCCGCGGCGAGGCCCTGCATCCAGGTGTCGTACGAGAAACCATCGGGCAAATGCACGTACACGCGGCCGAAGCCGAGCGGCACGGGATGTACGCCCGAAGCGGTTCCGGCGGTGGGCATCAGGCGGAAGCCGCAGTCGAGCAGGCAGTAGTAGTTGGCCAGCGTGAAGTCGAGCCAGCCGTTTTCGGTGAGGCCGTCGGCATCCTGCTCGACGTGCATGTACTCGGGCGGCGCCTCGCCGAAGCCGCGGAAATGAAAATTGGTCCGCCACATGTGGTTGTTGGCCAGCTCGTACAGGTCGACTTGCATCACGGGCACCAGCATCATCGACCAGGGCCAGTTGTGCTTGTCGAGTTCGAGCAGCCCGCCCTGCTCGTGTACGGTTCGCGCCACGGGCCCGACCGGCGGCACGCTTTCGGCCAGTGGCCGCTTATGGTTGAGCGCGAAGATGGCCCCCAGCGTGTGCTGCTTGCCGTCGACGGTGAATATCTCGTACTCGGTGTTGAGCGGGTAGATGACGTGCGTGTCGTCGACGCGAATCAGCTCGGCTCCGGTCTCGATTGCGCTCTTGTCGCCGCGGCTGGCCGGTACGCCGGAGCGCGTGACCCAATAGGTAAGCGGCAGGGCGACGTTCAGGTCTTCGGCCAACAGCAGCGTCGGCAGCTCGTCGAGACCGCGGTGAACGTGCGTTTCGCCCGAGTACCAGTTGAGGGACGCCATGTCGCTCCAGCGCTCCAGCTTGAGCGTGACTTTCGCCGGCTTGTCTGTGAGCTCAACTTCGGCGGTTGCCGTCAAATACTCCTTGCCGCGTTCGGCGGTGAGCGTGTATTTGCCGGGCGGCAATTCGGCGCGAAACGCGTGGGCCGAGAGCGAAGTGTGTACCTCGACGCTGGTGCCGCGCTCTTTGCGATAGGCAA
>CAYQAJ010000203.1:0-9714 GCA_964415245.1 uncultured Pirellulaceae bacterium | reverse complement strand
GCAACCGCGGGCAGCGCGTGGGGCGAAACGACGCCTGCCCCTGCGGAAGCGGCAAAAAATACAAACAGTGCTGCATGCGCAAGGAACGAATCGCGTAGAACCTCTCCTTGTGAAAAACGTTCAGGGTTGGGGGCTTGAAACTGGCGCAAATGCAGAGTGAAGAGTGCAGAATAGGAATCTCGCAGCCGCATTCTGCACTCTTCATTCTGCACTTTGCACACCACTTTCAATCGTCTTTCCGCATTGACAGATCGCCCCCCGTCGTCCTCGGGAAAGGAAGCCCGTCGTGTCCTACCTTCTCAACGCCACCTATCTCGCGACCCTGCTGGCCGTCTCGCCGTGGCTTGTCTATCGCATGCTGCGCACCGGCCGCTATCGGGCGGGGTGGGGCGAGAAGCTGCTGGGGCTTGTTCCGCAGCGGGATGGGAATGAGCCGTGCATCTGGATGCACGCGGTGAGCGTGGGCGAGGTGAATCTGCTGGCTCCGCTCGTCGCGCGGCTCGAATCGCGCGGGCAAGTTCGCTGCGTCGTCTCCTCGACCACCGATACCGGCCTGGCGCTGGCCCGGCGCAAATACCCGCACCTGAGCACGTTCTACGCCCCGCTCGATTTTTCCTGGTCGGTCGGCCGGGCGATGCGGCGGATACGGCCCGACCTCTTGCTGCTGGCCGAGCTGGAGCTGTGGCCCAACCTGATTCGCGCCGCGCGCAAGCGAGCCGCGCGAATCGCCGTCGTCAACGGTCGGCTCAGCGAGCGCAGCTTTCGCGGCTATCGGCGGATCGGCCCGCTGGCCGCGTCGATGCTGCGCTCGATCGACGTAATCGCGGCGCAGAACGAGCAGTATGCCGAGCGATTCCTTCGCTTGGGGGCGCGGCCCGAGTCGGTACACGTGACCGGCTCACTGAAGTTCGACGGCGCCCAGACCGACCGCGACAACCCGCTTACGCGGCAGCTCGCGGCGCTGGCCGGCATCGCGCCGGACGATACGGTCTTTCTGGCCGGTAGCACGCAGCACCCCGAAGAAGCGCTGGCGCTGGCCGCCTTCGACCAACTGCGCGACGCACATGCGAAGCTGCGGCTGATCCTGGTGCCGCGCCATCCACAGCGGTTCGACGAAGTGGCGGCGCTCTTGGACCGCTCGGGTCACACGTGGCAACGTCGCAGCCGGCTCGAAACCGAGGGAGCGAACTCGCGAGCGAGAATCCTGCTGGTCGACTCGGTGGGCGAACTGGGCGCGTGGTGGGGAACGGCACAAATCGCCTTCGTGGGGGGCAGTCTCGGCTCGCGCGGCGGGCAGAACATGATCGAGCCGGCGGCCTACGGTGCGGCCGTGTCGTTCGGACCCGACACGCGCAACTTCCGCCACGTGGTGACGCAGATGCTCGATGAGGGGGCGGCAGTCGTCGTCCACGGCGGCCAGGAGATGACCGAATTCGTCCGCCGCTGCCTGGAAGAACCGCTCTACGCGGAATCGCTCGGCCAGCGAGCCGCCCGACTCGTTGCCGCCAACATCGGCGCCACCGACCGCACCATCGAACTGCTCAACCAACTGCTGCCCGCGTCGGCCGCAAACGACGACCGCGCGGCGGCGTAAAGGGCGCTTCGGAGTTTCCCGTTTGAGAGTTTGAGATTTGGTCGTTGTTTGGGATTTGTGATTTGGGATTTGGTGCTTAGCGCCGCTACCGTCCCTGTCCCGTTTCGATCTTGTTCATGATCAGCTTGCCGCGCTCGGTGTCGATCTTGTAGTTGAATTTCTCGAGGAAGTTCATGCCCAAAATGGCCGCCGCCTCGGTCAGCTCGGGGGGAAATACGGCACATTCGACGTCCTCCACGACGAACTTCCCCACGCGGATACTCTTGACGGTCAGCAGCTTCGCCTCCACCACCTGCCCGTTGGCCATTTGCAGGCGGACGCTGGGGTCCGAATCCTTGGGCACCAGGCCAACCTGCTTGGCCATTTGGCTGGGCAGGCACAGCAGGCTCGAACCGGTGTCCAGCCCCAATTCCTGCGTGTACTTGCCGTCGAACGTGACCGGGAGGTTGAACAGCCTTCCCCCGTCGGGGCGCAGATCGATCTCGTCGGAGATGACCGTGTCTTCGACCTTCTTCAAGTTCGTGCCCAAGACGACGAAGCTCCGCGTGGGACCGAGGTTTGCCGTCGTGTCTTTCCCTTCGTTGAAGCTTGCCAGGGCCGCCTTCACGTCCGGGTCGGCCGACAGGTCGTCGTACTTCTCCGAAAGGGAGTCGTACGTCTTGCGCATCGCCAAGACGAGCCCGACGTATTGTTCGCGGACCTGATTGGCGGCGCCGCGCGCCTCCTTCAGGGCGTCCTCGGCCTTGGTGTCGCGTTCGAGCAGCTCGACCTGGTCGGCCAGCGAATTGATGGCATTGATGAGCCGGACCTGCGCATTGGCGCTGGTGGTTGCGTCGAGGGCGACGCGCAGTTGCTGCCGCTGCTGAAGCATGGCGGTAATCCGCTTCTTCTTCGCGTCGACGATTTTTTGGGCGGCCTCCTCTTCCTTCGACACCTTGATGACCTGCCGCTTAATCGTCGACAGCTCGCGATAGTCTTTGAGCAGGTCAGATTCTTCCGGCAACAGGAAGTACGCATCCAGTTTGCGCAGCCCCTTGCCTTCCAGTTGTTCGATGAGCGCCGTGTCGTCGGCGCGCACGGCGCCCGTCGCAGCGCATAGTATGGCGACGAGGGTCAGAATGGTTGCTCGGCACATGGCCTTGCCCTCTGCGATTGCGATTGGCGAACGATATCAGGGTCCGGCCGGTTACCAGCGCCGCCGGCACGACCACCGATTATGACGGAAGCCCGGGCCGGGTCAATACTTCTTGCTTCTTATGCAACGGCGGTTTTCATCCAGTGCGGTGGCCCGATTCGAAGAAATTCCTCGTCGTACGGCGATGAAAGCCAAATAATCGTTGGTACGATGCGAATCACCAGCATCTCGAAAGCGGGGGAGGAGTGCCCCGCTGCCTGGCACGACTGCCTAATCGGGGGCGCGTACATGAGCAAGACTTGGGACGCATCGACCGAGGCACCCGTCAAATACCCGCCTCTCGAACGTTCGCCGGTCCAGTACCGCAGCGTGACGCTGGTCATCGTGTTGAGCCTGGTGACGCTCGGCATCTACTGGTTCTATCTGGTCTATAAGTGGAGCCAGGAGATCGACGCTCTGTCGGGCACGCAGAAGTACTCGCCGGGCCTGCTGTTGGTCTGCAACATTCTGACGTGCGGTTTGGTCGGGTTCGTGCTGGAGTGTCTTTTCGCGTTCGATCTGGAGAAGCTCAGTGCGCGATACGGCGTGCCCGATCGCAGCATGTCGCTGGGCGTGCTGGTGTTGGTGTTCAACTGCATTGCGTTGCTCGGCGCGGTGGCGCTTCCCGTGGCGATTGCCTTGGGAATGGCGGCCACGGGACTAATTCAGCACGAACTGAATAAGCTGGCGGGCACGCGGGCCTTCGCGAGCTGAGGTTGCGTCAAACGTCGCCGACTTTCGGCCATTGACTCCCGACTTATCAGCTCCTCTCGCCGCATTCTGCGGCGCCCAGGACGTAAAACCTCCCGTCAAAGAGCAATCCGACGGCCCCCGGGTCTACGGGGCGATCCTTGACCCTTCCCTAGGCGGGTGAAGTGATCCCGAGGGGGGTTCAGGGCGTTCGTTGCCTGCCGGCCGGTAGCGTCGCTTGTGTCGTCCCAAGGATGAGGAATCACCGAGGGCACCGAATCGGTATCAACAAAAATCGTCGAACGTACGACAATTAGCCGCTTTGAGTCCCCCCGAGGACTGCCTCATGAAACCACTCGAATCGTTGCTGCGCACGTTTGCGGAACAGCATCCCGAGGACGCGGCGCACGCCTTCGAGCTGCTCGACGCCGCCGAGGCGGTGAGGCTGATGAAGAATCTGCCCGTACGGGTGGCGGCGACGCTCTTGGAACGGCTGAGTCCCCACGCGGCCGGGCCTCTGCTGGCGCAGCTCGAATCGGAACGGATCGAGCAGCTTCTGGCGGAGATGTCGCCGCGCGCCGCCTGTCTGGTGCTCAGTCAACTGGAGGAAGATCGGCGGCACACCGTACTTGACCGCTTACCCACCACGGTGGCGCAAACGTTGCGAGAGATAGCGGCCTACTCGGCCGACACGGCGGGGGGAATCATGGAGCCGCGGGTGGCGTCGCTGCCCATCGATCTGACGGCCCAACAGGCCATCGCCACGATCCGCAAAACGCCGCGCGAAGTGCTGCACTATCTGTACGTGACCGACCGCGATCGGAAACTGATCGGCGTGCTGAACATGCGGGACCTGCTGCTTGCCGCGCCACGCGATACGATCGAGTCGATGGTCAAGCGCGACGTGCTCTGCGTGCCGGCGACTACCGACCGCGAGGAAGTGGTGAACCTGATGCGGGAGCGAAAGTTTCTCGCGATGCCCGTCGTCGATTTCGACGGCCGGCTGGTTGGCGTGGTCAAGCACAACGAAGCGCTGCAAGCCGGACAACTGGAGGCCTTCGAGGACTTGCAGAAGATCGTCGGCGCCGGTGCCGACGAACGGGCCCTTTCGCCGGTGTCGACGGTGGTCAAAAGCCGCTTGCCGTGGTTGTACGTCAATTTGGGCACGGCCTTTTTGGCATCGATGGTGGTGGGGCTGTTTGAGGGGACCATCGCCGAGATTGCGGCGCTGGCCGTGCTGTTGCCCGTGGTGGCAGGGCAGGGGGGGAACACGGGCTCGCAGTCGCTGGCCGTGGTGATGCGCGGTTTGGCACTCCGCGAGATTGTGCCCGGCGTAAAGAAGCGGGTGATCCTCAAAGAGCTTTGGGGCGGACTCATCAACGGCGCGGCAGTGGCCGTGGGAACAGGCCTGGCCGTGTTAGCCTGGCGCATGCTGCGCAGCGATTCGCTTCAGGCGGGCGTTGCGCTGGCGCTGGTGATCTCGATGGCCATGGTCGTGAATATGGCGGCGGCGGCGTTTTCCGGGGCCGTCATCCCGCTAGTGCTGAAGGCGATGGGGCGCGACCCGGCCCAGTCGTCGTCGATCTTCCTGACGACCGTGACGGACATCGTGGGCTTCGCCTCGTTTCTGGGATTCGCCACGATGTTCATGGGCTACCTGAAGTGAGGACGCCGCTTACTGCTCGTTCTCCTTGCGACGCACGCGCAGCGAAATGACGCCTGGCTCGATGCGATCGATCACCAAATTGGTCGCCGGCCGCAAGTCCTTTTCCGATAAGGACAGTTCCATCGTCCCTTCGTCGGCCTGGCTCAAGTCGAGTGAAATCGTGAACCGGCCCGGTTCGATGAAATGGAACTGACGCTCGGAGCCGGACATCGTCAAGCGGGCTTCGGTGGGCGCGTGCTGGTCGAGCACCAGCGTCGGCGGAAGATCGCGATACTCGATGGGCACCAGGAACGTGCGCTGCACCGTGCTGGGGTTATAGGCCCACACGAACCACATCATGATGGCGATTACGATTGCCAATACTTTCAAACCGGCGTGCTTCGCTACGAATCGCTGCCAGTTCGACTCGATTTTTTGCGGGAAATTCTCCGCCAGAAAGCGCTCCATGCGATCCTTCAGCGCCGCCGCCGTCGGCATATCGCGCAGCTTGCCGTTTTCGGCGACGCTCACTTCTCCGCGCTCCTCGGAGACGACGATCGTCAGCGCGTCGGAGCATTCCGACAGTCCCAGCGCGGCGCTGTGTCGCGTGCCGCGCCCGCGGATCTCTTTGTGGTTCTTGGAAAGCGGCAAGTGAACGCCAAATCGACGCACGCGATCCTTGTCCAGGATCAGCGCGCCGTCGTGACCTGACGAACCGGGATCGAAGATGCTGCACAACAGGGGCTTGCTCAGTTCGCCGTTGAGCGAAACGCCGCCGTCCAGATGGCGATCGAGCGGTTCCCGGCCTTCGATCACCATCAGCGCGCCGGTCCCCTCGGATGCGAAATGAAACGCCGATTCGACCACCGAATCCACATCCATCGCAGGTGGCGCGGACGGCCGCAGCTCGCGCAATGTCCCCCAGGCCGCCACGCGCTCGAACATGCGACGCAGGTCCTCCTGGAACACCACAATCAGCACGATCAACACGACGGCAAAGGCCGTGTGAAATACCAGCGAGATGAGATACATGTCGAACGCGCGAGCCACGAAATAGACGCCCGCCACGACGGATACGCCGATCACGACCGCGCGGGACGCGGTCTCCTTGAACCAGACCAGTCCCGAATAGAGCAAGACGGACATGATCAGAATGTCGACGGCGTCCGCGATGCGGAAGCTCCGACGGAAGTCGTCCAGCAGCAAGACGAGCCAGTCGAACATGGCGTCCCTCCTCGAATTACGCGGCTTCCCTGCTTGCGTGCCTCGAACCCCAGCGGACCGTGGTGGATATGCCGCCAGACGTAGCAACCCCGAGGGTTCCCGTCGACAACCCTACGCTACTTGGAACCGCTTGGGTGGTCGTGTCGGAACGGATCATGATGCATGAGGCCGACTTGTTGCAACGCGAATGCGACAGATCGGGCCGCGGATTAGAGGAAACGTATTGGCGCGTTCGTCTCCGGCGGCGTGGGCCGTGGCAGGTGGACGCGGTTCGCCCCCTGACGACGCCCGGCGGCCGAACTTGCTGCGATGCGGGCTCGTCGGCATGCCGTGTTTTTCCTGCCGTTGTTTTCTTCGCCGATGCGTCCTCCGGGGAAGTCGCTCCCGCCGTTGTGGCCCGCGGCCGCGCATGGCTATAATCGGGGCTTCGCGGCGACCCGCGCGTGCCGCCCTCTGTCTCCCCCCGCAGCGAAGGAGCTCGCTCGTGGCATCCGGCAAGTACCTGTTTACCAGCGAATCGGTCAGCATGGGGCATCCCGACAAGCTGTCCGACCAGATTTCCGACGGCATTCTTGATGCTTTTCTGGCGCAGGATCCTCACAGCCGCGTGGCTTGTGAAACGCTCGTGACGACCGGGCTTGCCCTGGTGGCCGGCGAGATCACCAGCAAGGGCTCGATCGACTACCAGCACGTCGTGCGCGACGTGATTCGCAGCGTCGGCTACACCGACGACCACATGGGTATCTGTGCCGACACTTGCTCGGTGCTGGTTTCGGTCGGCCGGCAAAGCCCCGACATTGCCCAGGGCGTCGACGAGGATGAGGCATCGGGCAAGGAGATCGGCGCCGGCGATCAGGGATTGATGTTCGGCTACGCCTGCCGCGACACCAAGGAGCTGATGCCGCTGCCGATTTGGCTGGCCCACCGCATTCTGTCGCGGCTGGCCACGGCCCGATTCAACGGCGACGTCCCCTGGCTGCGGCCCGACAGCAAAAGCCAGGTGACGGTCGAATACGACGGATACGAGCCGCAACGGATCGACACGGTGGTGGTTTCGACGCAGCACGCGCCCGACGTCGCGCAGGATGAAATCCGCAAGTTCGTAATCCACGAGATCGTGCGGCCGCTGTTGCCCCCCGAGTTGATCAACGGCGACATCAAGTACCATATCAACCCCACGGGCCGCTTCGTGACCGGCGGACCGCAGGGCGATTGCGGGCTCACCGGGCGGAAGATCATCGTCGACACGTACGGCGGATGGGGACGGCACGGTGGCGGAGCATTTAGCGGCAAGGACCCGACGAAGGTCGACCGCAGCGCCGCCTACATGGCCCGGCACGTCGCCAAGAACATTGTGGCCGGCGGTCTGGCCGACCGCTGCGAGGTGCAATTCGCCTACGCCATCGGCGTGAGCGAGCCGGTGAGCGTGCATGTGGAGACGTTCGGCACGGGGCGCGTGTGCGACGAGCGGATTTGCGAACTGGTGCGGGAGTTTTTCCCGTTGACGCCCGGCGGAATCATCAAGTATCTCGACCTGCGTCGGCCCATTTACCGCAAAACGGCCAGCGGCGGGCACTTCGGCCGCAATGAGCCCGAGTTCACCTGGGAGCGGACGGAGCGGGCGGCGGAGCTGGCCGAGGCGTGCGGGGTTGAGGCGGCGGCACAATAGCGGCTGCTGTGTTGCGACCGCAATTGTGTTGCGATGGCGGTTGTGTCGCGGTCTCCCGACCGCGACACGCGGCCGGCACGGTCGGGAGACCGTGCCAGAACGAGATCCCTCCCCCAAACCCTCTTCCAGAGTGCGAGGGATTTGAGGAGAGCCCAGCATGGAGGCACAGAGGTCGGCAAGAGTCGCGATGCTCTCTGCTCGCGCGGTCGAACCGCTGGGCGGCATGCTGCGGTGCCTCGCATGGTCGACCGCCGCAGTGCTGCTGGCGACATCGCTGGTTCTCTTGGCGCGGCGAGCAGCCGGAGCGCTTCAGCAGCCGCTGGAAGGCGCGATGTTGGTCGCGCTGGGGGCCGGAGCATCCGCTGGCGCCTTTGCGCTGCACGCCGCGTGGCGGAGCGGGGAAAGTCGCGCCGCGCGTCGTACCGAGCCGGCGCGCTTCGAGCTGCTCTTTACGCTGGCCGTCAGCGCGGCACTGGCAGCGCTAGGTGCCGCAGTTTCGCTCCCCGGCTCTTCGCTGGTCGCGCTTCTGTTGATGTGGGCTCTGTTGGTCGGCCAGGAGAGCGCATGGTGGGTTTCAGCCGCGCGACGCTCGCGCGGAGGGCAAGCGATTGCGCAATTGGCTAACCGCTGGAAATCGGCGAGGCGGCACCGGGCGCGACGCGGATCAGGTCGAGTCGGACGTGCAGCCGCCAATGCGCGCCACGAGCCGCTCTCTGATGCTCGGCCGGCTCCCTTGGTGGCGCCGCGCGCGTCCGACGATCTGGTCAGCCCGATGTCGTTGCAGACCCAAGAGCAATCAGCCGGCGATTCGCTCGCACCAGGTGTTTCGCAGCAGGTAATGCGCGCGGTCGAGGAGAACGGCGAGGCGCTCTATGGCCTGTTGCGGGCCGACTTTGCCCCGCGGCAGCGGACGCAGAGTTTGCACGTGGCATTCTGTCCGCCGTTGGCAGCAGCGCCGACGATCGAGTGTCGGCAGGTGGAGGGGCCCGAGGCGGCGATCAAGGCGGCCCAGGTGCAGCCGTTCGGGGCGCGGTTCGATTTGCGGCTGGCGTCGATTCCGCGGGAAGCTACGAGCGTGGTAGTGCAGTTTGAGGCGCGCTGTCGGACGCGCTCTGACAATGAGTTGAAATCCCAAATCGCAAATCACAAATGACAAACAATCTCCAAACTCCCAATCCCCAAACTCGCTCCGCTGCGCGTCGCGGCTAACCGCGGAACCCAATCCCCAATCCCCAATCCCCAATCCCCGTTGTCACTCTTTCGGTGCGAGTAGCGCCTTCATTTCGTCGACGATTCGTGGAGTGGCGAGGTTGTCAGCGCCTTCGACGAGATGCACGAAGTTGTCGGCGAGCACTTCCTCGGGGTGGATGATGTAGCGGGTATTGCGGCCGATCTGCTTGTGATACGACTCGTTGTCGTCGGGATTGAGGAGTACCGGCTGGCCCTCGTCATCGGTGGCAGCACGCCACGTGTCCCCGTCTTTGTGCACGACCAGCAGCCGAAAGACCATGTAGCGAAAAAAGCTGCCCCCCTTGGCCGCGTCGTAGCGGTCGACGGACGCATAGAGGAATGGCACCGCGGCCACCTTTTTCCCGTCGACGTCGATTTCGATGAAATAGTCGAGCGCCGGCGCGTCGGGGTTGGTGATTTTGCGGTCCTTGAGCGAAGCGGGCGGCTCGATCTCGCCACACGGACGAAAGCCAAGAATCGCGTACAGC
>CAYQAJ010000202.1:0-9718 GCA_964415245.1 uncultured Pirellulaceae bacterium | reverse complement strand
GCGGAGCAAAATGTGCCTGTCCCCTTCTCTGAGACGGTTTTTGGATAAGCTCTAATGAGCCGGCACTCCCCGCCACGCCCGCCTAAGCATCCAAGACCCGCCGCGCACTCCCGTATCATGAACGCAAACTCCTCGCCCTCGGCAAAGCCCGACGCCGCAGCGAGCGCTTCTCCACCCGAGGCCCACGTCAACGGCCAGAGCCGCGGCGACGACCACGCCCACTCTTTGCACGCGGTCGATCTGGCGCGGATCGGGCTCGTGGCGATTGCCTGCCTTGGCAGTTGGTTCGGCCTTTGGCAGTACGTCGCCAGTTTCGACGTGATCGCCCTGGCGGCAACCTTGGTGGGCGGATATCCGATCTTCCGAGAGGCACTGGCCAACGTCATCGCCCGTCGCATGACCATGGAACTCTCCATGACCATCGCGCTGGCGGCGGCGCTGGCCATCGGCGAGTTCTTCACCGCCCTGGTCATCGTCCTCTTCGTACTGATCGCCGAGGTGTTGGAGGGGCTGACCGTGGACCGAGGGCGGCAGGCCATCCAAGACCTGCTGAACCTGTTGCCGCATAACGCCGTGGTCCGCCGGCACAATGAGACGTTGGAAGTCAACACCGCCGAATTGAAGTTGGGCGATGTCGTTGTCATCAAACCCGGCAGTTCCATTCCGGTCGACGGTATCGTGGTTGCCGGCAATTCGTTCGTCAATCAGGCCGCTATTACCGGCGAATCCATGCCGGTTGAGAAACTCCCCGGCAGTAAAATCTACGCCGGAACCATGAACCAGTCGGGCGCCATCGACATTCGCACCGAGGGTATCGGGCGGGACACCGCGTTCGGGAAAATCGTCGAGGCCGTGGAGCAGGCTGAGCGGTCCCGCGCGCCGATCCAGAAGACTGCTGATCGATTGGCCGGGTATCTGGTTTACTTCGCCATCGGCTGTGCCGCGCTGACGTTCCTTATCACGCGCGACATGCGCTCCACGATCTCGGTGGTCATCGTGGCCGGTGCCTGCGGCATAGCGGCTGGCACGCCGTTGGCGATTCTGGGGGCGATCGGCCGCGCGGCGCGACAAGGGGCCATTATCAAGGGTGGCCTCTACTTGGAGGCCCTTAGCACCGTGACCACTGTTGTTCTCGACAAGACAGGCACTCTCACTCTCGGTAATCCTTCGGTTAGCAGCGTGCGCCCCTGCCCCGGCGTGACGGCCGAAAGCGTTCTGGAGGCCGCCGCCATCGCGGAACGGCCGTCCGAACATCCGCTGGCGAAAGCCGTCTTGCACAAGGCGTCGGCCATGTCCCTTTCCGTCAAAGAGCCGGACCGGTTTGAGTACATCCCGGGCAAGGGCGTCATCTGTACCCTCGACGGCGAGCGAATCGTCGTCGGCAACAGGGCGTTTCTGGAAGAACAGCGATTCGACCTGGGCGACTTTATGTCGAACTCCCACGCATCGTCTGCAATGCTGGTCGCCCGCAACGGACGCCTGCTCGGCGTCATTGAAATCGAGGACGCTCTGCGACCGGAAGCGGTACAGGCAGTCGGCTCGCTACGGCAGATGGGATTGCAAACGGTGCTGCTTACCGGCGATGCAGAAGCCATCGCCAGTGCGGTAGGCAAGCAATTGGCCGTCGATGAAGTTCATGGCGAACTGCTTCCCGACGAAAAGGTAGCGAAGATCAGGGCCCTGCTGGCGGAGGGCAAGAAGGTCGCCATGGTCGGCGACGGCATCAACGACGCCCCCGCCCTGACGGCGGCGACGGTCGGCGTGGCGATGGGGTCGGGAACGGACGTGGCCCGCGAGAGCGCCGACGTAGTTCTGCTGGGAAACGACCTGCTTAAGTTTGTGGATACCCTGATGGTGGCCCGGCGCTGCCGCGGCATTATCTGGTTCAATTTTGCCGGGACTCTTCTGGTGGACGGCATCGGCGTGGGACTGGCGGCCTTCGGCATGCTGAACCCTCTGTTGGCCGCCTTCATACACGTCTCCTCGGAGTTGGCCTTCATCCTGAACTCGGCTCGCTTGCTCCCCGCAAGGTCGAAGGCTCAATGGCGCCAGCGACATTGACTCGATCGCGCGAGACATGCTCCCCCCAGTCTTGATCTAATTCAGTGCCAGTAGCCGCAAAAGCAATGCCGCGAAAACAGGGGCGAGGCTTTCCTTCGGTCCAGCCCCCGCCCTCCCATTCCCGGTTTTCGGATAAAGCGTGGCTTGACCGGTTTCTTGAAACCTCAAGCACCCCCACCAGGACTCGAACCTGGAACCTACTGCTTAGAAGGCAGTTGCTCTATCCACTTGAGCTATGGGGGCGTCTGCCGAAGGGGCATGCTTAAACTGCGCGTCGTCGTGGAGGCAGGCGTCGAATTGCGGCACCGGGCACACGGCCGCGCCGCGGAGTATCCATGATCGCACAAAGCATTAGAGCCGCAATCGGCGCAGTGCGTCAATTGATGCATCCCCCAGCCATCACGCGTCGGAAACTCCCTCAGCGACGGCGCGTTGTTCGCCGCGCATCCGGCCTCCCGCGAGAATCTCGCGAAACGTCCATGCGCCCGGTTCGACGAGCAACAACAGCAGCAGCACGCCGAGCGCTCGCAGCACAAACCCGCACACGAACAGATATCCGAAATGGTCGAGCGTTAAAGGACCAAACGCGAACACGGGAGGCAGGACGCTGAGGTAATCGTACACCAGCCCACCGGCCAGGCTCCCCAAACCGTAGCACAGACCCGAGACGGCGAAGTACGTCGCCACATAGCGGCTGTTGTCTCCGGGTGTCGCCAGCTTGAGCATCACGTTGGGCAGCGCCACGTTGAGCCCGGCATAGGCGATCCACAGGATCCACGCGCCGGCGATCCACCAGGGAGCATGGGGCGTGGCCGCGATGTAAAACAGCGGACCCACCGACACCAGCGCTTGCGAAACCACCATCACGGGTCGATTGCCGTAGCGATCGACCAGGCGGCCGATCGGCGCGGCGATTGCCGATTGGCCGATCTCCATGCCCACGCGCAGCGAGAGAAACGCGAGCAGGCTCAATGCGAGTACGCGCGTGGGATAGATGAACTGTGCCGCTTGCGTCAGACCGGTTACTGCCCCCAGCCAGCAGCCGAAGAGAATCAGCCGCAGGTAGCGGCGATCGACCAGCGGCGCCAACAGCCGCGGCAGGTCCAACAGCGGTGGAGACGGCTCGCCGGCTTGCCCGACCGCGATTGCCGGCATTCGCAGCAGCGGCAGCACCGCCGCCACCATCAGTCCCGCGCCGATCAGCGCCGGCACCGCATAGCCGTACCAGTCGTCGCGACCATAGGTAAGTTGCCACGAGTAGGCATACAGGCCGCTGGCCAGCATGCCCACGACGCGGCCCGCTTTGAGCCAACGTTCGCGCCGTCCGACGAATCGGCCGCGAATGCGCCCCGGCACCAGATCGCCGAGCCAGCTCCACAGCGCGACCGTGCCGAGATACTCCAGCAGGTGATACAGGCACCACAAAACCACCAGCACGGCCAGCGAAACGCTGCGCGGTACGTACGGATTCGGCTGCGCGAGCACCGGCAGCAGCGCCAACACCACCCCGCTGGCGTAATAGCAGACGAGGCAGAAGCGCTTGCGGTCGACCAGTCGTCCGATCAGGGCGGGCGCGAATTGCCGCAACACGCCGGCCAGCGGAGGCGCCGCGACAATCAGCCCAATCGCCGCGCCAGCCGCTCCCAACTGCCCGGCGAGATAAATGACGAGCGTCGTGCTCGTTAGCCCGTTACCGAGCGACCATAGGCCCGCGTTGGCATTGGCCATTTGCCGGGCGCGGCGGCGATCGGCCACGGCCAGATGCCGCCAAGGCGATGCATGAGCGGCTTTTTCCGGCTTCGGGTCGTGCATACCCCTTTGGCCCGAAGCGGCGGAAAGGCGGCACGAGCGTCGCTGATGATCGGCTATTTGACGCTACGGCCGCGGATGTGATAGATGGCCAGATGCGTACCGTCGGGTCCTACCAGCTCGTTGACGGTGAACTTGCCTTCCACCGTCACCGGCCGCACCGTATACGACGTCGACGTGCCCTTTTCCATTTCCACGACGACGCAATCGTACAGTGCCGCGCCGGGACCGAAGCAGCACTCCATGTTGTCGCGCACCAGCACGAACTGGGTGATTCCCTTCTGCTGGAAGCTCGGCAGAATGTAGCCTCGCAAGCTTACGGCAATGCCGTCGATCTCTTGGACCTTGTCGGTCAGCATTGACCGTTTGAACGCCTGCCCCTTCTTGAGATCGATCTTGATGTCGTCAAAGTTGATGTTCCGCGGCTTTTCGGCATCGCCCTCGTCGGCGATCGCGTCGCGCTGGCAAAGGCACGCCAACGCCAGCGTGGCCGCGAACATCGTTCCATAGGCGGCGGTGCGAAACTTCATTGGGCAATATCCGCGTCAAGCTCGTAGAAGCCACCGATAATATCCCCGGGCAGCTCGCGCTGATCCTCGTTGACTGTCAGCACGCCGCACACCCGCAGCGGCCTGCGCGTATAGTTCAACTTTTCGGGCTCCTTCAGCCGCACCTCAATCATGTCCCAAGGTTTGGGCTGGCCGCCAAAGCAGCACGTCTTCATGTCCGGCACCAGCACGAAGTTCTTGATCTCCCCGAAGCTCTGCACGCCCGGGTGCATGTAGCCCTTGACGAACACCTTCTTGCCGTTGAGCGCACGCGCCGTATCGGGCACGGGATGTGCCGGGTGATCGGGAAGATGGGGATTCAGCTCGTAGAACGAGATGCGTTGGTAGTCTCCCGGCACTTCCGTGGCGTAGGTATACACGTGCACGGCGATTGCCAGCAGCAAGATAGCGGGCGACTCGACCAGAGCGGCCAGCGCGAGACTTTGTCCCGTCACGCGATCGACGTTGCGCCGCGTCACAACCACCGCGATTGCCGCAACCAGCGTTGCCACAATCGGCAGCGCCACCAGGGGAACAAACAGGAAGGCCAAGAGCGAGAGGTTGGCGAGAATCGCGGCCGCCACGGCCATTTTGCTGAGGGTGCGGTACTGCTGGACCTCGTCGGTCGTCTCGTTTTGAAAGAGCGTTGCGTCGCTGGCCATATTGGTAGCTGTCGTAATGGCTGCGGGGGGTACACGTCCCGTCGCCCCGCCGCACGAACAGGGATATTGTTTCGGCGCCACGTATTCCATACAGCGGCGCGCCGGTTGTCGGGTTGGGTTTATACGGTGCGCCGGCCGTAAAGGTTCGTCGGGACCGCCCCCAGCGCCGACTCGGAAACGAACTCTCCCACTCCACGCCGACCGGGCGAAGTACTGCTGCTGGATGGCGCCGCGGGCCGGTTAAAAGGGAAGAACGTGTTGGCCCGACGTACGGCCTCGGGATCGATCTTCTCCAGCTCCTCGATCCGTTTCTTCGCCTCGGGCAAGGGGCAAGCCCGCAGGTAATTGATCACCGGCACCCGCACCCAGCTCGATTTCTCATCGGCGTTTTTGAACAGCTCCGTCAAACGCGGCATCGAATCCCAATCTTCCCATCGGGCCAGGTCGGGAATCACCAGGTCGGCCAGCTCGGGCCGATCGAGCATCAGCCGCAGGGCCTCGATGAGCCTTTTCTGCGGAATGGCTTCCACCTCGGTCCCGTGGAACCGCAGGGCCATGATGGCCGCGTAGGTATCGGCGTACTCCGCCTTCTCATTCTCAAGGAACAACTCTTCGACCAGTTCGACCCCCTCGGGCCCCCGAAGCGTGAGGTAGCAGGCGACCAGTGCATCGAGCCCGGCCCGCGACTTGCGGTCTTCCGCCCGCAGCATCGTTTCCAGCATGGGAATGTCGTCGTCGCTTGCGCAGATGCCCAGCATCGTCAAGTACAGGCGGCGGCGCGTGGCGGGAATGTCGGGCGACTGAACCCACTTGACGATCTGATCGTGGTCGAGCGAGTCCTTGAGCTCATGAACCATGGCATACGGCGCCTTGGCGAACTCGTCATAGGCGTCGCGAGCCAGCATGTCGTCGGCGTTTTCGAGGTAACTCAGAAAGAACGTCAGCCGCTCCGGTCCCTCTTTGGGCAGAGCCACGATCTTGCGAAAGTAGTCGCGCGATTCGGCCGCGATCGGCAGCGGCGTCGACCACATCAGCTTCGGCGCCCCCACCCCCATGATGAGAAACGACTTACCGGGATCGGCGCCGCCGAAGTAGATCGTATCGACCGTTTTGGCGCCGGCCAGGTGCTCCTTTCCCTTGAGCACCTCCACGATCGTGAAGCGTGCCGTGGGAACGCGGTCGTCGGCCGCAGCTCCGCCTACAGCGCGTTCCGCTCCCTCGGCCAGCACGGCGATGACCGCCACGTCCATCGACTCGATTTCTTCGCCGAACGTCTTCATGGGGGCGGAACAGAAGGGGCAGGCCGTTGCCGTACGCCCGACGAGCGCGACGGCCAGCGCCGCCGTAATCGCCATTGCCGTTGTCGTCGCGGCCGTTTGCATCCGCATATCGCGTCTCCTACTTGCTCACGGTCTTAGGGTGCCAACGACCGCGCCACGTCGGTGCGGTAAGCCGAGAGTGCGGGCAAAAAGCCCACGGCCACGGCCAGCACGATCAAGCCGGGGATCAGTAGCAATTCCGGGTAAACCATCATTATCCCATTCCCACCCAATAGCTCAAGCACATTGATCGGCGGTGCCAGGTCGAAAAGCCCAATGGAAACGCCCGTTTGCATCTCGACCCAGGGCCTGGCCAGCGCATTGAGCGTGTGACCGCCGAGCCACCCCACCGCGCCGCCCCCCAGCGCCAGCATAATCGACTCCAGCAGCACGATCGCCATCACCGTGCTGCGCCCCGCTCCCAGGGCCCGCATCACGGCGATTTCCTTGCGGCGCTCGCTCATGGAATTATAGATGCTCACCAGGATGCTGACGCCGGAAATCACGCAAATCAGGATGGTCAGGATCAAAAGCAGCCATTGCATGGGGCGGACCTGCATGTCGAGCAGGTTGGTGATTTCCAGGATCGGCATGACGGCCTGCGCCTCGGATCCCTCATTGATGAGGTTGGGGATCGTGGCGCCGAAGATGGGGCTCGACATCCGCAGCAGGATCGCCGTGACCTCGCGCTGTTCGACCGGCAGCGAAGTTCTGGCCCCATGGTCGTGTTCGTCGGCGTGTTCTTCGGCCGCATGTTTATCGGACGCATCTGCGCCAGTGACATGTTCGTCCCCACTTGCGCCGTCGTGCTGCTCCGCTTCCTCGTCGTCTTCGTCCTTCTGTTCGGCCACCGGCTTGGCGTGGTCCTCCATGAGATAGAAACCCTCCATGTTCACGAACACGGCCCGATCGTTGGGCGTGCCGGAGGGTTTCAAAATGCCGACCACCGTGAACTTCGTGCCGTGCTCCTCGCCGCCTGCCTCGGGGTCGCCGTGCGTCGGCGAAATGCGGTCGCCCAACTTCACCTTCATCTCCCGCGCCACCGCCGCGCCGATCACTGCTTCAAAGTATCCGTTCTCGGGCGTGTACTGTTGGAAGTTTCGGCCTTGGGCGAAGGTGTACCTCTTGTCCGCTTCCTCGCCGAAGGTGAGCTTGTCGAAAAAGTCGGGCGTCGTGCCCACGACGCGGAATCGGCCGTAGTAGTCGCCCAGGCAGACGGGCACGGCGAGTCCCACGTAGTTGCCGAAGCGCGTGGTGCGGCTCATCTCCGCGAGCACGGGGTCGGAGGCCTGTGCGGCGTCGAGCAGCGCTTCGGCGGCGAGCGCCTGCGGCCCCATGGCGCCGCTGGCTGCGATCTGCGCTCGAGCCGTCTGCCACTGGGCCTGCCGAGCGCGGTAGCGGAGCGAGTTTTCCAGCTCGGCACGCCGAACGTCGGCGGGCTTGAATTCGAGGTAATACTCGTAGGGGATGTTCTCGACGGGCGAGCTGAGGTAGTAGACCGTGTTGAGCGTAAGCTGGAGCTTGCCCCCCTTGGCTCCCACGATGGTGTCGTAGCCCAGGCTGGTGTTATTGCGGAACGACTGCGACACCACGCCGTGGATCGACAGCACCGCCACGACCAGCGTGACCCCCAGGGCCATCGAGAGCGTCGTCAGCGCCGACGCCAGGCCGCGCTGCTGAATGCTGCGCCAGGCGATCTTCCACAGACTCATGATCCGCACCTTGCGCTCGACGGCGCTGTCTTCGCGGCGCCGGAAGTTCGTTCGCCCCTCCGACGCCGACAACCGTGCAATGTCCAATGAACCAAGCACAAATGACCAGTGCCGGAGCTCAATCCGCCCTCATTGGTCATTTGGATTTGGTGCTTGGTCATTGTTTGTGATTTATGATTGGTGTTTTGCGATTTGAGGTTTCGACCGATCAGCATCCGTCAACCCGCAACATTCCCTACTTCACCTGTGACGATGGCTCATCCGCCACCGTCCGCTTTCCTGCCTGGTTAATCTCTTCCAATCGCTCAACGCGCTCGAACTGGCTCGCCACTTCCGCCGCGTGCGTCACCAGGATCAACGACACTTTCTCCTCCCGGCATGTGTCGCAGATCAAGTCGATAATATTCTGCTGGTTCACTTGGTCGACGTTGGCCGTCGGCTCATCCGCCAGCATCAGGGTCGGCTGGTTGGCCAGCGCCCGTGCCACCGCCACGCGCTGCTGTTCGCCCACCGAGAGAGCACCGGGGCGGTGACTCATCCGATGTCCCAAACCGACCCGCTCCAGCAGTCGCCACGCTCGCTTGGAATCCTTTCGCCGCCGGGCAAACGTCATCCCCAGCAGGACGTTCTCCAGCGCCGAGAAACCGGGGAGGAGATTGAACGTCTGGAAGACGTAGCCGATTTTGTCGGCCCGCATCAGATCGCGCTGCGCCTCGGAAAGCTTCGCGACGTCCAGTCCGTCGAGCACAATCCGCCCGGCGTCGGCGCGGCTGATCCCCGCGATCATGTGCAAGAGCGTCGTCTTGCCGCATCCGCTACGGCCGACGAGCGCGGTCTGCTGACCCTTTTCCAGGCTCCAGCGGTCAATGTCGATGATCGGCAGTAAGCGGCCGTCCGGCTCGACATACGACTTCTTGACCCCTTCCAGCAGCAACATGGCAGGCGGGAACCGTAGATCGAGGGAAAACGAAACGGCATGAAACAGACGGCGTGTCGCGGCAGTCGCCGACGATGCAAGAGCCTATCCCAAAACCGTCGGGGACAGGCGTATTATGCGCACTTCCTCCGAGCGAAGTGGGCCTGTCTCCTTCTTCGCGACGGTTTTGGAATAGGCCGCCCGTGCCATCCCTAGCGAGGCAAAGGCGCTCCCGCGGCGCCTTGCCTGCCGCCAGTGTCAGGAACAACCCATGCTGTTGCCACAATTGTAGCAGAGATAGCAGTTGCCGTTGCGCACCGTGATGGCGCCGCAGTTATCGCAGCTCGGAGCGTCGCTCTGGAATCGGGCGAATTGCTCGCTGCGGCGTTCGGGCCCGGCGTTCTGGTCGATCTCGAGGGCCACTGTACTGTGTCCTGGATTCGAGCCCGACGCACCGTTCGAAGCAGCCGGCGCCTTGGTTGCCGCCCCGCTTACTTGGGCAGACTCGGCCTTCGCCCCTTCTCCCTTGGCCGGCGGCAGCGCCTTGGCGTGCTCGGGCAAAAATGTCGTCCCCAGCCAGCGGAAGATGTAATCGACCACGCTCTTGGCGATGGGGATGTCGGGATTCGTCGTATGCCCCATCGGCTCGAACCGCGTGTGGGAGAACTTATTGACCAGCACTTCCAGCGGC
>CAYQAJ010000201.1:0-9720 GCA_964415245.1 uncultured Pirellulaceae bacterium | reverse complement strand
GTTTGCAGGCTCTTGCCTTCGTCGACGGTGATGACGCCGTCCTTGCCCACCTTCTCCATGGCGTCGGCCAGCAGCTCGCCGATCTGGCGATCGTTGTTGGCGGCGATCGACGCCACGTTGGCCATTTCGGACTTTTCCTTGATCTTGATCGACATCTTTTGGAGCTTCTCGGTGATGTCGGAGACGGCCCGTTCGATCCCGCGCTTCATCTGCACGGGGTTGCAGCCCGAGACGACGGCCCGCAGCCCCTCGTTGAAGATCGCCTCGGCCATGATGGTGGCGGTGGTGGTGCCGTCGCCCGCCACGTCGCTGGTTTTGCTGGCGACTTCGCGGACCATGCGGGCGCCCATGTTCTCGTACACGTCCTCCAGGTCGATTTCCTTGGCGACGGTCACGCCGTCCTTGGTGACGGTGGGGGAGCCGAAGCTCTTTTGAAGGATGACGTTGCGGCCCTTGGGGCCCAGCGTGACCTTCACGGCGCGGGCCAGTTTCGACACGCCGCGGCGGATGGCCTCGCGGGCCTCCTGGTCAAAGGCGATGATCTTGGGCATGCGTTCCTATCTCCGAAAAGTATTGGGTTGGCGTTCGTGGTTTGGCGGTGAAAACGAGTCGGCGGTGCTTCGCAGGCCGCTGAAAAGGGGGACAGTCCCTTTACGGCCGAGTTGTTTTGGCTTGGCAAATCATGTTATCGAAAAGGGACAGTCCCCCTTTTCAACGGCCTGCTTGGCGCGTCAGCCTTCGAGCACGGCCAGGATGTCCTCTTCGCGCATGAGCAGGAATTCCTCGTCGTCGACGCGGAACACTTCGCCGGCGTAGCTGGTGAAGATGACGCGGTCGCCCACCTTCACCTGGAGCGTGACGCGTTTGCCGTCGTCCAGGAGCCGCCCGTCGCCCACGCTGACGATTTCGCCGCGGGCGGGCTTGTCCTTGGCGGAGTCGGGGAGCACGATGCCGCCGGCGGTTTTCCCTTCCGACTCTTCCCGGGAAACAACGACTCGATCACCCAGCGGCTGAAGCTTGAGCGCGGCCTTGGGTTTCTTCTTGGTTGCCGTGGCCATGGATGGCTTTCCTCCCCTTTCACTCGATTTGCGTACGTATCGGCCCTTGGACTTGCGTAGTAGATAGACCGCTGGCGGTGGCTGTCTGCCAGAAGTGCGCAGTGGCGGGCGCGGAGGCACGACGAAGGCAATTGGCGCGCCAAAGTGAAGGGTGTGTGGTAAAACAATGGCGCTGCGGGGCTTGCGACGAAGGGTATTTGATCGGGATGCCACTCGGTCGGCCAGCTTGGCAGGTTCGCGGGTGCGGCGGAGCGGGCGGCTGCCATAATGGCAGGGGGCGGCGACTTTGTAGCGCTGGGCGGAGCGCGAAACCGCAAGCGGTAGGGATGCGTCGGAGGGATCGTCGAAACCCGGTGGATGGCAATTGAAATCGAATGCGCGAGAAGAAGCGGGGCAGAAACCGCAAGCCAGGTGAGTACAATGCAACCTGCACACTTTCGGCGCGGCCAGTTCGCGCCCAGCTAGCTTTCTCGAATCAGGATGTTCCATGCCGATAGCGGTAGCCTGCTCGTGCGGTCAGAAGTTCGCAGCCAGAGACGAACTGGCTGGCAAGACGGTCAAGTGTCCCAAGTGCCAGAAGCCGCTGAAGATACCCGGCGGAGCATCGGCCGCGGCCGCATCAGGCGGCGCAACGGCGGGCGCGCGGGCGCCTCAGCGCACGCCGCAGGCAGGCCAATCAGCCCCCGCGAAACCGGTGGGGGGCATTTCCGACTTGCTGGACGAGGCCGGCTTCTCGGCGCCCAAGCCACACGCCGGACCTCGCTGTCCGGCCTGCGATGCCCCCATGCAGCCGGGCGCCGTTTTGTGCGTCGAGTGCGGTTTCAATACGCAGTCGGGCCAGCGCCTTGCCACCCTGGGCGAGGGGGGAATTGCGCTCACCGCCGGCCGGCCCATGACCGACGGCGAGAAGATGGTGGCCAAGGCGGCCCGCGAGCTCGCGGAAGCTCCCATCGCGACCAAGGGGAGTCAATTCGGCGACGTGCGTAGCATCGGCGCCTGGATTCTGCCCATCTTCCTTCCCATTCTGCTCTTAATCGCTCTGGCGGTAACGCTCTATTGGGGGGGCGTGATTGCCGGACAGGTCTTGTTGATTTTCCGCGCGATTGCCGCCGGAGAGTGGGGGCTGATCATTCCCTTCGGACTCATTCTGCTGGGCACGGCGCTGTGGATCGCGGGTTGGTTCAATATCTCGCTCACCGCGATCGACAAGCACGTCGCGCACGGAATCTTGAGCCTGACGACGCTGGGGTCGTATTCATGGTTCATCGCGCCCATCTACTGGGAAGATTGCCGCTCCGGGGGCAACCTGCTGTACAACGGGTATTGGACCATTGTGCTGGGATTGGTCTCGCTGTTTGCCATCGCCATGGTGAAGGCCGGGGTGTATCTGCCCCTTGTTCCCATGTTGATGATGTTCGCAGGGGGCTACATCATCTTTCTGGCCTGGCTAAAAATGACGGTGGAGGCGATCAAAAATCATTTCCTGCCTCATGGTCTGTTGTGCCTGATTCTGGGAATCTACGTGCTCGTTTACGGCATCATTTTCTGGAAGGACCAGAAGAAGTCGATGATCTTATACCTGGTCGGGCTGGGCATTCTATTCGTCGGCTTCCTGGCGTTCATTCTGGCGATTTTGATCGGCGCGGCCCTTCCCGGCTGGTCGGAGATCGTGCCTCAGCCGAAGTAGGATGCGACGACGGGCTCGCGGCGACCCGCCGAGCAATGGCCGGACGCCCGCGCAAACCGCGGGGGCCAAGCACCAAGTGCGGAGTAACCGCTGCCATCGCGGCGCACACGAGCTTCTGGATGGGCACGACATGAGCGATCGTCCGTCGCAACTATCCGACTTTGAAGAGGTTCCATTCAGCGAGAGGATGCCGGGCAAACAAAGTACGCGCCCGCCCGCCGGCATGCAGTATCTGTACTCGTACCGGTTTCTGTTCGACCATCCGAGTTGGGGCATGACGCTGCTGGCCTGCTCGGTGTGTCGGCTTGTTCCCGTCGTCGGGCCGCTCGTGGCGCTGGGTTATCAGGAAGACGTGATCGAATCGTTACACCGCGGCGACGGCGAGAAGTACCCGGCGTTCGACATGAACCGGTTGGGGTATTACCTGCAGCGCAGTCTGTGGCCGTTCCTGGTGGCGCTGGTGCTAATGTTCGTGCTGCAGCCGGTATTCATGGTGCTGATCTACGGATCGATGTTCGCCATCGGCGGGCTCGCGGCGGCAGCGGGCGATGCGGCGCCGGTTGTGTTGGGCATTGCCATTCCGACGGCGATCCTGCTGGCGTTGGCGCTTTCGTTCGCGATGCAAATGGTGATTCTTCCGATCACGCTGCGCGCCGGGCTGTCGCAGGACTTTGGCCAGGCGTTTCGCCTGGGTTGGACGTTCGACTTCATTCGCCGGGTGTGGGTGGAAGAGCTACTCACGCTGATGTTTTTGACGATGACAGGGGCCATATTCTTCGCCGTCGGCATGGCGCTGTTTTGCCTGGGCGTGTACCCTGCGATGGCGATCGTTTACATGGCCTGGGCACACTTGCAGTACCAGCTTTACGAGCTGTATCTGGCCCGCGGCGGAGAGCCCATTCCGATGAAGCCGCCGCCGGTTCGCGTGAAGCCGGAGTATGCCGCGCAGGTCCAGCCCCAGCCGTATTGAATCGCTTCGCCCAGAGCGTGGCGATCGTTGCCAATACGGGCGCTGTAGGGAACGGCCTCCGTGCCGTTCCAATATGGCGCCCAATGCGGAACGGCACGGAGGGCGCTGCCTACCGCGCGTGCTAGCATCGGCCTTACGACCGGTGCCGTCGAGGCAGCCCCTGCCATTTCGGCTGATGGGGTCGGTTGCGGACGGTCGATTCACGTATAAGAGACGGCCGCAACTTCGCACGCCCCCGGTCGGCGCAAGGCAATCGCTCGCGCTCGACCGGTCGGCGGCAAGTCGCCGCAACGGAAATGCGGCGGCCCCAGCGCCGGCGGCCCACCTGACGCGCAAGGAAGGTTTCCCGTCCCGCTGAGCGGCGCCGATTCGCCGCGACACTGGGCCGGGTATACGGGTCGGGCAAGCTTTTCCACTCGGGCATCATCGCCCCAGCGGCCGATTGGGCCGTCAAGAGCGATGTGGGCGCCCCGGGGAATGGCGGCTACGTTAGCGGACCTTCTGGCGCTCCGGACAGCGAGCGCTGGCGCGCGACCGAAACCCGCTACCGACCCCTTCTTGCCGCATGAAACCCAGCCTCCTGGCACGTCGGATTCGCATTCCGCTACTGGGCGCGTGCCCCGTCGCCCTGGTGATCCTGCTGGCGGTGTTCTTTCTGGTGCCGTCGCAGTTTCGCGGTGCACGACTGGCCGTGCGGGGAATGAAAAACGATGTCCGCGACTGGCTCCCTGCGAGCTTTCACGAGACCCGGGAACTGGAGTGGTTCCGCGACCACTTCCTCGGCGAGCAGTTTGTGGTCGTGAGCTGGCCCGGGTGTACGGACGAGGATCCGCGTTTCGCTCTGCTGGTGGAGAAGCTCAAGGCGGAGTGCGCACCGCCTCCGGGCCACGGCGACGCGACGGCCGACCCGGCGAGTGCGGCCAACGATGCACAGGCCGATCTGTCGCACAGGGCCAACGGCGCACTAGCCGCCCGGCCGCCATCGGACGGGGGCGAATCGCCCGACAATCCGCCGCGCGAAGGTGCACAACTCGACGGGTCCGAAGCGCCGGTCAGTGTGCCGGCGGATGATTCCCAGCCGCCCGACACTGCCTCGCACGGCGATTCCCACAACACCGCGCCTGCCGAAGCTCGACTGTCTCGCGCGGCCACACCCCGCGACGACACGGCCGACCTGGCCGCCGCGCAAAAGGCAGCCCACGAGTTGGGCGACAAGCTGGGACTTTTCCCCACGGGCGACTACTACGAGGACTGGGGAGGCCAGGGCGAGAAGTGGCTTGTCGGCGACAACGACCTGTGGTACTACGTCACGCCCGACGGCGAGCTGTACCGCTGGGACGGCGACCGCAACATCGTCGGCGCTTCCTATCGCTCGATCGAGCGGAAGCTGGTCGGTAAGCGGCTCCACGGAACGTATTTGGCTACGTTCGGCCGTGCGGCGCGGCCGGGCAAGCCCAATCCGTTCCACAACGATCCGCGCAAGCTCACGGCGCGATACTTCAAGACGGTGACGACCGGCCCCGAGGTGCTCGAGCGGTTGGCCGGTGAGGGAGGAACGCTGCGGCCGCGGGGAGAGTCGAACGAACAGATCGCCGGCGAAACGGCCCGCCGCGAGGCCGTGGAGCGGCTCGAGGGGACGCTGTTTGGACCTCAGCCCCCCGGCGACTTTCATTGGACGACGAGCGATCTGAAGCACGTGCTGGGGTCGCGCAAGACGGCCGAGTTGCCCCAGGACTGGGAAGCCACTTTCGCCGCGTTCGTTCAGGAGTTGGTCGACGAAAAGTACGGCGGCGACCTGGAGCGCCTGCGGGCCACCCCGCAACACGAGAAGGAGGCGCATTGGCTGGCGCTGTTTGACCGCCTGGGCGTCGCGCCGCCGGCGCGGCAAACGTGCATCGTGGTGACGCTCAGCGACGCGGCGAAGCGCGACCTGAGCCGCGTGGTGGGCCGGCCGATCATGGGCAAGCCGCGCGGACGCATCCTGGCGCTGGCCACGGGCGAGTGCGGCATCGCGGTCGAGGATCTGAAACTGGGCGGACCGCCGGTCGACAATGTGGCCATCGACGAAGAGGGGTCCCGAACCCTGATGCGGCTGGTCACCTATTCGGCCCTCGTCGGCTTCGGCCTGGCGTACCTGTGCTTTCGCAGCTTTAAGGTTACCTTTCTGATCTTTTTCGTCGGCGGCGTGGCGGCCGTTACCAGCCTTTCGCTCGTGTGGTGGACGGGCGGCTCGGTCGACGCCGTACTTCTCTCGATGCCGTCGCTGGTATACGTGCTGGCACTTTCCTCCGCGGTTCACATCGTCAACTACTATCGCGAGGCGGCCGAAGAGAACGGGCTGGAAGGGGCGCCCGGCGCCGCGCTGCGCGCCGCCTGGAGGCCCTGCACCCTCGCGGCTTTCACGACCGCCCTGGGATTGGTTTCGCTGTACGCCAGCAACATCGTTCCGATCAAGAAATTTGGCTTCTACTCGGCCATCGGCACGATGGTCGCGCTGGGGCTGGTGTTTGTGTTTCTTCCCGCAGCGCTGCAGATGTGGCCTTCCCCGCGCCGAAAAACGAAGCCCGGCGATGGCGGCAGCGACCCGAACACCACCGCCGACACCGTACACCAGTGGATACAGGGCTTCTGGGAGCGCATGGGCGACTGGATTGTCCGCAGGCACTGGTGGGTTACCGGCGCGTGCACGGCGGTGCTGATTGTGTTCGCGATCGGACTGACGCGGGTCAACACTTCGGTCAAGCTGCTCAAGCTGTTCGACGGCGACGCCAAGATCATCCGCGACTACGAGTGGATGGAGGCGAACCAGGGCAAGCTGGTGCCGATGGAGATTGTCGGCCGCGTGCGGCCCCCGATGATTCTTCCCAGCACCAGCGAGCTGGAAACGGCCCAGGATCGTGACCTGGCCCAGGAGCGGGTGCAGCTCAACTTTCTCGAGCGGATGGAAATCTCCGATCGCGTTTACAAAGCGGTCGAGCGCGAGTTTGGGGCCGAGGGGCTCGACGTGGTAGGTCGCGGCATGCTGGCCTCGACGTTCGTCGAGGACCTGCCTGGCCCCAGCGGCAGCTTTCGCAGCACGCGCGGCGCCTTCAACGGCCGCCTGGAAATGCACCGCGACGAGCTACTGCACTCCGACTACCTGCGAATCGACAAGCGGGATGGCAGCGAACTGTGGCGGATCAGCCTGCGGCTGGGTGCCTTGAACGACGTCGACTACGGCGAGTTCGTGGGCCAGCTTCAGCGGGTGGTCGAACCGATCATGGCCGGCTACCGCTGCCGGCAGGAAGTGCTGACGAGCGTCGAAGCCCAGCGCGACGACGCATCGGCCACCGCCTCGGTGCTCGTGCTCGGCGGGCCGTTGCCTCGACCGGCGGAAGGCGCCGTCGGCAACGGCGCGGCAAACGGAAGCGGCGGCAAGTCGTCGGCCGACAGCGCGGCAGGCCCGACGATCGACCAGACGGCCATCTTCGCCGAAACGCTCCGCGATCTATTGATCAACCGCGGCTTTCTCGAACCGACGGCAGCCCGGCCCGATCCCAAACGCCGGCTTCAGTGGCACGTGCCCGAACTGCAACCGCTGAGCGAAGCCTTTCCCACCAGCGACGCGTTGGCAGCCGAGTTGGCCCGTTACGACTGCGTCGTGCTGGCTCGCGATCACGCCGACTACGACGTGGAGTTTTTGCGACAGCACGCCCGCACCTGGGTCGATGCCCGCGATCACCAGTTCGATCCCCACGTGCACGCGGCACTCACGGCCAACAAGCGAGACGACAACGTGTCGGTGGTGTACACCGGCCTGGTGCCCATCGTGTACAAGGCCCAGCGGACACTGCTCAACAGCCTGGTGAACAGCATCGCCCTGGCCTTCGTGATGATCACGCTGGTGATGATGGTGCTGTTGCGGAGCGGCAAGCTGAGCCCCACCAACCTCCTCAACCCCAGCGCGGGCATGGTGTCGATGCTGCCCAACGTGTTTCCGGTGGTGATCATCTTCGGGACGATGGGCTACCTGGACGTGCTGGTCGACGTGGGAACGATGATGACCGCCAGCGTGGCGATGGGCGTGGCGGTCGACGACACGATTCACTTCCTGAACTGGTTCCGCCACGGCATCGCGCAGGGGCTCGACCGGCGGCAGGCGATTCGGGCCGCGTTTCGCCGCGTGGCGACTGCCATGACGCAGACCACGCTGATCGGCGGGCTGGGGCTGAGCGTGTTCGCGTTGAGCACGTTCACGCCCACGCAGCGGTTCGGCGTGATGATGCTCATGCTTCTGGCCGTGGCGCTGGTGGGTGACCTGGTGTTTCTGCCGGCGCTATTGGCCGGGCCGCTGGGCAAGTTCTTCGTGCCCTCGGACAAGCGAGGCAAAAAAGCGGACGCCGGCGACACGCACGACGACGGCCAGTCCACCTCGCCCATGGAGCTGCGGCCGCACACGGCGCTCGGCACGACGCACGAGGGAGTGCCCGCTCCCCACGGCACGCCGGCTCCCCATCACAAGGGAGGGCGAACGCGCTCCGGCGGCGATCGCGCGTGGCGCCACGATGACGGCCACGGCCGGCGGGGGTAGAGCCGCGCCAATCCTCAATCGCCAATCTCAAAACGCGGTCAACGCGGGCGAACACGGACTTGCACGGACTGACACGGACGAACACGGACACCCCCATCCCCAATTCTCAGTCCGCCGCCGTGCGCCTCAGGCGCCTCCCAGAACGACCGCCGCCGATTGTCCCGTTCCCGATTGGCTTAGCACCACTGCCGTGGCATGACGCGCTGCAAGCGGCTCGCCGTGTACCACGTTCACGGAGCATTCCGGGTCGGGCGATTCGTAGTTGAGAGTTACCGGCACTTTCCCCCCAACGAGCGCCAACACGCTGGCGGCCATCTCCACCGCGCCCGAGCCGCTGCCCAGGTTGCCGAAATAGCTTTTCGGCGCGGTCACTGGCACGTCGCCCAGTGCGGCGCGAATCGCCTGCGCTTCGACCCGATCGTGCTCGGGCGTGGCCAGTCCGTGGGCGTTGACGTGCCCAATCTTCTCCGGCTTCAACTCGGCGATGGCCAGAGCGGCGGCGATCGAATTGCGTATCGCGCCTCCCATGCTGCCGCCCGCGCGGGTGTCGAACGCGCGGCCAAAACCGAGGACCCGGGCCAGTGCACTCGCCCCTCGCGCTGCGGCATGCGCGCGGCTTTCCAGCACGAAGGCGGCAGCCCCTTCCCCCAACACCGTGCCGTCGCGCCGCGCATCGAACGGGCGGACCGCGCGGGCCGGATCGCCGTTGTGGTGCGAGAGGTAGAAGTCACCGTGATAGACCAACGGCGTCACGTTGAGCCGCGACCCCGTGCCGCCGACGATCATTACGTCGGCCCAGCCCCGGGCGATGACGTCGCTCCCCTCGATCACTGCCAGCAGGCTGGATGCCTCGCCCAGCGTAATGGTGTTGTTCGGCCCCCGTGCGTCGTAACCGATGCCGATGTGGCACGCCGCCATGTTGGGCAGATGCTTGAGCATCCACAGGGGATTCACGTCGCTCATCGCGCGCACACCCCAGGAGTCGTGGCGAAACTGCCCTTCCACGATGCAATTTCGGTACACGTCGACCAACTCGGCAACGTCGCAGTAGAGCATGTCGTTGCCTAGCACGACGCCCAGGCGATCGGGATCGACCGACCCCGGCTCGAGGC
This sequence comes from uncultured Pirellulaceae bacterium, assembly GCA_964415245.1. Taxonomy (GTDB): domain Bacteria; phylum Planctomycetota; class Planctomycetia; order Pirellulales; family Pirellulaceae; genus CAYQAJ01. The sequence continues at coordinate 323 of CAYQAJ010000201.1, read as the reverse complement.
CGGCGTCGCGCATGGCCATTGCCGCCGCGCTGTAGCCGGTCTGAATCTCGCGGCACATGACTTTGAGAGCCTTGCGCGGCGTGACATACTGCTTGGCATCGAACGCTTGCACTTCGGCCCCCAGGACGAAGGGGAGCCGCGCCCGCTCGAACAATTCCATGCGGCGCACGCCACTGTGCTGCTGAGCGAGTGATTGCCAGAACGCCTCCTTGCCGATGCCGATAGGCGACACCACTCCCACGCCGGTGATTACGACTTCTGCCCCGCGAGCCATCGCCTACGTCCCTCAAAACGGCCGGGGACTGGCTCGATTTGCAGAGTCT
>CAYQAJ010000200.1:0-9733 GCA_964415245.1 uncultured Pirellulaceae bacterium | reverse complement strand
ATGCCCGAGCAGTTGATGCAGCTTCGCCCGCTGTTGACGTAAACGCTGTCGACCATCAGGTCGAGGTAGTCGGGCCAGCGGTCGACGCAATCGTCGCCGATGAGAATTTTCGAGAAGCCCGGCCCGTGCACTTGCACGCGGGGGTTGCCTTTGTACTGCTCCACCGTGGCGGTTCCGCCGAAAATCATGGCCCGCTCGCACGACGAAAGCACGGCGGCCCCCGCTTCGCCCAGCCCGGGATACAGCGCGATTGCCTCGGCCGGGATGCCCGCCGCCACGAACGCCGCCGTCATGCGGTACGGAGTCCACGGCTCTTGCGGACCGGGCTTGAGTACCAGCCCCATTTGCAGCGGAACGACCGGCAGCCACAGCGTGTGAACGCCGGGCGAGTTCGAAGGCAACACCGCCCCGAGCACCGGCGCCTGCGCCTGGTAGCTCACCACCACGCCGCGCTGCTCCATGCCGTAGCCGCGAGTGAGAATCTTCAGGTCGAGGCCGCGGGTCAGCGCGTCAAGAATCTGATCCATCCGCGTCAGCACGAAGTGGTTCTTCTTCATGTTGGCCCGACACATGTGCTCGGGCAGACCCGTGCTGGCCGATTGCTGATGCACGAACTCGTCGGGCGACTGCGTGCCGTCGCCCATGGGGAGTGTGGCGGAGAGATACAGGTCGGCGGCCTTCTGCAGGCACCCGATGAGCTGGTCGGTCGGAATCTGGCGCAACACTTCGCGCGCTTTATGCGCCTGGCGCATGTCGCGCTGAATGATGCCGCCGTTGGCCTGGCTGACCTTGGCGATCGGCTCACCGGTGGCGAAGTGGACGACGTCGTCGATATCGAGCGACTCGTACGGCTTGCCCCAGCGGATCACGGGAATGTTGAGCACGATGCGGGCCCTGTTCTTTGGTTCAGATTGTGCGACTCGGTCTCGCTTGCACTCATTCGATGCGACGCGAACTGCGAATGACCAATGACCAAATCCAAATGACCAATGGACCCGAAATCCGCGCGAGCACTGAATTCAATTGTTAGTACACACCTACGGTTGTTTTGGAAGCCAGCGCTCGAAACGGCCGCACTCCGCTCACTCCATCCCATGGGTAGCGCTCGTACGGCGGCTCGCGCTCGCCTTCGTCGCGTTCGAGGAAGCCGGGCACGAAAAACTCCTTGGTGAGCGTCGTCAGCTTCACGCGCCCCGTTTCGCCATAGCCGACCACCTTGTCCGTGTCGTCGAAGTCGACTACCTCGGTCGCCGCGCGGGGCTGCGGCGCGTAGTAGCTGATCTTGTACTTCTCCTCGGCGGTAACCGGTTTGCTGCACGCCAGGCCCATCAGCGTGTTGCCGTAGGTGGGGGTCATGTAAACGCCGCTTTCCTCGGGCGGGCCGCCGAGCAATTCCTCGATGGCATAGCGAGTCCACTGCGGCGTGAACTCGGTGCCGCCCGAGAAGATGCCGGTGATGCCCACGCCGGGAATGCTGGTGCCGCGCTTGTCGAGCTCGATGGCCAGGGCGTCGAACAGCTTGGGCGTGGTGAACATGCACTTGATGTCGTGCCCGGCCGTGAGAATGGTGACCGCCTGCTCGATCACGTGGTGCTTGTATGCTTCCAGGTGGTCCATCCACAGCTTCTTCATCAGCTTGATGACCCACCGCGGGTCGAGATCGACGCAGAAACAGATGCCGCCGCGATACTGGGCCAAATGCTCGACCGCCAATCGCAGCCGCCGCGGACCCGACGGGCCGAGCATCAGCCAGTTCGACCCCTTGGGGAAATACTTGTCGGGCAGCGTTTCGCTGAACAGTTCGTAGTCGATCCAGTGATCCTCGATCACCACGCGGCTCTTGGGGATGCCGGTCGTGCCGCCGGTCTCGAACACGTAGATCGGCTTGTCTGCAAACGCCTTGGGCACCCAGCGGCGAACCGGTCCGCCGCGGAGCCAATCGTCCTCGAAGTCGGGAAACTTATTCAAGTCAGCGAAGCACTTGATCTCCTTGAGCGGATCGAACTTCAGCTCCCGCTTCTTTTCGAGCCAGAACGGGCAGCCGCTCGACTCGTGAAAGTGCCACGCGACGATTTCGCACGTGTGCTGATCGAGCTTTTCGCGCGCCTGGCGGACGCGGCTCTCCAGGTCGGCGGTGGGGGCGGCTGGGGTGGAACTCATGGGGCTCCCTCGGAGCATTGCGCGACGCAAAACAGGGGGGGATTTACAAGGCGGGAAGAGGCAATCGCGGGGGTGTTTAGCCAACACTGAGAATACCCCGAATGGCTGCGAAAAACAACCAGCAAGCGCCGGGCGAAAGCGCTGCTGATGCGCCAAATCGTGCGCCAAATAGAAAGTGTGAACCACCTCGCAAAGCGGTAGCAGTTACCGAACAAAAACGGGTTAACAAAGGGGTAGCGGCAATCTCGGACGTTCGCACTAACAGTCCATGTCGTCCATACCGTCCATCGTGTCCATATCGTCCACTGTGCCGATCGCCTGGGTCGAAGTGCCGCGCAGCTCAGCCCCCGCGCTTCGCGAACCGCCGCCGAATCCACGTCGCCACTTCCACCGCCAGCTCCGCCCACTTGTCGTTGTAGAAGTGGTCGGCGCCGGGCACGACGACGATGTCGCGCACGTGCCCGTGCCGCGGCAATTCGTCGAGCGCCTCGCACAGTCCGGCGAACGGCGTCCCGCCGGAGGCCAGCTCGATCGAGCCGAAGCAGAACAAGGTGGGGCACGTCACGCGATCGGCAAGCCGCAGAATGTTGTACCGCTCAGCCGGTCCGTACTTGTCGAGGTACCCGCCGGCTGTGATGAACAGGGGAAAAGGAAACCGCACTTCCAAGAGCGTGTCCGAATCCCCGCTATCCACTTGTTCCTGGGCTCTAGCGACGTTCGCGCGGAACTCATCGCTTCTGACGCCGTCGAGAAACGCGGAGTACGACAGCCGCGGTGGCGACAACGCGATCACGGCTTTCACCGCATCGTGCGGCGCGTGGGCCTGCGCGTACACGGCCTTGATCGCCCCCAGGCTGTGCCCCACCAGGCCGATGCGCGAGTAGCCCGACGCGACCAGCCAATCGACCCAGGCGGCCACGTCGAGCCGGCACTCGTCGACGATCTCAAATGCCGCCCCCTGCCGCCGCCGCGGACCGGGCGAAGCGATCGTGGTCATGGCATCATGCCCACGCGTGTTGGCCCACAGAACAGCCATGCCCAGATCGACCAGCGCGGGCGTAATCTCCTCGCTGAGCCGGGAGCCGTAGAAGTTCGCCGCAGCGCCGTGCAAGAACAGCAGTGCGTCGAGCGGCGCCGGTTCCCGCGCGGCTCTTTGCGCTTCATTTTGCGCCGATTTCGAATCACCGCCCGAGCCGCGCGGCACGTGCAGCGCACCATCCAGCCGCAATCCGTCGGCCGCCGAGCAATGAATGAGATCGACGATCATACGCGCCGCCCGCTTTCCCGCGCCGATTGATTCTCTTGAATGCGGCGCGCAATTGTGGGCGCGGCGGATGGCTGCGAGAGAACCGCAGGCGGGCCGGCCCTATTGCGCCGAGTTGGCCGGGTTGGGCACGCTGCTGAGTTGCGACAGCACTTGCAACACGCCGTTCAAGTGCGCCAGCCGCGGGCCGTAGCGGTCGACGAATTCGTTGAGCATGAACTCGCCGTCCATCAGGCACTCGGCGTTGTCGCCCACGTCGTCGATCAGCTTTTGCAAAAAGGCGGTCTGCACGCCCCCCAGCATCTCGGCCGCCATGCGACAGCCGCGGGCCAGCTTGGGGTTGGCCTGCTTCCATTGACCCAGTTCAATGGCACGCTGCTTCTGGGCCGAGCTAAGCTGCCCGACGAGCCCCTCGAGAAGCTGGTTCTGCTTTTCCTGTCCGGCCACGAGGCGGCGGAGCAGGGAGGCCATTTCGCCGTCGTCGTCGGTTTGCCGGTCGTCCGGCTGGGCCGGCGAGTCGGCCGACACGTCGATGTGAAAAATCGGGGCCGTGGGCTGCCGTTGCTGGGTCATCGCAGACGAGCTCCTGAAACTCCTGTTGGATGGATGTATGAACCCCAGTATAAACCCGACCCAAGTCGAATGTCGAGTAACTGCGGAATTGTGCCGCGATTGGCGCGCTGGTGGCGGGGGCGCGAGCGACACGGGCGAGTGCGATTCGTGGGCCATGCAGCCGCGGCGCCGATTGTTGGCGCGGCGTCCTTGCAACACGGCGGCACGCGACCACTTACGTCGAAACGAGCGAGTTTACGGAATCGTCATCGCCCTTAAAGTTTGCGCTGCTTCGCACCCGATTGTTGGGGGCAGTGCGGCGCCGGATGCGCGCCGCCGCGGGGCGGATTGAATAGGCGCGGGCCATTCGCATGACTGCTAGCGAACTCAAGTCGTTGCCGGTAATCGGCTTTCTGTCGATCGTTCAGTCGGCCGACACGGGCTATTGCGGCGGATATCTGCTTTTGGGAGGCTCGGCCCGGCCGGTCGAGTTTCATTGCACCGCTCCGGTGCGCCCCAGCCGAGCCCAGCAGATTCTGTACGGGCCGACGCTGTGGGAATTCCTGTACGGCGAATTGATCGCCAAGACACTGTACGACAAGGCGAAGGTCGAGCCGCTGGCCATGTGCACCGATCAGGTGGCGGCGCTGGCGCTGCGGGAACTGATCGCCGCGCCGGTGATGTGGGTCGATACGAGCGAGGCAGAGACGGGCTCTCGCTCCGGTGATCATGCGGGCGCGTCGCTGGCGGCCGATGATGCGGACAGCCCGACTCCCGGCTTCCGAGCGCCTCTGTCGCGCTTTTCGCTGGGGCGGTTTTCGGTCGCCGTTCCTAACGCGTACGAGAGCGACCGGCAGCGCATCGTCGAGCGGATGGGCGCGTGGGCCGAGCGGTTCGACCTGGTCGAACCGTTCACGCGCGTTCGCGCGGCAGTCGACGAAGTGCGGCAAACATTCGCCACTTCGCGCGTTGAGCAGCGCGACGCAGCGTAGCAGTGATCTCACCGGTGTACTCGCCCATGCGCGCGTCGGTCCCACAGCGCGAACTCCTCGCCACGCAGATGGTGCCGTGCGCGCTGACAGCCGAAGCGTTTCCCACGGGCTGGGGGGCGGAGTTGGTTCGCGGCGCGAAGGTGCGCGTCGAGCATACGACGGTTGCGATTCGTCGGCCGCACGCGCTCTGTGTGCGATTCGGCGAGAAGGCGCTGAAGACGCGGAGCTTTTCGTTTGCTCCTCCGCATGTGCCGACGGCGCCGCCGCCGAACGCGCGCGACGCCATGGTCGCGCCGGTGCGAACGGTCGTCTCGCGCCATCGCGGTCGCAAGGGGCGCGTCACGCGCATCCAGCCGCCCGGCGACATCGTCAAGCTCGAAGACCGGCTGTATTACGCGCTCCAGCCGCCGCTGGAAGTGCTGGTATCGTCGGCTGATTTTTCCATGGCCGCGGAGCCGTTTCCCTTTCAGTACGACGGCGTCGCGTTCTTGTATCCGCGGTATTCCGCCATTCTCGCCGACGAGATGGGCCTGGGCAAAACCATGCAGGCCATCACGGCGATGCGGCTCTTGTTGCGGGCCGGCGAGATTCGCAGCGTGCTGCTATTGTGCCCCAAGGCGCTGGTCACCACGTGGCAACGCGAGTTGGCCCGTTGGGCGCCCGAGGTGCCCATTTGCGTGGTAGAAGGGGACCATGCCCGCCGCGAGTGGCGATGGCGGCAGGGGGCGGCGCCGGTAAAGATCGCCAATTACGAGTTGCTCTTGCGCGACGGCGAATTGCTCGACCGGCACGATCTGCGGTTCGATCTGGTCGTGCTCGACGAGGCGCAGCGCATCAAGAACCGCACCAGCGCCACCAGCCGCGCGGCGCGATCGATCGCCCGCTCGCGAAGCTGGGCCCTCACCGGCACACCGGTCGAAAACAGCACCGACGACCTGGTGGGAATCTTCGAGTTTTTAGCGCCGGGGTATCTCACGCCGGGCACCTCGCCGCGTCGCATGGCCAAGCAAGTGCGCGACTACATACTTCGTCGCACGAAAGACCAGGTGCTGCTGGAATTGCCGCCGAAGCTGGTGCGCGATACCGAACTCGAGCTCGCCCCACAACAGCGCAGCAGTTACCAATTGGCCGAAGAGCAGGGGGTGCTGCGGCTGTCGGCCATGGGCAACCTGGTCACCATTCGCCACGTGTTCGAGCTGGTGCTGCGGCTCAAGCAGATCTGCAATTTCGACCCGGCCACCGGCGAGAGCAGCAAGTACGAACAGCTCGCCGCCGACCTGGAGGAGGTCGCGGCCAGCGGGCAAAAGGCCATCGTTTTCAGTCAGTGGGTCCGCCCGCTCCAGTGGTTGAGCGAGAAGCTGGGGCATCTCGGCACGCTCGAATATCACGGGCAGATTCCCGTGCGCCAGCGCGAAGACGTGCTTCGCCGCTTCGAGGCCGACCGATCGAAGCACGTGCTCTTGATGAGCTACGCCGCGGGGAGCGTGGGGCTGAACTTGCAGTTCTGCCGGTACGTGTTCTTGTTCGATCGCTGGTGGAACCCGGCGGTCGAAGATCAGGCGATCAACCGTGCCCACCGCATCGGCTCGACCGGCCCCGTGACCGTGACGCGGATGCTGACGCTCGACACGATTGAAGAGCGAATCAATCAGGTGCTCGAGGAGAAGCGCGCGCTGATGAGCGCGGTGCTGGCCGACACCGCCGCCCCATCCAGCGCGGGACTCTCGCCCGACGACCTGTTCGGCCTGTTCCACCTTCGCCCGCCGCAGAGCTTGCGCGACGAAGCGGCGTGATCCGATTCGATATTGCGCAAAGGTGCGCGATGTTACGATCGACGGCGGCGCCGTTGACGTAATTCCCCGCCTTCGTTCCTTTCGAATTGGCTACTGCTTCTTCTTCACGTCAGTCGACTTCGGCAAATCCACCAAGAACACGTTGTTGGAAACTCCCTTTGCATCCGTGTTCCACCGAATAACGTGCGCCAGCGTTATCTCGCGCACGTCGATAATCTTCCGAACGTGTGTATCCCGCAGATCGGGGTCGCCGAGGAAGAAGTACGGGTCGCCGTCGCGCAACCGCGAGAATTGATCGTTCACGGCGGCGGCAATGAGCTCGCCGACGCTCGCACCGGGCAAGTGGTCTTCCGCCAATCCACCGACCCAGGGATCCACCACGTCAATCGAGTCGTAGATCGACGCCAACGTTAGCCCCACCGTCGGATCGGAATTGATCTCGGCGAGGCTGGCAACCGGCGGGAGCCCATACGCGGCCCGCACCACGTTGTACCTGGGCAGTCCGTGGTCGCGGCCGCGCTGGATATTGAGCGACGCCAGGTCGAGCCCTCCCTCGCCGGGTTGGCCGAAGAGAAAGTTTCGCACGTCGTCGACGATCATGTTGTCGATCTCCTGGGCGCGCTGCAACGTGAATCCGTACACCAGCAAGTCGACGTTCCTCGGATTGGCCGCCAGGAATTCCGGATTGAAGAACGCGTCGCGGAGCGGCAGCGCGCCGACCACTCCCTTGTTGTCGCCCAGCACAAGGTTGGGCGAGAGCATGCTGTGCCCGAATCGGAACGCCGCAGTCGAAAACTCGTTGGCGATCGAGGGATCGACGCCCGGATCCCAGCCCCGATACTCCTTGAGACTCGGCGCCCAAGGTCCCAAGAGCGCGGGAAGGAATTCGTTGTAGGTAATGGTCTGAACCTCGGCCCCCACAATCTTGCGGGCCAACTGGTAAATCTGCTCGTCGCCGGCTTTGGGATAGGCTTTCGCGATCGCCTCCGCCAGGCGATTGTGTTCGCGCACGAAAAGCGTGTGCAGGCAGGTCAGGCCAACCTGTTCGTTGGCCCGGATGTCGCCCGCCAGAAAAAGAAGGTCGCTAGGTCCCCCGGCGTTGGGCAGGCCGTCGGTGTTGAAGGGGAGCAGATTGCCGCGGCTGGTCTTGAGTTTGCCGCGAGAGAAGGTCCGCAATGCGGCGGCGCGCACGAAATCGGAGCCATAGACGTTCGACGCGTCGATCAGCGACGTGATGGCGTTGATCTGCTGCCGCGGCACGTTCGGCATGCCCGTATCGGGATGATACTCGGAGCGATCAAACGGAATGGGGTTGGGGCCCAACGGATCATCGTCGCCGAGCACGTCGATGTCGGCCGTTCCGAAGTCCGGATGGGTCAGAGTCAGATCGATGTCGTGATCGAGGAATTGCCCCCACGCCCAGACCATGTCGCTCAGGTGGCGGTTGTTGAGAATCGGCCCGGGCTGGGCAACGCACGCATTGCTGATGTCGCGCGGGTTGGGCACAAACGGCGCCATCCACATTTGCTCGCCCGAGCCGTCAGCGGGATAGTCGGGTGCGGCGATGCGAAGCAGCTCGGTGCCGGCCCGACCCCCGGCCGGAGCGTCGGTGCCGTCGATGCTGCGAATCGACGTGAGAGGGAAAGAAGACTTGCCGTCGGCCAACGCTGGGACACAGGAAATGGCTATGGCAAGAAAGGGAAGGAGAGCGCGTCTCATGATTCACGTCCACAATGCGGAAGGGAAACATGGGGACGGCATCATGCCGCTCGGGTCGTGGCGTATCGAAAGGTCGCGGTAGCGACCAACCCGACAAGTTCTGCTCGCCGCATCGTGATCGAGCAGTACGTTACGACAAAAGCGCTCCATGTGGGTTGCTGCAATGGGTCGCTGTTCGATTCCCGGCCACGACTAGCGAGTAGCCGCTCGCGAGTCGACAGCACGTCCACGCGATTGCAGTAGGTCCATCCACGCGCCGCGAGCGACTTGCGATTATAGCCGCGCGTCGCCATGGTGACACCGGCCCAAAATTCAAATTCTATGGGGCTAGCGTTGGTGGCGCGGTCGGTAATGGCGCGGGCATCGCAAGTCGCCCACCGACAGCGAGGTGACATTTGAATCTGCCTGCCTCGATTACCGACTCGCCATAATGGACAGGATTTCGTGCGTATTGCGCATCGGTTGCCCACCGATCAACTCCATGCGATTTGAATCGATCACAACTCCTCGATCTCCGGCAGCACGTACGGCTTGCGGTACTCGGGGCGGGTGAGGAACTGGTTGGCGTCGGCGTCGCCGGTGAACGTGCACGTCTCGGGATCGAAGTGCAGCGTGCGTCCGGATCGCCACGAGGCGTTTCCCAGGTGGCAAAGCAAGCTGGACGGATGGCCCACCGTCTCCAGGTCGGCGGCCGGTTTCTCGCGCGACCGCATGCAGTCGATAAAGTTCTGGGCGTGGCCGGCGTCGTTGTAGCTGCCGCTTCCTTCTTTCGCGAGCTTGCCGCGATCGTCGAACGCCCGCCAGCGACCGTTGCCGATGACGATGTACCCGCCATCGCCGCACAGAGCCGCACCCTCGGGCTCCTCGTGCAGCGGGTACGCATTCCAGATGCGCATCTCGTACGTGAGCAGGCAGCGGCCGTAGTCGTAAGTAACCATCAGGTTGTCGGGCCACTGTTGGTCGTCGTCGAAATAGTGCTTGCCCCCCAACGCCGAAACGGCGCGGGGCACGCCGAGCGGCTCTTCGCCCTTGGCGGCGATGCCGGTCTCCAACGCCCAGCGAGCCAGGTCCAACCGGTGGACACCGTCGTTGCCCAAATCGCCGGTGCCGTAGTCGAAGAACCACCGCCAGCTTCCGTGAAAGCGACGCACGTTAAACGGGCGCTTCGGCGCGGGGCCGAGCCAGCGGTCGTAATCGACGCCTGCCGGAGCAGTGGTGTCGGCTGGATGGCCGATCGATCCCTGTCGGCCGCT
>CAYQAJ010000199.1:0-9737 GCA_964415245.1 uncultured Pirellulaceae bacterium | reverse complement strand
TTCGAGCACTACTTCGAGCTCCAGGAAGTCGCCCAATTGTTCGACGGCGTCGAGGTGGACTCGGATTCTGCCCACGAGAAACAGCGTGCGGCGTTTCTTTACCTGGCCGCGGATGCCGTAGGCCAGCGCGAGCGACTGGATCATGGCCAGCGGGTCGGTCGTGCGGCTGCGGAGGTAGAACGACTCCTTGGGCCCCTGCCGATCGGGCCGCCGGTAATAGATCAGCTCGCCGCTGCCATCCGCAAACCGCCTGAGCTTCAGCCGCCCCGTTTCGCACCGAAAGAACGTATCGTCCTGAGCGATGATCGTCGGGCCCGAATCGGCGATCTGGGCCACCTTCTCCGCCAGCGCCGCGACGCTGGCAATGCGGGCCTTGATTTCCACGTTCCGCGCCATGGTGCGGCTCACCAATCGTCACGATTCTTCCCAACGAGTCACAATGGCCGTGATATTGTCCTTGCCACCTTGTTCCAGGGCCTTGTCAACCAAAGTTTCACAGGCAGTTTGGGGGTCGCGCTCGGTTTGCAGGATCGCGCCGATCTGGTCGTTGGTCAGCATGTCGGTCAGGCCGTCGGTACACAGCAGCATGACGTCGTCGGGCTGTAGATCGAACTGGTGAACTTCTGCCTGCACGCTGTTTTGTAAACCGCCGACGACGTTGGTGACGACGTGGCGGAACTTGTTATGGGCGGCGTCCTCGGGCTTCACGATGCCAAGCCGCATCAACTCCCCCACAACGGTATGATCGGTCGTCAGTTGTTTTAGTTCCCGGTTACGGAGCAAATAGCAGCGGCTGTCGCCGGCGTGAACCACGAAGAGTTTCCAGTTGTTGGCGACGGCCATCGTCAGCGTGGTGCCCATGCCGGAAACTTCGGGATGGCGGGCGGTTTCTTCCAGGATGCGGGCATGTGCCTGCTTGAGGGCCGTCTGAAAATCTTCGGCCCGGCGGAACACGTCGAGCATGAATCGCTCGAGGGTGGTCACGGTCATGGCACTGGCGACTTCGCCTCCCTTGTGTCCGCCCATGCCGTCGGCGATCAGGAACAAATGCCCCCTGCGGTTGCCGTATTGAATCTCCGGTTGGGGCAGACTGGTCTGGGCGACCCGCATCGTTCGTACCAGCTCGGCAATCAGGAAATGATCCTGGTTCGACTCGCGGACCAGCCCACGATCCGTTCGGCCAAAGCTGCGCACCGCCGGCGCATGTCCAGCGCTTTCTGATGCCGAACGGTCGGGGTGATCGGGTTTTGATTCGCCTGGGCGCTTTTCCAAGGCTTCGCCCTCAATCCGCAAAGAACGGCACATTCCGAATGCCAGTGCCGCTCAGAGGCGAGCGCCGCTTGGTGCGCTCATCGGCGAGGAGTGGGGCCACGATATGGCCTCAGACTACCGCCGGGCGCCAGCGGCGGCAAGCAACGAGACTTCCCATGAGTTTTCAGTTTTCCGTCGTCAGCCGTCCGTCGGCAGGCGGCCAACGGGCAACGGACGATGGGCATCGCCGCTTGAGCTAGTCGCCGACGGTTTTGAAACAGCCTCTTGAAGTGCCGGTGCGTGCAGCCGGGGTATTGGGCCAGCGTCGAGCGCATCGTCGCCACAAGCCCGAGCGCCTGGGCGACTTCTTCGATTCTGCGCTTCACGTCGAAGCCCGAATCCGCGTCGATTTTCGGCTCCGTGACCTGCCTGATGAAGAAGCAACCTCTTCGCCAGTCGAGGCGCGCACGATCTGGCGACGATGATCGAATCGGCAGGCAGCCCAGCGCTCGAAGAATCGTTATTCGTTCTTGGGCGCCGTGGCCGTTCGCACCGAATCAGGATAGAGCCACGCCAGGGCTACCCAGCCATCGCTGATGCTAAGCTGCTCAAGCTGCAGCTTTCCCGCTTTCTCCCAGCGGCCGGGAAGCGTTAGCCCTTCGGTCACGATCTCGTCCTTGAACAGGGCGTCGAACTTCTTGCGCACGAACGTCTTGAACGCCACCTGCGTGACGCTCTGCCGCCCATCGCGAATGTACTCGGCCGATACATCCCCCTGCCGCACGAGCCGAGCACCGGTCGACGTCTTTTCAATCGTGTACTCGACGACGATCTCCATCGGCTCGCGAATCTCCTGCTCGCCGCGGGTGAAATGCGTTCCCGTGACCGTTACCTTAATCCGCCCGTCGCCGAACTCGGTTGCGATCGGCTGCGAAGGCGAAAACGTAATCGTCCACGGTTCCTTGTCGGGCGCGATTTGCAGCTCCTCGGGCACTTCATGGGCCAGGCGCTCCACCAGCTCGGCCAGTCTCTCGTCGGTCAGGGTCTGGCCGCCAATCATGGCCTCGGAAATGTTGCCCACCAGCGACTGATGGACACGCACTGCCAGGTCGCGTCCTTGCTCGATGGCCGGCGGGGGCGTGGCCGCGGCAACTTGGAATCGGCTGGCGTGCGCCATCTTCACCAGCAGTTGATCGGCCGTCGTGCTGAATTGCAGCAATTCGGGATAGGCGCCGCGTCGCAACAAGGGGCTGCGGAACTTGTTTTGGAAGCCGTCGGTGGCCTTGGTGACCAGTTCGCTCGCCTGCGAGTCGATCCGACGCACCACGCGCTGCTCGGCATGCCGCGCGGCGACGCGCTCGGCATCGGGCTTTTGTGCGCTGGCGCGGCTCCACGCCGTATTCTCCGCGAGCCGCCCGACCGAGATATCGTCAATTCTCGTGTTGGTGCGGCACTTGGCGACGGCCCGTTGACCGTGTACGCCTTCGGCGTCGATCAGTAGTGTTTTGTGGGCGTCGACGCTCGTGAGGCCCGTGGTATAGAGGGTCGCCGGCCCGTTCTGGCCCACGGTATCGCTGTGAATCCTGCCAATCAGGCGGATATTGATCGCAGCGCGGTTGGGATCGGGGACGAGATCGACGGTCACGTTGCCCTGCGTGTGCGCCGTGCCGCGGATGCTGGTGCCGAGGATGTTGTCGACCACGTTGGTCGTGTCGTCCACCTCGCGGTTGATTCCCTTGGCGATCAAAGCGCCCGACACTTCGACGTACAGATTGGGCTGGGCGCAATGCCTGCGGACGGCGGCGATCAGCGCGGGACACTGCTCGGCGCTTTCCAGCCAGCCGAGCGTGCGGCCGATCACGAGCGCATCCTCGGTCGTGCGGACCTGGGGATCCTTTTCCAACAGGCCGGCCAGCGTTTCGAGGTTCGCGGCATAGGCGTCGGCCAGCGCGGGGTCGGACGAGGCTTGCACGCGATTGATCAACGTGCGCAGGCGGCGCTGCACGGCCAGAAACTGCGGCAGCTCCAGCCCCGCCTTGTCCTGTTGATAGATTTCGATGATCGAGTTCAAGACTCGGATATCGGGAGTTTTCGACTCGTCCAGCTCGGCCTGCATCTGGCTCCACTGAAGATGCTCCTTCCAGCCCTCGGCCGTGCGGCGGCCGCCGCCTGCCAGAAAGCGATCGAGCGCCGTGGCCGCCTGGGTCACTTGGCGACGCGCTTCGCCGACCGAAGCCTCGTCGATCGCGCGGAACTGGCTCTTGGCGTCGCGGGCCGCCTGCGGGATCGCCTCGGGGCGGATGTAGGTCAAATCCGCGAGCCACGCTTCCAGCGCGGAGCGAACCGCTACGAAGTGCGGCTCCTCCAGGCCGGATGCACCACTGGCGTACTTCTCAAGAATTGCCGCCACGGCTTGTTGATCGGCCTGGTCGCCTTGCGCGAGCACGGCTTCGAGCTGCTCGCTACGCAAGTAGCTTCGCCAGGCGGCGCCGTTCTTGCTCGAGTCAAGCCAGGCGTGCAGCTCGTCGAGTGACGCCTTCACTTGTGCGTCCGGTTCGGCGGCCTGCGGCGCGGACGAACTGGAGAGAATGACGAGAACCGTTACCAATCCCAACAGCAATGTGCGATGGAGGTGCCGCATCGTGCGGTTCCTTTTCGAGAGAGGAGAGCGAATTCATTTCGCCCAGGCCACGATCGTCGTGAATCGTGAGCGTTAGGCGCCGCGGGAAAAGTGATCGAATCGTGAGAGGCCGACACCTGCGCTGTGCGAGGTGATTCCTCGCTCGCCGATTGCCAGATCGCCTTCGACCAAAGTTCGCGCTAGCTTTGGTCCACGGCGGCGTCGGCGCGAAGGACGCGAACGACAGAACGCCCCTCCCACAACGCGTTCCGGTCCGCATTCATGTTTCACAGCGCCACTGTCATAGCACGAATGGCAATATCCGCATACGCGAACTTTTTCCCATCACATCCTGAGCGACTGGTTTCTCGCGCTGCGAATGAAAGTGCTAGCAGCGCGACCCGACGACGATGAGACAACGGCGCTGAGACAACGACGAGCGGGACACGTGCCGGGGGACTGACGGAAGAGTTGCGACGTCCGCTGGGTGCGCGAAGAACCGGCGACGTTCCGTGGGCGGACGTGGGGCCGACATGCTGTGCGACGAGATGGGTCCGGCACTCCGTGCACAAAGAGCGGCGGGCACAGCGCGCGCTCGACACGCGACCAGTGCGATGCTCACGTCGCCAAGCCAAACGGCGCACTGAGAGGCTATCCGAAAACCGTCCGGAGAAGGGGACAGGCACGATTCTAGTTTACAGTTTTCAGTGTTCAGTTTTCAGCCGGAATAAGCAGAAGATGGACGCCGTTGGATAATTGGGACGATGAACAACGCGCGACGACTAGCGTCGCTGCTCTTACTGAAAACTGAAAACTGAACACTGAAAACTCAACCTGAGCCAGTCCCCGACGGTTTTCGGACAGCCTCTGACAAAAAGCGACGCGTGCCCCCCCATCGCGGGGCAGTCAGCTCACCCGTCAGCGGACAGATCGGGCCAGTGACCAGCCCCAGGGCCCTCCGCCCGGCCGCCCCTTGCCAGGTCTTTTGCTAGTTGACGGGCGGCAATCAACCCAGATATCCTACTCGCTTCATTCGCATACAACCGCCAAGTATTTAGCACACCTCCGAACCAACGCACTCCTCCCATTTACATCATTCCACGATTCTTCGGGCTAACAGCAAGCATGCTAGCAGCCCGCCTGCCCGACGATTTGCCCACCGCACCGAAGGAATGAACCATGAGTTGCACTGCTACCCCGCCACGGGCATTGCCGTGGCGAAGCGGCCCATGCGCCGCACTCGTATTCTCGGCCCTTTTGGTCGGATCGCTACCGGCGACATCCCCAAGTGACGGCCGGGCGGCGGCGGCGAACAGGGCCGCCGATTCACGCACTAGCTCGCTTCCCGACGACGGCGAGACCATCGGGTGGTTCTGGTTCGCGGGAGATTCGGCCGCGGCGCCGACTGCGGACATGGACGAGGCGATGGAAAAGGGCATGGCCACCGTAGCCCAACCGCGGGAAGCCCGATCGGACGAAGCGCCACGAAATTGGCTGTTTTCCTGGGCGCGACCCGCCGCGTCGGACGAGGTGGACGCGGAAGCCGAAAGGCCCCTCGAAGTGCTCACGCACTATGGTCTGGCCATGCTGCACGCCAAGGCGCAGAAGAAGATGCTGCTCCTCTGGTTCTACGAACCGACTCCCGGCGAGGCCCAAACCCGATTCGAAACCGACGTGCTCTTGTCCGACGACATGCGCGAGCTGCTGGAGCGGTGCGTGGTGGTCAAGCTCCCTACCGACACGGTCATTCAGTTTCAGGGGCAGCCGCTCAGGCTGCTCGACCACGAGGCGTTTAAGGAAATGAACCACGGGCGGGGACTGGCCATGATCGACTGGAGCGATCCCTCGGCTCGCTATTACGGCTACGTCGTGAGCGTGCATCCGTTCGAGTCGGGCCGCTTTTTATCCCGCGACCACTTGGCCGTTCTGTTGAATCTCCCTGCCGGCACGCTCACGCAGCGGACGTTGATCTTCGCCGTGCGCACGCACCCCGAACATCCCGCCAGCACCGACGGCGCGATTAACGCGGTGCTGGTCTCGGAAAGCGAAAGCCACGCGCAGCATCAGGCGAGAATCACGCTGCAAGGGCACCACAACTGGGAAACGCGGTTCCACCGCATCAATGCCCGACTGCCAGGCGGCATGCTCGCGCAAGAAGTGTGCGCCGAAAGCTGGCCCGGCCAGGGGCTTTTCGATGCAGCGAACGAGTGCGTGCATTCGTGGCGGCAGTCGTCGGGCCACTGGAGCGCCGTCAGCCGCCGACAGACGCTGTTCGGCTACGACATGAAGCGCGGCCGCAACGGAGTGTGGTACGCGACCGGCATCTTCGCCCGACGAAACTAGAGCCGATTTCAAAACCGTATCGGAGAAGGGGACAGTCGCGATTTGCTCCGCGGACTGCGCAAAATGAGGCAGCCCGCGACGGCTTTGCAATACGCTCCCGGCACGTCCACTTCTTGCGGATCGGCCGCCTCCACTGGCCGCTTCTGCATCCGCCGATTACGATGACGGATGAATCGTCCGTATCATCCGAATGGCCGGAGCAACCCTTTTCTGCGCGCGCGGCTGTCGCATCAAGACGTTCACGCGCGCTGCCGTGCTGGGATGTGCGCCGTAAAGATGATCCGCCATCTGACCGCGTAACACGTTCGACCAGACAAGCCATGAAGACTCCCGAAGACATTTTCGACGATCGTCGCCGAGCCCTGGAAGAGGCGTTCTTCGCCCGACGCAACGAGGAGCTGCTCGAAGCGCTGCGGCAACAGGCCCTGACCCAGGAAAGGGAAGAAGCCCTCGCCAAGGCGTCGGGCATCACGGATACCAAGGTGCTGGAAAGCCTCGTGTCGCTGAATATCAGCCCCGAGACGCTGGCCGCGCTTTCGCTTGTGCCGCTGGTCGAGGTTGCCTACGCCAGCGGAAGGGTGGAACCCAACGAACGCCGAGCCGTGCTCACCGCCGCCGAGCAGTCGGGTCTAAAGCCCGGCGATATCGGCTACAAGCTGCTCGAACACTGGCTGCACGATCGGCCCGATCCCAAGCTGTTCGAGGCATGGAGGGCCTATATCGCGGCCCTGATTCCTTCGATGAGCCCCGATGCGGCCGACGCTCTGAAGAAGTTCATCCTCGACCGGGGAACCCAGGTCGCTGCGGCGGCCGGAGGGATTCTCGGTATCGGCAGCATCTGTAAGGAAGAGCGGCAGGTGTTGAACGATCTTGCCAAGTCATGCGCGCGCAAGGGTTGAACGACATCTTTGTCGACTTTCGCTCCGCGAAAGATCGCTCTTGCGACGCCTGAAGAGCGACTCCGGACGCCGTAGCGGCGCGCTCCGCTGCGCGTCGCGGCTAACCGGTGGATGCTGGCGACGTCTTGGTCGCAGGAGGCGCGGTGGCTTGCGGCGGCGTCGACGGCGCGCCGGGAACCGGTCGGGCGCCGAAAATCCACATCCACAGGGCGCCCAGTCCGAACAGCACGGCAATCCAGGCAATCACCACACCCACGTAGTAGGGTATCGCGGTCAAACCGACCAACACCACCAGTCCGATCACCAGCGCCAGCACTCGCCACGCCAATTGGTTGGCCCGCTCCCCGCGGATCACCAATCGTCCGACCATCAAGCTGACGACGACATAGGCGAGGTAGGACGTGAAGAACCAAAAGCCGCCCATCAGTCCGATGGCCGACAAGATGCCCACCGCCAGCGACACGCCCGATAACTCCGAGAGCGTGGCCCACGCGAACAGAACAGGCAGCGCGATGGTCGCCACGATCACGGCCACGATGGTGCCGATCACGGCGAAGAAGGCCACGACACCCCACAAGAAGCTGGCCACGGGCCGGCTTCTGGCGTTTTCGGAAAGTCCCACGGTGAATCGAGGAGCCACGATAATGGCCACCAGGCCGATGACCAACAGCGCCGCCAAACGCTTCAGATGGCCCAGTGCTATTTCCTCCGGCTTCGGCTGGCGCACTTGCTGGACGGGCGGTTGTGTATGTTCGACGGGGCCTTCCAGTCGCGCCGTGGGATCGATCAGCCCTTCCTCCCGCGATTGGTATTTCAGCTTGCCCGCCACCCGCGCGGTCTCGGTGATGGTGAGACCGACGGGCACATTCGGCATCGGCACAGGGGGCGGTGGACCGAATTGATTCGGCTGCGCTTGCCCTGGCTCGGCGCCCACCTTCAGGTCCATGTCGCCTTCCACGGTCCCGGTGAGCTGGCAGTTATTCACTACGGCCAGCACGTCGCGGCTGATGGTACCTTCCAGCAGCGCCTGGTACCCGGCGTACACGAGTTCCCCTTGAATCGCACTTCCTGGGGCACATTCGAGGCTGTAGCCGGCGGCGAGGAGATCGCCGCTCACCTGTCCTTTTTCCCCCACCTTGAGTACCTGTCCGGCGATGCGCGCGGTGTCGCCCACGCTGCCGTCGATGACGATTGTCTGCCCGACCGCGATCAAGTCCCCTTCCACCGTGCCGTTGACGTACACCACGGCGGCGTAGACGACGAGGTCGCCTTTAATCGTACCGTCGATGCGCACCTCCTGGCCGGCGACGTAGAAGTCATCGTCGATCGTTTCCTCCGCTTCCACGACGATCTTGTCGCCACCGCGAAACTCGGCGGCTTGAACCGTCGCCGAGCTCAGCGAAGCGCAGAACCACGTCGCCGTGCAGATTACGGCTACCGTCGCAATCGTTGCCGGTGCTCGTTGTCTCATGGTGCGATCCCCCCCCTTTGCGAATACCTGCCGACCGCGGCAATTCCGCGCGCCACGGGACGCGCTCGCCGCCGACGCCATGGGACGACAGTCTATCACGATACGAACGCCGGTACAGATTTACCCGGTTCGGGACCGGATGCCGACCCTTGGAATCCAGGTCGCCCACACCACGGTATTCGCCGCGGACGGCCCGATATCGGGCACGCCGTCGGCTTTCGCGCCGCCGAACGTGTATTGCCGATCCGCTATACTGGATGACGCAGCGAGATACGAACAGGAGCAGGGCATCCATGCCGACCACCAGTCAGCAGGGCAACGCGACCGACCAATCGGCCGATGCCGCGCACACCGCGAAGAAGCGCGGTTCGCGTCGGGCTTCGATGTGGATTCGGCGAGTCGTAGCTTCGGTCGTCGCCGTGGGGCTGGCTGCGGCGGCCATTCGACTGGTCACGCTGCAAGGACTCCTCAAGCCGGTACGAGTGGCCAGCGGCTCGATGGCCGACGCGCTGAGGGGCCCGCACTACGAAGTCGCATGCGGCGACTGTGGCGCCCGAATCGTCTGCGACGCCGACAATCCGCCGGCCGGCGGGACGGCGATCTGCCCCCACTGCGGCTACGGCCAGAACCCCGTGGTCGACGACCAGGTAGTGCCCGGCGAACGCGTGCTGATCGATCGCCTGGCAATTCGCTGGCGTCAGCCACACCGCTGGGAGGTCTTTGCGTTCCGCTCGCCCGACGAACCACAAGCGCTTTCGGTGAAACGCGTCGTCGGACTTCCCGGTGAGCGGGTCGAGATTTACGAAGGCGACATGTACGCCGACGGCCGCATCGCGCGCAAGACGCTCGATCAATTGCGACAGTTGGCGATTCCTGTGCACGACTCGGCCCACGTGCCGCGGCTCGATGACTCGCTTCCGCGGCGGTGGCAGGGGGACGATGCAGATACACGTTGGCGAACCATGGACGGCGGCTTCCTCTGCGAGCCCCGCGAAGCGGCAGATTTCGACTGGCTCACCTACCGCCACTGGCGCAGCTTCGCCCTGCCGGCCTATCGAACGGAAGAGTCGCCGATCATCGATGCCTATGCGTACAACCAGAGCGCATCGCACTCGGTCAGCGCCGTCAGCGATTTGTATCTCGTGTGCCGCCT
>CAYQAJ010000198.1:0-9770 GCA_964415245.1 uncultured Pirellulaceae bacterium | reverse complement strand
TGAGGTCCTTGTCTCCCACCGCTCCCCATTGCTCGGCCGAGTCGCCCGCCCGGCGCTCGGGCCCGATGCTCGTATAAATGATCGTGGGCGTGCCGTCGTCGGCGATGACGCAGCAGCCGGAGAAGCAATGGTCCTCGCCTCGATCGCGCGAAGGCCAGAGGGCAATGGGCAGGTGCTCCCAATGCACGAGGTCGCGGCTGCGAGCATGGCCCCAGTGCATGTGTCCCCAGCCGTCGCCGTAGGGGTTGTGCTGGTAAAAGACGTGGTAATAGCCGTTGTGATAGATCGTGCCGTTGGGGTCGTTGTTCCACTGCGCCGGCGGGAGGAAGTGCAGCACCGGGCGGTTCGGGTCGTCAGCCAATCGCTCGGCGGCGCCCAACACGCCCCGCATGGCGCTGCGCACGTCGACGTTGGCATAGTCGACTTCGCGACGCTCGTCGCTCTGTTCGATGTGGTCGACGTTGATGTGACCCCACGGGCCGGTAACGGCGTCGACGATTTCGATGCGGACTCGGGAGCCGTCGAGATCGGCGACGTCCCACGTGTGCCAGAGCATGTGCTCGTTGTGCCACGCCTGGTCGGAATCGCCGGTGGCCGTACGGACCGCGCGGCCATCGACCACGAGATTGACGCACGCCTTCTCCGGATGACGTCCGCCCCCCAGCAGAAAGTTGATGTGCTTGCGGCGGATGGTGAATTCCGGCGAAACGAGTTTGCCCACTGTCGCGTCGCCGCCGCGATAGCTATTGACAAGGCCCTTCCCTTGAAAGCCGGTTACCGGCTGCTGGTTGGGGAGCGTTCCGCGCGGGGGAGCGGCGCCGAAAGCGTCGCCGGTGGCGGTCCACGAGCCGTAGTCGTCGCCTTCAAAGTCGGCAATGAGGAGCGCGGGACGCTCGTCGGAGGCAGCGGGCGCCCCTTTGTCGGTCGCGATAGCCTGCGCCACGGAAGGGGCGGGCGATGCCTGTCGAGCGTTTGCCGACCCGGGCTCGGCAGCGGCGATTGCAAGCGAGCTGCGAAACGGCGCTCGACGGGGCAATGTCGACGCAGCGACGACGGCCCCCATCGAAAGCAATAGGGTGGCGATCCACAGGCGGCGCATCATGGGCAGCGTCTCCTCATGCGGCTGAAAGGCAGCGTTGACGCGGGCCGGCGTCGGCGCATCGCCGCACCCTGCTTCGGCGGTTCAGGCCGAACGGGTGAACGCGCGCGGACGAGCCGATCAGGAGGCGGCCTTTGCGGCGCCGCCGGACGACTTGATCAGCTTGCACAACCGCGATTTCAGACGCGCCGCCTTGTTGCGATGGATGACGTTTTCGGAGGCGGCCTTGTCGAGCTTCTTCGCGGCCAAACGCAGCGCGGTTGAGGCTTCTTCGACGCTGCCGGCCCCCGCCAGCGTGCGTACTTTGCGAACCTGGGTACGAAGGGACGATTTCACGGATCGGTTGCGCTGGCGTCGCGCCACGTTCTGGCGGAGTCGCTTCTTGGCGCTGGCAGTGTTGGGCATGGGCCTTGCGTTCGGATTCGAGTCGACGCTGGAACAGTAATTGCCGCGGGCGGCGCGATGCCGCGAATCACTGTTTATCGCGAATTTGCCGCACTTTGTCCAGCCGGGCGGAAAGGTCCTTGTACCCCTCGTCGATCGCCGCCAACTCGGTCAGGTGCTTTTCGGCCTCATCCAGCTCGCGTAGGCCGGTGGCGAGCACTCCGGCGCGGTACAGGGCCAGCTTTTTGCACTCGACGTTGTCGCCGGCCAGGCCTGCCGCGGCCGCGTAGCACTCCAGGGCCTTCTGGTAATCCTTCCGGTGCTGCAGGCACTCTCCCAATTCCAGCGTGGCCACCGCCGCGAAAGAGTCGCTTTGGCGCGCCTGTTCGAACTGCCGTACCGCCTCGGCGAAGTTGCCGTCCCATTTCAGCCGCAAACCGAGCTCGTACTTGGGGGCCGGGTCGTCGGGGTACCGCTGGGTGCGGGCGTTGTAGATTTCGAGCTCGCGGCGCACGCACTCGGACCGCAGCCGCGTAACCAGCTCATGGGCTTCGTCGCTCGGCGCGTTCTGAGCCTGACCTTCGGCGATGCCCAATTGATGGCGGCCTCGTGCGATCTGCACGTCTTCGTGCCGCTGGCGGATCTTCAAATCGCCCGGCGCGACGTGCAGCGCCTTGGCCAGCACGTGTTCCGCATCGGCCCAACGGCGTTCTTCGACGAGGATTGCGGACAGCTCGACGTAATTCTCGATGATCTCCGGCGTTTCGCTAGTCGCCCTTTCGAGTATCTGACGGCGGGTGAGTTGGATCTCGCGCTTCTTGGGAGCCGGCGGCTGCGCGGCCCCCTCTTCTTCGTCCTCCACATCCGGCGGCGTGTCGCGATGCGTGCGCTTCCCGCCGGTTGTGGGGCGCGGCGCACCCGACTGCGGCCTGGCGCGCTCGACGGTCAACTCCGAAATCATCTGGGCAGCTTCCTTGTCGCCTTTCTTGGCCTCCTCGATGCGGTGCCAACAGGCGATGGCTTGGTCGTACTGACCGACGCGGGCCAGCGACTTGGCACAGTGCCGATTGACCTCGATGTCCTTGGGATTCGCGTCGAGGGCCATTCTCAGGTAGCGCAGCTCGACGTCGTGGTAGCCCAATTCGGCGCATGCTTCGGCCATGGTGCGCAGCGTGGGCACGTCCCAGGGATTGGGCTTGAGCATGGGCGGGCCGAGGCGCAGCACCTCGCGCCACTGCGACTTGGACAGCGCTTTCTTGATCGCCCCGCGGCTGGCGAAGCCCTTGATCCGTGCCCCGCGCTTGTTGTTGTCGTATTTGCGCTGCAGGTTGCCGAGGAAGGCCTCGACGTACATTAGATTGGAAGGGTCGCCCATCACGCACTCGGATAGCAGCGTGTTGGCGTAGTCGAAGTCGTACTTCTCGTGCGCCAGGAGCTTGTTAGCGTGGTCATAGCACTGTTGCAGACGGCGCCGCTGGGCGGGCGTGATGAGGTCCTGCTGCGACTCGTCGTTCGACGGTTGATCCGCGGGTTCGGCGATCATGTCCACAATCGAATGGCTATCCCACCACCCCCATGCCCCGAAAGGTACGGGCAACATTGTAATTGTCTCACACCGCGATGCAATCGCGCAAGTCCGGTTTGAAGGCGTGCTGCCCTGTCGGCCCTGCCGCCTCGGCGCGACCCGTGTGGCAATCGCGCATCTTGCGGTGCCGACCTGCGCATTGTTCAATCAGACAAGCAGCCCATTGTCGTGGATCGCTTTCTCGTAGGTTTTGCGCTGATGCCCCGTCCGACAAAAAGACGCCTCGGCAAAGTGTATTTGGTCGGCGCCGGGCCGGGAGACCCCGGGCTGATCACGCTGCGCGGCGTCGAGTGTCTGCAGCGGGCTGACGTGGTGCTGTATGACTATCTCGTCAGTTCCAGCCTTCTGCGACATTTGCGCCCCGGCGCCGACGCCATTTGCCTCGGTCAGCATGGTCGAACCCGCATCTGGCCCCAGGCGGAGATCAACGCCCAGCTCATCGAGCTGGCGGAGCAGGGGAAAACCGTGGTGCGGCTCAAGGGGGGCGACCCGATGGTCTTCGCCCGTGTGGGCGAAGAGATCGAGGCACTCGCGGCCCATTTGATCGACTTCGAGATTGTACCCGGTGTTACGACGGCCCTGGCCGCCGCGAGCCATGCCGGGGTGCCCCTGACGCACCGGGATGCGGCTTCGGCC
The DNA here is from genome assembly GCA_964415245.1 of uncultured Pirellulaceae bacterium. Classification (GTDB taxonomy): domain Bacteria; phylum Planctomycetota; class Planctomycetia; order Pirellulales; family Pirellulaceae; genus CAYQAJ01. Next base: position 6,066 of record CAYQAJ010000198.1, on the reverse strand, counting down.
GTGGCCTTCGTCACCGGGCAGGAAGGGCTCGACAAGTCGGACGCTTCGCTCAACTACGAGGCGTTGGCGCAGTTTCCCGGCACGCTCGTGTTTTACATGGGCGCCACGACGGCTGCTCAATGGACGGCGGCGCTGATTGCGGCGGGAAAGCCGCCGGGAACTCCCACGGCCATCGTTCGCCGCTGTACGCTTCCGGATCAGCAGACGATCCGCTGCACCCTCGACAGCGTGGCCGAGCGGTTGGCCGGACCGCCGCCCATGCGCCCGCCCGTCGTGGTGATCGTGGGGGACGTGGTGGACCTCGACGCGGCGGCTACCTGGTTCGAGAAGCGTGCGCTGTTCGGAGTGCGCGTGCTGGTGGCGCGGCCTTGGGAGCAAGCGGCGTCGCTGTGCGATCCCCTGGCGGAGTTGGGAGCCGACGTGGTGGTGCAGCCAGCCATTGAAATCTCCGATCCTCCCGACTGGGAGCGCGTCGACGACGCCCTGGCTCGGCTCGCGTCGTTCGATTGGCTGGTGTTCTCCAGCGCCAACGGAGTGCGGTACCTGCTCGACCGGCTGCTCGAAACCGGGCGCGACATGCGGGCCCTCACCGGCGTGAAGCTGGCGGCCATTGGCCCCGGCACGTCGGACGCGCTGGCCCAGTATCATCTACACACCGACCTGGCGCCCGACGAGTACCGCGCCGAAGCGCTGGCCGAGGCGCTTTCCGGCGTAGCGCTCGGCAAGCGTTTCCTTCTGGCACGCGCCAGCCGAGGCCGCGAGGTGCTCGCCGAACAACTTTCCGCCGCGGGGGGCGAAGTACATCAGGTGGTCGTTTATTCGAGCACCGACGTGACCGAGCCGGATGCCGAAGCCGCGCGGCTCATGCAGCAGGGGCAGGTGCACTGGGTGGCGGTGACCAGCAGCGCCATCGCCCGGTCGCTGGCTGCCATGTTCGGGCCGTCACTGGCCCGTACGCGGCTGGCAAGCATCAGCCCCGTGACTTCCCAGACGCTGCGCGAGCTGGGTTACCAGCCGGCGTCCGAAGCGCGCGAGTACACGATGGCCGGCGTGGTCGAGGCGATTGTAACCGCCGCTTCTGGATTCCCTCGATCGCGCGAATGAGGGAGCGCCGGCGGAGCCGGCCAGACAGGGCGTTGCCAGGCGGAGCCTGGGAACGAGGTCAACGCACTACGTTGTTCCTGCTTTCCTACCGCTGGTAAATCGGCAGGAACGCCTTATCGAGCTGCAACATGATGAGGTTGCAGGCGGTGACGTAGATAGGGCCGATGTTGCCGGTCCAGTTTCCTTCGCTCGTCTGCTCGGTAATGATCTTGTCGTAGAGCTTATCGCGGAACGGCTCCCACTCGTCGTCGCCCTGCCGGTAAACCACCTGCGAGTAGTAGAGGTAGGTGTAATGCCAGTGGCCGAAGGCGCGGGCGCCTCCGGCGATGGTGTACAGGTTCTTTTTGCAGTACTCGAGCATATCGGGCACCTGCTCGCTGTCGTAGTCGCCCGCATTGAACAGCGCGGCCAGCGCGGCAGCGGTAATGGCAGGCCGCGAGCTGCCCCGATTACGCGAGCTGTACGAGATTCCCCCGTCGGAGTTCTTGCAGTTGTAAATGTACTCCTTGGCCTTATCGATAATCTCCTTGGGAACCGGGATGCCCGCGTTGCGGCAGCCGCGCAGTCCCTGCACCTGCGTAATCGTGGTCGAGCCTTCGTCAAAGTTGTTGCCGTCCTTGGCGCTGACGTATCCCCAGCCGCCGGACTCGGTCTGGGCCAACGCGCTGAACTCGACGGCCTTTGTCAAGATGTCGATCAGCTCCTGCCGCCGGTCGGCGTCTTCTTCTTCGCCGAGCACCTGGGAGAGGAGCAGCATCGAGAAGCCATGGCCGTACGTGTAGCGGTTGTCGGTCAGGGGGTCGCCGATGAGGCCGTTGTCGCGGCACTTGGTGACGAGGTAGTCGACGGCCCGGCGAATGTTCTTGGCGTAGGGGCCTTGCACCGCGGTCGATCCCGAGCTGACGAGTGCCGTGCCCGCCAGGGCAGTCATGGCCGTGGGAAAGTTGCTGGCCGTCCAGTGGCCGAGCTTCGACTGGGTTCGGGCGACCCACTGCAGCCCGGCGTCCATCGCCCTTTCCCACTTGGGATTCATCCGCGAGGCGCGCACCGGTCGGCCGAGCCGGTCGGCCAGGACCGCGCTGCCCGCCAAGGCCGCCATCGTCTTCAGTGCGCCGCGTCGGGATAATTGCGTGTTCATGGGTGGCCGGTTTGCGCTGGGGGACAATCGGTTGCAATGCTGGCTCGGTGGCAATGCTACCAGCGACGCCGATTGCAGTCTATCAAACTTTCTCCGGAGGCGGAAAGTGCATTGTCCGCCGGCATTTGCGCACTCCCTTCTATCTTAGTGCGCCCAGCGGGACGAGGGTTCAGTTGAATTGGCGAATCCTACTCTCCCTGAGCCTCGGCCAGCGAGACGACAAGGCGCTTGCCCACTGCTTCGGCATAGCGAACGAGGGTTTCCACGGTGGGGTTCGGGCGCTGGCCCGTTTCGAGCTTGGATAAGGCCGAGCGATCCATGCCGGTCAAATCTGTCAAGTCGGCAAGGCTTAGGCCCTTCGCCTCACGCGCGGCCTTCAGTTGCCGCAGTAGCGCCTCAAGCTGATCGAGGCTTGCCATGCGCTCTTCATGGCGGACGATCAAATTGGGCAGTTCCTCGGCAACGCGGTTGCTTACCGCCTTGTACCGAGCGGCTTCCTCGGGCGTGAGCCTGCGGTTACGAGTACTACGTTTCCTAGTGGTTGAAGAAGGTTTTCCCATTGATAAGGTAATCCAGCGGCTAGACCCATCAAGTGAAGGCGAGATTGGCTCATCCATGGGCGGAGTGGTAAAATGCCCCCTGTGGGCCCAGACAACACTACACGTCGGCCTGGGTGAGGAATTAACGACATGTCAGCCCGCCGTGATGAGATTCTGGACGCAGCCCTTCAATTGTCGGAAGACGATCGCATGTTGATCGTGGGGCGCTTGCTCGAAAATTTGCCTGGCGACGCGCCGGGGTGGTCGGTTGACGATCCAGACTTCGAGGCGGAACTCCAACGGCGATCAGGCGACTGGGAAGGAGCCGTTCCCTGGGAGCAACTACGTGGCGAATCTCGCGGCTCCCCGTGATTCTTGAGGAGATGTTCCATGCAGTTTGAACGTATTACCCTCAATCCCGCGGTTATGGGGGGGAAACCCTGTATTCGTGGTTTGCGCATTACGGTCGGTACTATTCTGGGATTACTGGCCAGCGGCAAGTCTCGCGAGCGCATTCTGCAAGCTTACCCGCACCTTGAGGCCGAAGACATCGATGCCGCGCTTGCCTACGCCGCGTGGCGGCTCGAGGAGCGCGAAGTGCCGCTGGTTGCTCAATGAGCGTGCAACTCGTTGTCGACATGAATCTCTCGGAAGAGTGGGTTTCCGAGCTTGCGCGCCACGGCTGGTCGGCCGTTCATTGGTCCACAGTTGGGGGACCCGCGTGCCGAAGACGCGGTAATTATGGCGTGGGCGCTCGCCAACACTCACGTGGTGTTCACTCACGACTTGGATTTCGGGACCACGCTCGCGCTAACACACGCAACCGGACCGAGCGTACTGCAACTACGTGGCCAAAATGTTTTGCCCGAAGACGTGGGCCCGACGGTCATTACAGCGCTGCGTCAATATGATGCCGCATTGGCGGCGGGAGCGATCGTCGTCGTCGACGCGAGAAAGTCGCGCGTTCGTGTGCTGCCATTCTAACGAGCAAGAAGGCACGCGCTACTCGAACGTAGCGCGCCGTTCCAGCAATGCCACGCTTGGCAGACAGGAATGTCTGCCCCACGCTCACGCCTTCACGTTCAGCAGGCCGCAGGCCTCGGCGTAGCCGGGGGCGGGTTGGCCGTAGCCGCTGGCCGTGACCCGGGCCAGGGCCACAAGCTGCCGCCAACGGAATTTCTCGCTCAGCGCGGCAAACTCGTCGGTCGTGGTGCGGTAGAACTTCTCGTGGTGCAGCGCGCCGTCGTCGCTGGTGGCGAAGTGCAATAGAACGTTCAAGAGGTCGCTGGCCGAGTGGCCCAGGTCGCCGTAGCGATGCGCCACGGCGCAGGCCTGCGACTGATTCTGCTCGCGGATGGCGCCGTCCAGCGCGGTGAGCAGCGACTTGGCGTCGCGGGTCTCGATCTTTTCCAGGTCGGCCTCGTAGGGGCGCGGCTCCCAGTTGAGGAAGTCGCCGCCGCGGTTCACGCGGTCCTTGGCCACCTGGTACGCGGCCAGAATGAGGCAGGCCACCGAGTTGCGCTGGTTGCTGATCCGCGCCATCCCCTGCCAAGCATGGGCCGAGTCGCAGGCATGCACGCCAATCGAGTCGCCGTGTACGCTTCCGACGGGCTTGTTGGCCGCCGTCTGCCCTTCACGCCGTCCAGAGTCGCGGAGCACCAACTGGTTGGCCGTCACCGCGATCGCCTGGCCTAGCGATTCGTGCGCGATGCCATCGGCCAGCGCCGCAGCCGCCGCTTCGGCCGCCTGGGGCGGCGTCGACTCGAACAACGTGCGGCTCATCTCCTCGACCCACGCATCGTCGCCCACGCGCGTGCCGGCCGCCTTGCCCACCAGCTTGAACTGGTCGAGCAGCTTCGGCAGCAGTGTGCGGGGCTCCTCGAAGTACTTGGCGCTGGACCCCTCGTTTCGCACGCAGTACCGTAGCGACTGGCGGAACATCGACAGCGCATGATCGCGGCCCACCAGCTCCATCATGTCCCACGCACGATGGGCCAACACCACGCGGTGTACCTCGGTCGCTTCCTCAACGGTGAGCAACAGGTCGTTGTACGCTTCGACGCCGTCGCGCTTGACCAGCGCGGCCAGCGCCTTCTCGGCAGCGTCGACGTCCTGCCGATGCACCGCCTCGCGTATGGCGTCGCCGCCGTCGGCGTCGCGGGCCAATTCTGCAGTCACCGGCTTGAGCACCTCCTGCGAGCGGCCACCTTGTTCCGTCAGCCGCGTGCTGTTGCGATAGAGCACCTTCAGCACGGGCAGCGCCGACCGATCGCTGGGAAGCTGCTTTGCCATGTCGAGACAGGGGCCCAGCGCCATCAGCGTGTGGAAGCCGACGTAATCCTCGCCGCCGAAGGTGCGGGCGTTGGCCAGCGCGGCCGCGGCTACCAGTCGCTTGAGCGACGTGCCCTCTTCCATCAGCCCGACGGCCCAGGGAAGGATTTTCTCCGGCGGCGTCTCCTGGATTCGCGCCACCAGCTTCTCCATCGGCCCGAAGTCGAGAGCCTCCGGTTCTTCTTCGGCCAGCGCGCGTGCCAGGCCCAGGTCCATGGCGGTCGCGTAGCCGACGCTGGCGATGAGCATCCCCTGTCCGACCGTACTGAGAAACTCGCGGCGATTGTGGCGCGACATGGTCATGCTCCTTAAATGCGGTTCCTGGAATGCGTCTGAGCGATTCCCCCAGCCCATTAACTTACCGCCGAAGTGGGTCGAATTGCAAATCCCACGCAGGTTTCGGCCGTTTTTTCGAGGCCATCCAACGACGTGGCTTCGTTCCCCCCGATCGGGGCATCACGCGCGGTTTTCGGCCGTCGTTTCGTGCTGCACCATGTCGAAACGCACGTTACACCGCTCCTAATACCACCCGGCCGGAATTGACCGTTGTCCGCACGTCCAGCGGTTCGCGGCTGCTCTCATCGGGGATGTCGAACAGCACCAGGTTGGCTGCGGCGCCCACTTCGAGCTTTCCCGGCGGCCGCCCGATGAGCTGTGCCGGCCGCGTCGACGCCATTTCGACGGCTGTCTTCAGCCGCACGCCGGCAAATCGCATCACGTTGGCCACGCAGTACGAAATCGGCAGCGACGCACCAGCCAGGATATCGCGCTGACCCGCCACTACCAGTTTACCGTCGTCGAGCACCTCAATCGCGCCGAGCCCCGTTTCGTATCGTCCCGGCGGCATGCCGGCGAGCGACGTCACGTCGCTTACCAGCACGCACCGCGACGGCGTCTTGGCCCGCACCATCGACTTGACCACCGCCGCGGGAAGATGATGCCCGTCGGCAATCA